>CALVHW010000009.1 GCA_944328905.1 uncultured Clostridia bacterium | reverse complement strand
AAAAAGTACATCCGCCCGCCGCTGACGGCGGATTTCGCCATCATGTTTCTGCCGCTGGAAGGGCTGTACGCCGAATGCGTGAAGATGCCCGGACTCGCCGACCATCTCGCGCAGAGGCGCATCCTCGCCTGCGGGCCGACCAACCTCGGCGCGCTGCTCACCACCCTGCAGATCGGCTACAAGACGGCCGCCATCGAAAAGCGTTCGGGCGAACTCTGGGAACTGCTTTCCGCCTTCAAGCACGAGTTCCGCAATTTCGTGCAGATCCTCGAAAAGGCGCAGAAAAAATTGCAGGAGGCGCAGGACACCATCGAGAACGCCGCCAAAAAGACGCGCACCATCGACCGCAAACTGAAAAACGTTTCCGAGATCGGCGAAACGCGCGCAAACCAACTGCTGGGCGGGGACGCGGACGGCGCGGGCGAGGACGGCGGCGACCTGCTTTGAGCCAGGTTTTTCCGTTTACGGCGGAATTTTACTGCGCAGAATCATTGCAATCATCCGCAATTTATATTATAATAAAAGCATGAAACTTATTAAAATTGCGCGGGAACAGCTGCCCGCCAGAGAGGATTTCGTTTTTTCCGACAAGACGGTACAGGGCGCAACGGTGGGCAAATGCGGCACATCGCTGTATATAATTTCGCCGCGGCGGTTCAAACTGTATACGGACGGAACCGACACCGTTCACATCCTTTCCGGCGCGGGGCACTTCAAATGGGCGCGCGGCGAAACGCCTTTTGCCGCGGGCGAGAGCTTTTCCGCCGAAAATCTCGGCGAATACGAAGTAAACGGAAACTGCGAATTCGCCGTTGTACGCACGCTGTGAAAGGGCTCTGCCCGGCGGCGCGGTTTTTGCGGCGGCTTCCGGCGGGCGGCGCGCAAACTTCCGCCGCACCGTTCTCCAATCGATTTCTGTGAGGTAAAATATGGTAAAATCCAATTTCAGTTTAGGCACCGTGCTGCTGACGATCGTTCTGACCATCGTCATTTTCATCGGCGCCATCGCGGGCACGCTCATCGCCGTGTACAAGACGGTGAAAGTGAGCACTATCACCGGACTGTTCGGCGATACCGAATGGATATCTTCCGAATACGACGGCACCATCGAAGAGGTCGTGAAAAAGGTTTCCGACGCGCTTTCGGGCGAGATCAATATCGACACGCTGACCGAGATCTCCCCCGCGGCCGGCGATTTTGCCGACCAACTCGTAGACAACATCGAGCAGAACGGCCTGTTCAAAGTAGACCGCGAACGGCTGTATTCCACCAACTTTTCACAGCTGACCGCAAACCTGACGGAGATGCTGGTGATCACCGCGTCGCTCAACGACCTTTCGGAGCAGTTCTCGTTCGAACTGCCCGACCTCGACATCATCACGGGCAACGCGGAAAGCCCTCTCCTCGTTTATACGCAGGTCAACGACAACGAGGCGGGCACCATCGATAAAGTGTTCGACAGCAAATACGCCGCCGAACCCTATACTTTCTACACGCGCGCGGAGAGCTTTGTTTCCGAATACACCGACGACGCGGGCGCACGGCAGCCGATCACCGTGAAAAGCACCGAAACGCTGTACACGCTGGAGGGCGTGGATACGCAGAGCGGCTACCTCAAACGGAGCGCGGACGGCGCGACGCTGTACCTGCAAACGGAAACGGACAACGACAGTATCCCGTTTGTGTACACGCCCATGACGGAAAACAACGGCGCGGTGTACGCGGTGAACGGGAACGAGGTCACCTTTGCCCTCGCCGCCAACGAAAAGATCATGACGCGCACCGGCCCCGACGGCGAAACGGATTATGCGACGGAAGACCTCGGCAGCGCTCAGGGCGAAGTGACGGCGTACGAAGTGGCGGCGCCCTACCGCTACACACCCCTGTACTCCGAAGAGGCGCAGGCGCCCGAAGGCGGCAGCCCGATGGGCGATGTGCCGAAAACGGGCGACTATTACGAGTCGAACGGCAAATATTACGTACTCGTGACGCAGACGGACGGGAGCGGCAATTACGTGGCCGACACCGAAAACGGCGGCTTTGCCGTTGCGGAAGGCTATACAGAGGAAACGCTCTTCGCCCTCGAATACGTATATACGGAAGCGGACGCCGCGGCGGCCAACGCCGATACGGCGCTGTATGTGGAAACCGACGGCATCGGCGGCCTGCCCGTGACCTACGCGCTGACGGCTTTTTCGCGCGTGTTCGACATGGACGAAATGACGCTGGCGGACGTGGGCACTTACTTCGGCGTAGACCTTTCCAACGATATGCTCGACGCGGTGCGCTATGTGCCGATGGGTTACCTCTCCGATTCGATGGGCGCGGAAATGAACGGCATTTACGTGAAGGACGTTCTGGATATAACGCCCGATTCCTCCGCCCTGCTGCGCACCCTCGCCTACGGCGAAGAGGGCGTGGATTACCGCATCGAAGGGGACGAATTCGTGATGATCGGCAATGCGGAGCCGAAAACCATCGGCGCACTCTCGGCGGGGCTGGACGAACTGAAAATTTCTTCCGTCGTGGACATCGTGACCGAAGAAGAGGCGACCGACGACAACCCCGCCTCGCACCCGCTGATGCAGGCGATCGCCGACTGGACGCTGACCGATTTTTCCGACCCGGCCAAGATCGGCTCGCTGACCATCGGCCAAGTGATCGACATCGTGACCGAAGAAGAGGCGACCGACGACAATCCCGCCTCGCCCAAAATTTTGCAGCTTTTGGCAGATGTACCCATCGACGGGAAAGAGTTGAGTGCCGCCATCGACAGTTTTACCCTCGGCGAGATTCTCGGCGAAGAAGCGACGAGCGACGGGTTCCTCGCGCTTTTGAAAAATTCCACGCTCGATTCGCTGTCGGAAGACCTGAAAAACCTGACCGTGCAGCAGATGTTTGCCGACAACATCTACGGCTATCACGTTGTGGAGGAAATTTCGGTTGGAGAAGACGCGTCTGCCGACGAAAAATTCAATGCGCTGGAAGCCCTTTACGATCAGTACAGCACCTCCTACAACGGGCTGCTTTACGTGTATGTGAACGGCAAAACCATGACGTTCGAGGAATACAGAGCCGAATACGAGGCAAAGACCACCACCGCCGTGCCCTCGCAGCTGCTATCGCCCTATATTCTGATCACCGACGCGAACCGCGGCGATTATTCGAACGTTCCCCTGTATATGTTCAGCGACGGTGAATATGTACTTGCCACCGAGGTCACAGGCTGGCAGCTGCCGAACAACGGCGAACCGCAGGGCGCAACGTACTACACCGACCGCGAAGGCAAAAACCCGGCGACACCCGGCACGGACGGCCATTACACCGTTGACACGCTGTACCGCTGGGACATCGCCACCGAAACGATGAAAAAGGTGAGCCTCATCCCCGCCGCCTACGGTTTGACGGCGGAAGGTGCGGCGGCCGGACGGCTGTATTCGCGCCTGCTGTTTGCGGGAGAGTACAAAGACGGCTACACCTTCCAATACGGCAACCTGTTCTGGTTCGACACCGAAAAAGAGGCCTGGATGCAGGTTCCCCTGCAAGTGACAAACGGCGAATATGCCCTTGCAAAAGACTTTGACTCCGCCGTGATTGCCGGCAAAAACCTGTACACCTACGGCACCCCCGTGGGCGCGTGGAAGTACCTGGTCACACAAGACGGCAAGGAAACTTCCTGCCCGGTGCAGGACATCGGCAGCCTCATGAGCAACGTGCAGGCGAACATCTCCACTCTCACCCTGCGCGACCTGTACGACGACGGCATGGTCGACATCAGCGCACCCGACGGCAAGACGCCCGAGGATGTGCTGAATACCGATATTTCCCGCTTCGGCATAGCGGATTGCGATACGATCGGCGGACTCACGCTCAACGGCATGATCAACTTGATTTACGATATCGCCTCCGGCAATATCAATATCGGAACGACAACCCCGTAACCAAACGCTTTTCGGCGCCCTTTCCTTTTGCGGAGAGGGCGCTTTTTTGCGGCCGCGCACTTTTCGCAAATGCGGCAAAAAATCGGCGACGCTGCCCTTTTTGCGGCAAAAAACCTTTCCGCAAGTGCAAAATCGATTGACTTGCCCGCAAAATTAAGGTATAATGTCATATGCGCTGAAAAAAGGCGCAAACCCTTGCGCACCCGCGCGGTGCGCCGAATACGACCGGGAGGTGAAAAAACATGAAGTACGAAATGCTGTATCTGATCGACTCTGCCGTCGCCGAAGAAGCGCGCGACGCTACGATCGCCAGGTTTGAAGACCTGGTAAAGAGTTTGGGCGGCACGGCGGTTTCTACGGACAAATGGGGCGTTAAAAAACTCGCTTATCCCATCAACTACAAGAGCGAAGCCTTTTACGCACTGCTGACCTATGAAGCCGACGGTTCTTTCAACAAAGAACTCGACCGCGTGGCAGGCATTACGGACGGCGTTCTTCGCAGAATGATCACGAAGTCGAACGCGTAAACGGAGGAAAAGATGAACAAGGTATTTTTGATCGGCAATCTCACGCGCGATCCCGAACTTTCGGAGACCAACAGCGGCGTGAGCGTGTGCCGGTTTGCCATTGCGGTGAACCGCAGATTCTCTTCGCAAGACGCTGAGCGTCAGACGGATTTCTTTAACGTTACCGCGTTCCGCGGCCTGGCGGAGAATGTGAACCGCTTTTGCAAAAAAGGCAACAAGGTGGCCGTAGTAGGCAGCATTCAACTCAGAAATTACGAGGACAACGCAGGGCAGAAACGCACGTTCGTCGACGTGGTCGCCGACGACGTGGAGTTTTTGACGCCCAAAAACGCGTCCGGTTCGGACGAGGGCGATTATTCCGCGCCCGCGGCTCCCGCGCCCCGCAAAAAACCCGCGCTCGAAGCCTTCGACGACGATTCGGATATCCCGTTCTGAGCCTCTTTGCGCTCGGAACTGAGCAACCTTTGCAGGCCGTGAGGCCCGCACCTGCCGTGCCGTTACAGCGCAACGGCGCCAGGCCGGCAACACCGCGGAAAGAGCGCAGGGGCGCCTTCCGCAAAAAATCTTTAAAGGAGCAAGACCATGGAAGAAAATAAACCCGTACGCAAACCCATGAAGCGCACTTCGCGCAGAAAAGTGTGCGCTTTCTGCCAGGAAAAGGTCGAATACATCGACTATAAAGACGTGAACCGCCTGAAAAAATTCATCACCGAGGGCGGCAAGATCCTTCCCCGCCGCATGACCGGTACCTGCGCCATGCACCAGAGGGAACTTTCCAACGCCATCAAAAAGGCGCGCATCGTAGCGCTTCTCCCCTTCAAAGGAGAGTAAAAACAAAATCCCCGAACGGAAATTCCGTTCGGGGATTTTTTACAAGAGGGGCCGCGCGGAATGCGCGCCCCTCTCTTTTGCAGAATGTGCAGGCTGTTCGTCCGTTTTTTGCGTTGCGCCGCCCGGGGCGCAACGCAAACTTCGCCAGACCTTGCGGCAAACGCGGCAGCGCCGCCCGGGGCGCAACGCAAACTTCGGCAGACCTTGCGGCAAACGCGGCAGCGCCGCCGTACCAACGCCGCAGGCTTTTGTTACCTGTATTCGGGGAGCCAGCCTTTGTGCGCCTCGAACAAGTCGTCGCAGAGGCTCCTGATATCGTCGAGCGAAAGTTCCGCCGCGGTGTGCGGATCGAGATACGCCGCCATATATACCGCGTCTTTGCTGTGCGTTCGCGCCGCTTCGATGGTCATATTCTGCACGTTGATATTCGTGCGGTTGAGCGCGGCGCACTGTTCGGGGAGAGAGCCGACGCGGCAGGGATTCACGCCGCACCCGTCGATCATACAGGGCACTTCCACACAGGCATTTTGCGGAAGGTTGTCGATCAGGCCGGTATTGAGCACGTTGCCGTGAATCTTATACGGCACGTCATTTACGATAGCCCTGATGATGGGCATACCGAACTCGTGGCTCAGCGCGTGCTCCACGTTTTCGGAAACGAGTTTTTTCTGCATTTTTTCCCAGTCTGCGATCTGGTTGCGGCAGCGGCGCGGGTATTCGTCGAGAGGAATATGGAACCGTTCGATCAGTTCGGGATATTTCGCCTTGATATAATACGGGTTGTATTCGGCGGTATGTTCGCTCGACTCCGTATTATAGTAGCCGAAACGGTGCATGATATCGTGCCGCACGAGGTCATATTTGATTTTTTCCGCGTAGTCGCCGCTCAGGGAACGGCGCTTGATCTCCGGGTAGAGGTCGTTGCCGGCGAAATCGGTGATCTCGGTGAGCCAGGCCTGGTGATTGATTCCGGCGATCTTCCAGCGGCATTTGCCGATGAATTCTTCCATGCCCAGCTGCTCAAAGAGAGTTTTCACGCATCCCTGCACGCTGTGGCAAAGCCCTACCGTGCGCACATCGAGGTAGCGGAGCATATACCCCGTGAGCATGGCCATGGGATTCGTGTAGTTCAAAAAGAGCGCGCGCGGGCATTCTTTGTGGATATCTTCGGCAAACTCTTCGAGAACGGGGATCGTGCGCAGCGCGCGGAAGATGCCGCCGATGCCCAGCGTATCGGCGATCGTCTGCCGCAGGCCGTACTTTTTGGGAACTTCAAAATCGGTGACCGTGCAAGGCTCGTAGCCCCCTACCTGAATGGCATTGATCACGAAATCCGCACCGCGCAGAGCCGCGCGCCTGTCTGTATACGCCCTGATCTTTGCCTTGCCCTTATAATTTTTGTTTATGTTCTCCAACATACGGCGGGAATCTTCCAGCCGCTTTTCGTCGATATCGTACAGAGCAATATCAAATTCGCCGAGTTCGGGCGAAAGGATGCAGTCGCCCAGCACATTTTTGGCAAAAACCGTGCTTCCTGCGCCCATAAATGTAATTTTGAACATCTTTTTCTCCTTTTTTCGGAAAATTTTTGTATATCTATTGTATCACGGCAAGCATTGTGATACAATTAGAAATGTAAAATAAACTTTCGATTTTGTTCTTTGACGGAGAAGCGATGGCAACATTTTCTTACGGCATACAGAAACAATATTTTCCCGTGGCAGACACCGACTTCCGCATTGCGACGTTCGGGTTTCAGGACGCCGATCCGGGGCACTGGTACAGGGCGATCAAGCAGGAACACGTTCTGCAATATGTGGTTGCGGGGCGCGGACGTTTCGAAGTGAACGGAAAAACATACGCCGTGGCGGCGGGCGACCTCTTTTATCTCCCCAAAAACGTGCTCGTGTATTACTGTGCGGAACCGCAGGATCCTTACCGCTATTATTGGGTGGAGATCGACGGCGCGGCCGTAAAGCAGCTGCTCGAGCGGGCCGGGCTGACGGCCGAAACGCCCGTGGCGCACTATGCAGACAGCGTGATCGAGGGCCTTTTCCGCAATATCCAGCCGAAAATACTCGAAAACACCTTCGCCGGGTATCTTTCCGCCAAAGGCATGGTATACGAGCTGCTGGCACGCTTTCTCTTCTTTCGGGAAGACAGCGGCAAAAAACTTCAGCCGCCCGCCGTGCAGTATGTGGAACAGGCGATCCGCTTCATCAAGGAAAATTTCAACGACGATATCGGCGTTGCCGAGATCGCCGCGTATGTGGGCGTGGGGCGCAGCTACCTGAGCGTTCTGTTTTCGCGCCTGACGAGCGCGTCGCCGTCGGAATATCTCATTTCCTACCGCATCGAACAGGCGAAAAAGATGCTCGACCTGGGCATTCCCGTAACGGAAACGGCGACGAGCTGCGGGTTCAACTCCCCCGCGTACTTTTCCGCACAGTTCAAAAAGCGCACCGGCAAATCGCCTTCGAAATACCGGTCGGAAAACGGTACAGACGAGGCAAAACCAAAATAAGCCGAGCCGCAAAAGCAAAGCGAGGGGCCGCCGCACGGAACGTGCGGCGGCCCCTTGAATTTTTGGGTGATTTTGAACATTTTGCCCGGCAGGGGAAAATTGCGGCGTGCTCTTTTCCGACAAACCGCGCAAAAACGGCGCCTTTCGCCCGGCGAGCGCGGCACTTTTTAACGGAGACTCGCCACACGGCGCGCCCCGGCGCCCGTTATTTGCAAACAGCGGCGCTATAAAAGCAGCGCGTTCAGGTATCCCGCGCCGAGCAGTACGGCGAGGAAGGAAAAGTTCAAAAGCAAAAATTTGACGATGTATTTTTTCGTTTGCCCCGGCTGCACGCGGCGGAAGGTGTTGAGCGTGATGAGACTGGCGAGCGAGGCGATGGGCGTGCCCAGGCCGCCGATGTTGACGGCGACGAGCAATGCGGGATAATTTTGCGTGAATTTGGAGAGCAGCACCGCCGAGGGCACGTTGGAGATGACCTGGCAGGAAAGCACGCCGAACGCGAGCGGGTCGAGCGCGACGAGCGAGGCGAGAAAATCCGCGACCGCCGGGATACGCGCGAGGTTGCCCGAAAACACGAAAAAGGCGCAAAAGGTGAGCAGCAGCCCGTAATCGACGCGCAGAACGGCGCGGAAATCCAGCACGAGCAGCGCCGCCGCCACCGCCAGAAGCCCCCAGTAATAGGGAAAGACGCGGAATACGATGAGCAGGGAGAGCACGAACAGCGCCGCATACGCGAGGATGCGCCACAGCGGCGGCCGCACGCGCGGCGCGGCGGAGAGTTCGGCCGGCTGCGGCTTTACGAACAGGCACACCCCCAGAATGAGCACGAACGCCACGGCAAAGGGCAGCGCCATGACGGCGAAAAACTCGCCCGTGGGAATGTGAAAATACGAATACAGGTACAGGTTCTGCGGGTTGCCGAAGGGCGTGAGCATACCGCCGAGGTTGGCGGCGATGTTCTGCATGATAAAGGTAAACGCGGTGAGCCTGAATTTGCCGCACGATTGCAGAACAAACCAGCCGAGGGGCAGAAAGGTGATGAGCGCCATGTCGTTGGCCATGATCATCGAACCGAAATAGGTGACGAATACCAGCGCCAGCACGATGTTGCGCATATTTTTGAACCGCCGCACGATGGCATCGGCCAGCCACTCGAAAAATTTGATGTCCTTGAACGCCGCCACCACCGCCAGCGTGCAGAAAAGACAGGTGAGCGTTTGCAGGTCGAAATACTCCAAGTATTCCGCATCGGGCGGCACGAAAAAGCAGGTGACCGCCGCGGCGGCGAGCGCTACGAGCAGCACCGCGCTGCTCTTTAAGATATGTAAAACGGCCAGCCGCGCTTTTCCGCGCGGCGCGGCACTCTGTTCGGTCATAAAAGGCCCCTCCCGTCGGCCGCACTCTATTATACTCCGGCCGGGCGGAGCCGTCAACAAAATCCGGGTACGTGCGCCAAACGGCGGCGGAAAGTTGCCAAACGGGCGGCGTTATGGTATAATATTGGAACGAAACGTACCGCCTGCGCCCCGTCCGCCCCGAACGGACGGGCATAATACGGCGCGGCATATGCGGCCTGCCCGCCGGCTCTCCCCGTGGGCAGGGCGCCGCCATGCGGCACAAACGGACAAAAGGAGCATTTTTTGAAAAACATTGTTCTGAAAATACAGCAGGGCGACCTGTTCCGCTTTATCGAGAGCGAGGAGCGCGGCGAACTGATCGTGGGATCGGGGCGCGGCGCGGATATTTCCGTGCGCTCCGCCTCCGTGCAGCCGCGGCAGGTGCGGCTTTTCTGCAAAAACAACGTTTGGTATGCGGAGGACCTCTCGCAGGAAGATTCGCGCTGCGAGGTGCGCCTGGGCGGCAAAAAATTCCGCAAACCCGTGGTGAAGTTCGACGGCGAACTGACGCTGTGCAAGGCGGGCGACAAAAAGCGCGAAGAGATCGCGCGCATTTCCGCGGTGCGGCAATTCAGCCGCAAGCGCGGCGACCACTTCGACCTGACGCAGAAAACGGTGACGGCGATCGGCAGCGGCGAAGGATGTGACATCCGCATTCCAAGCCCGCTCGTTTCCGAAAAGCACTGCTTTATCGTGTTCGACGGCGAAAGCTGCTACATCGAGGACGCGCACAGTTCGGGCGGCACCTATGTGAACAACAAAAAAATAAAGCGGCGGAAACTTTCTGACCACGACCGCATCTCCATCCCCTCTGCCGCGTACATTTTTTACCGGAACCGCCTGCTGTTTTCCACCTCTGCCGCGGGCATTCAGATCGATGCCGTGGGCGTGAACAAACAGGTCAGCGACCGCGCGGCGCGCGGCAAAATTTCGCTGGTGACGGACGTTTCCTTCCGCATCGGCGCGGGCGAATTCGTGGCGATCGTGGGCGGCAGCGGCGCGGGGAAATCTACCCTGCTCGACTGCCTCAACGGCATGCGCCCCGCCACTTCCGGCAAGATCTATTACGACACCAACGACTATTACGAAAATATGAACTCGTACCGCGGCGTGGTGGGATACGTTCCCCAGCGCGACATCCTGCACGACGACCTGAAAGTGTGGGACGCTCTGCGCTACACTGCCATGCTGCGCACGCGCGCAGACCTTTCGAAAGAGGAACTCTGTGCGCGCGTGACCGGCGCCATCGCCGATGTGCGGTTGCAGGGCAAAGAGCACCTGCGCATTTCCAGCCTTTCGGGCGGGCAGAAAAAGCGCGTTTCCATCGCCATGGAACTGTTATCCGACCCGAAAGTGATCTTTTTGGACGAGCCGACGAGCGGCCTTTCCCCCGACCTCGACATGGAGATGATGGAACTGTTATCCGATCTCTCCAAAAAAGGGCGCACCATCGTGGTGATCACCCACGCGATGGAAAACCTCGACAAGTGCGACCGCGTGCTGTTTTTGGGCCGAGGGGGCAGAGTGTGCTATTACGGCGGGGCGGAGGGCGCTTTCCGCTGGTTCAACCGCCGCTCGTATTCGCGCATCTTTGCCGCGCTCTCCGACGAGGAAACGAGCGAAGCATTCGCCAAAAAATACAGGCGTTCGGCGCAGTACGGCGAACTGTTCGCCGCTTTCGACGAGGAATACGGCAAAAACGATATGCTGCCACCCGAAAAGGACGATACGCCGGCGGCATGGGAAAAGCCGCCCAAACCCATCGGGCAGGCGGATGCGGGCAAAAAGCGCACGGCCAAAAGCGATGAAACCACCGCGCCGGAAACGCCGGCCGCGGCAGAAACTCCGGAACAAAAACCCAAACGGCGGAAAACCGCCCGAAAACGGGCGGAAAGCGCGCCCGAACGCGCGGACGGCGCGGGCGGAGGCGGCCGAAGCGGAGCGGACGGGGAGGCAGACGAATGAAAAAATTCAAACGGCGCTCCGCGCGCATGGACATACGGCACTTTCACGTTGCCGTGCGGCGGTACTTCCGCCAGATCTTTTCCATCCCCGCGGCGCTCATACCGCTGGTGCTCGAACCGTTTGCCCTGCTGCTGATCCTGTATCTGGTATGCAAAAAAGATGCCTTCACCGTCAAAGACATCGGGGCCGCCAATATCATCCTGTTCGTGCTGGTCGTGATGGCGGCGATGATGGGGATCCTCAACAGTTACCGCGAGATCTGCAAAGAGCGCGACGTGCTCGCGCGCGAGGTGTTCGGCGGACTGGACGTGACGGCGTACGCCTTTTCCAAATCGGTCGTGCTGTGCGCCGTCGGCGCGGTGCAGTGCGCCGTGTTGTTCTTCGGCAGCCTCACGTTTATCGATTTTGCGTTTCCGAATCCTGCCGAGGGCATTTTATTGTGTCTGCTCGCACTGATTCTGGTAAACATCTGCGTGACCAACCTGGGGCTTTTGATCTCGGCGGCGCTGAAAAAATCGGAGAGCGCCATCCTGCCCGTGCTGATCGTGATCATTTTGCAGGTGGTTTTTTCCGACTGCCTGATCGAGATCGGCGGGGCGGCCGGGTGGATCAAATACATCACGCCCAGCGCCTGGGGAATCGCCGTTTTCGGGCGCGAATGCGGAATCAACGGCTGGACGGAGTATTTCAGCAAAGACCTGTATTCCCTGCACCCCGCCGTGCCGCTGGTCATACTCGCGGTCTTTTCGTTTGTTCTGCTCTCCCTCACCATCTGGAAACTGAAGCGCACCTACCGCCGCAAAGACTGATCTTTTCCGTTTTTCGCCCGCCGCGGCGAGAGGGTGTTTGCCGCAAACTCTGCGGGTAAATTTTTGCGCCGCCCTTTTTTGAACGGGCGGCCGGGGGATATGATGAGGAAAAAACTTTTTTATTTTATACAGGCAGCTGTCAGCCTGCTGTGCATTCCCTTTTATTTTCTGCGCGTTTTTCACGACGAGGGCATCCTGCCCGGGCAGGACGAACAGGGCAATTTTGTACCCGTGCGCAAATATTACGATTACAGCATGCCGGAAAACCTGACCGCGCAGGGCGCGGGCTGGCTGTTTTATGTGAGCCTGGCGCTGACCGTTTTATCCGCCGCGCTCGCGCTCGCGTGTATTTTTCTGAAAGAAAACAAGCGGCTGCGCATCGCCGATATTGCGGTATTTATTTTATCGCTGCTCGTTTTTGCCGCCGCCGTACTGGCCGCCGCCGCCACGGCGAGAGGGTACTGATACTTTCGCGATACCGAAAATTTTTCGGCGGAAAAGGAGAACGCTATGACGCAACTTCCCAAAGACCCGTATATGCTTTTGAGCGCGGTGAATATGCTGCTGCGCGACCGCTGCCCTACGCTGGAGGCGCTGTGCGAGGAAACGGGCGCCGACGAAGCGGAACTTCGCGCCGCCCTCGCCGAAATCGGCTACACGTACGACGAAAACCGGAACGCTTTCCGCTGAGCCGGCCGGCGTTTGCCTGCTTTTATTCGGGAAAAACAAGACTCTGCGCGCCCCGCAGCCGGCGCGCCGGTCTTGTACCGCAACAGCAAAGCCGCCCCGAAATTTTCTTTCGGGGCGGCCCTCATAATACAGCAAAGCGGGAGCGGCTTTTCGGCCGCCCCCGCTTTGCTGTGTTTCGGAAAGTATTATTCGATGAGAATGCGGCTTTCTTCCGCCTTCTTTTCGGTCTCTTTCGGGATCGTGATGTTCAGAATGCCGTTTTCATACTTGGCTTTGATATCTTCCTTTTTGATATCGCCGACGTAGTAACTGCGGCTGCACGAAAAACTGCGCTCGCGGTGGATGTAGTTGTCCTTTTTGCCGCCGTCGTTCTTTTCGCTCTTATTCACGGAGATATTCAGATAGCCGTCTTTCAGATCGACGTGAATATCGTTTTTGTCCATACCGGGCAGCTCCACTTCCATCAGGTAGGCGTTTTCATCCTCTTTGATGTCTGTGCGCATATACTTCTGGCTGTGTTTTCCGCCGTAAAAAACAGGGAAGAAATCGTGCATCGCTTCTTCAAAGAAATCGTAATCGTTGCGCCTTGAAATTTCGTTTTTCATAATTATCATCTCCTTATTGCGGAAGGATGTTAGCACTCTTTGTGTTTAAGTGTTAGCACTCTTTCTTTAATTCTGCTAATATTATACCACTTTCATTTTTAATGTCAAGCATTTGAAAGAAATTTTTTAATTTTTTGAAAAATTTTTTTGACGGGCAGACGGCTTTTTGCGCCGCGCGGGAAGAGGGTGCGGCAACGTAAAAAGAGCCCCTGCGCGGAGAGCTCTTTTTTCGGGCGGAAAACTTATTTTTCTGCGGAGTGCGGCGACGTTTTTTTATCGGCCGGTACGGAGGGTTCTGCAGGTTTTTTCTCTTCTGACGGGCTGCGGAGTGCCCCCTCCCCCGCTTTCAGCATTTTTTCCAGCTGTTCCTGGCGGGCAAGCAGGCGGTTGACCTTGTTGTGCAGGTCTTCGATCAGAATTTCCGTTTTCAGGTTTACTTTATAATCGTTTTCGGCACGGCGGCGGTCTTTTTCTTCCTGGCGGTTCTGGCTCATCATGATGAGGGGGGCCTGTATGGCCGCCACGCACGACAGCACGAGGTTCAGAAGAATAAACGGGTACGGATCGAACGCGCCGGCCGCGAGCAGCGCGTTGAGCACCATCCACAGCACGAGAACGCCCACAAAAGAAAAAATAAACGCCCAGCTGCCGGCAAATTTAGCGATCTTATCCGCTGCACGCTGGCCGAGCGTATAGCCTTTTTTCGTTTCGCTGGCCGTATTCACGGAAATTTTACTGTCGGCAAGCAGGGAAAGCACCTCTTCGTCCGACATATCTTTTTTGATGTCTTTAATGATCTCGCTGACGAGAATTTTGTTATCTTTCATGCCCCTATTATAAAATATGCGCTGCCGTTTGTCAACAGGGCAGCGCAGTTTTGTTTTCTGCGTTCAGATAAAAAAGCTGATGATGA
This sequence comes from uncultured Clostridia bacterium, assembly GCA_944328905.1. GTDB lineage: Bacteria > Bacillota > Clostridia > Christensenellales > Borkfalkiaceae > Borkfalkia. The sequence goes on along the minus strand of CALVHW010000009.1, from coordinate 12,092 downwards.
GGGCGATGACGGCGCCGGGAACGCCGAACAGGCCGGATAAAAGCCCCGTCCACCAAACGATGGGGATCTCCACGCCCGGGATGAGGTTGAGCAAAAAGATGACGCCGATACCGATGGCGGCGTTGATGACGAATTTGATGATGGTTTTGAAACCGAACTTTAAGAGTTTGAGCACGATGGCGACGACGACGATCGCCGCAACGGCAATGAGGATATACTGCAAAATTTCCATAAAGCACGCTCCTTGGCACGTTTTTCTTTTAGTATAGCGTTATTTGCGGAAATTATCCTCTGTTCGTCTTTCTTTTCGGAAATTTACGCAGACACCATTCTCTCGCGCAAGCAAAACCGCGCTTTTGCGCGGCGCTACCCGATTTGCAAATACTTTTGCTTACGGGAAGAGGGTGAATTTTTGCCCGTTCTATAAGGGTGTGCCCCTAAAAAGGGCAAAAAGAGGGAGAAAACGCCGCACAGCCGCTTTTTAAAGCGGCGCTCGGCGGTGTCACCCTCAAAATCACGAAAAAAAGCGCCGACAGCTCGGCGCTTTTTTTGTGAACAGTTTTACTCGTAATCCACCACGTTCACCCATTTTTCGAGGAACGCCTGCTCTTCGGGCACGGCTTTGGTGGTTTGGCTGGCGGCGACGATGGGCAGTGCCTTTTGCACCAGCTGCTTGGCGATGCCCGTTTTTTCGCAGAACAGTTTCAGATACTGCTCGGCGAGCTCGTCTTTCTTTTCCAGTTTGAACAACAAATACGTGCGCGCGGCGTCGCAGCGGGCGTTGCCCTGCGTGGCGTGCGCCCAGTCGATGATGAATTTGCGCCCGTCGGGGCTGACGATGATGTTGCCGGGGTTGAAATCGCCGTGGCACAGTTTGTCGTGCGCGGGCAGCGAATCGAGCAGGATGTGCAGATCGTAGCGCGTGGTCTTATCGAACTTGGTCGACGAGATTTTGCGGTGCATCTTGTCTTTGAGTTTGGTGAGCAGCGGCACCTTCTGTTCGAGCACTTCCACCTGCAGGTCTACGAACTCTTCGAGATACTGTGCCGTTTTATCGGGGTTTTCGTCCATCAACTGCTGCAGCGTTTTGCCCTCGACGTAATCGAGCACGATCGCCCATTCGCCGTTGACTTTGGTGACCTCGTGCACGGCGGGCACGTTGAGAGACGTACCCTCTTCCACGCGCGCCGTGTTGAGCGCCTCGTTGAGAACGTCTGACTTCGGGTAGTCGCTGTTGAACAGTTTGACGAGCGTTTTGCCCTCGCAGTAGATGGTCTTTTTGTCTGTTTTCTGAATGATTTCCGCCATTTTTTATTCCCTCCTTATTTGCCGTAATAGCATTTGAGATACATTTCTTTGATCTCGGAAATGAGCGGGTAACGCGGGTTCGCGCCCGTGCACTGGTCGTCGAACGCCTGTTCGCACATCTCATCGAGGCGATCGAGGAAGTTCTTTTCGTCGATGCCGTAATCTTTGATCGTCTTTTTGATGCCGACGCGCTCTTTGAGCTCTTCGATGGCTTTGATGAGATTTTTCACTTTGGCGTCGTCGTCTTTGCCGCCCAGGCCGAGGAATTCGGCCACTTCCGCATAGCGGCGCTTGGTGTGCGGGTACGCGTACTGCGGGAAGGTGCCCATTTTGGTGGGAACTTCGGCGCTGTTGAAACGGATGACCTCGCAGATCATCAGCGCGTTCGCCACGCCGTGCGGCAGGTGGTGGAACGCGCCGAGTTTGTGCGCCATGGAGTGGCACACGCCGAGGAAGGCGTTCGCAAACGCGATACCGGCCATGCAGGAGGCGTCTGCCATCTTTTCGCGCGCCACGGGATCGGACGCGCCGTTTTCATAGGCGCGGGGCAGATAGTCGAAGATCATCTTCGCCGCGACGAGCGCCTGGCCGTCGGTGTACGGCGTTGCCATGACCGAGGCATACGCTTCAAGCGCGTGCGTCAGCGCGTCGATACCGGATGCGGAAGTGAGGCCCTTGGGCATGCTCATCATGAAATCCGCGTCGACGATCGCCATTTTCGGGAGCAGTTCGTAGTCGGCGAGGGGGTACTTGATGCCCGTCGTTTCGTCGGTGATGACGGCGAACGGCGTCACTTCGGAACCGGTACCGGCCGAGGTGGGGATGGCGATGAAGTACGCCTTTTCGCCCATCTTCGGGAAGGTGTACACGCGTTTGCGGATATCCATGAAGCGCATGGCCATGTCGAGGAAGTCCACTTCGGGATGCTCGTACAGCACCCACATGATCTTGCCGGCATCCATCGCCGAGCCGCCACCGAGGGCGATGATCACGTCGGGCTTGAACTCCGCCATCAGTTTGGCGCCCTCTTTCGCGCAGGCGAGGTTGGGATCGGGCGCGACGTCGTAGAAGCAGGTGTAGCGGATGCCCATTTCGTCGAGTTTGTCGGTGATGGGTTTGATATAGTTGTTTTCGTACAGGAATTTATCGGTGACGATGAATGCCTTTTTCTTGCCCATGACGGTTTTGAGTTCGTCGAGCGCGACGGGCAGGCAGCCGCGTTTGTGGTAAACTTTTTCGGGAAGTCTGAGCCAGAGCATATTTTCTTTCCTCTCCGCTAATGTTTTGATGTTCAGAAGGTGTTTTACGCCGACGTTTTCGGAAACCGAGTTGCCGCCCCAGGAGCCGCAGCCGAGCGTGAGCGAAGGGGTGAGTTTGAAGTTGTAGATGTCGCCGATGGCGCCCTGCGAGGAAGGCATATTGATGATCATGCGGCAGGTCTTCATGGCCTCCTGCCACTTGGCGATCTTCGCCTTTTCGGTGACGGCGTTGATGTGCAGCGACGCGGTGTGGCCGTAGCCGCCGTCCGCAATGAGGCGCTCCGCCTTGGCGACGGCGTCGTCAAAGTCTTTGGCGCGGTACAGCGCGAGCACGGGCGAAAGTTTTTCGTGCGCGAAAGCCTCTTCGAGGTCTACGCTCTCCACTTCGCCGATCAAAATTTTCGCCGTATCGGGCACGGTGAACCCGCAGATCTCGGCGATCTTGGGCGCGCGCTGACCGACGATTTTGGCGTTCAATGCGCCGTTGATGATCATGGTGGAGCGCACTTTGTTCTTCTCCTCTTCGTTGAGGAAATAGCAGCCGCGCTTTAAGAACTCCGCTTTGACGGCGTCGTACACGGAATCTTCGGCGATGACCGACTGTTCGGACGCGCAGATGAGGCCGTTATCGAACGTTTTGGAATGGATGATCGAGTTGACGGCGACGGTGATATCCGCCGTTTCGTCGATGATGGCGGGGGTGTTGCCCGCGCCGACGCCGAGCGCCGGTTTGCCCGAGCTGTACGCGCTGCGCACCATGCCGGGGCCGCCGGTGGCGAGAATGATATCCGCCGTTTTCATGAGCGTATTGGTCATTTCGAGGGAAGGCACGTCGATCCAGCCGATGATGCCCTCGGGCGCGCCCGCCTTGACGGCCGCTTCGAGCACCACTTTCGCCGCGGCGATGGTGCAGCCCTTGGCGCGCGGGTGGGGCGAAATGATGATGCCGTTGCGCGTTTTCAGGCAGATGAGCGTTTTGAAGATAGCCGTAGAGGTGGGGTTGGTGGTAGGGATGACCGCCGCCACGACGCCGATCGGCTCGGCGATCTTTTTGACGCCGTAAGAGGCGTCCTCTTCGATGACGCCCACCGTTTTGGTGTTCTTGTAGGTGTTGTAGATATACTCGGCGGCATAGTGGTTTTTGATGACCTTGTCCTCCACGATGCCCATGCCCGTCTCCGCGACCGCCATTTTCGCCAGCGGGATACGCTGGTTGTTGGCCGCGAGCGCCGCCGCCGTGAAGATCTTATCGACCTGTTCCTGCGAGTAGGTGGCAAAGATCTCCTGCGCCTTTTTCACCTGCTCGATCTTCGCCATCAGGGCTTCGACCGAATCGACGAGTTTTTCGTTCTCCATAAAACACTCCTTTCCTTTTATTTTTCACTGTATAAAATTTCCGCGAGGCGTTTGGACAGAATCGCGAGCGATGCCGCCATGTCCTCGTTTTTAACTGCTATGTTTTCCGGCACGTTCAGGTGCACGGGCGCGAAATTCCAGATGGCGCGCACGCCGCCTTCCACCAGTTTATCCGCCACTTCCTGCGCGGCGGATTTGGGCACCGCGACGATGCCGATGAGCACGTTGAGCCGCCGGACGAGTTTTACGATTTCGGCGGCGTCGAACACTTTGACGCCGGAAATCTGCGTGTCGATGCGCTCGGGATCGGAATCGAACGCGGCGACGATGTTCAAGCCGTACGCCTTGAAGCCGCCGTAGCCGATGAGCGCCGAGCCAAGTCCGCCCGCACCGACGATGACGGCGTCGGTCACGTTGTCGTAGCCGAGAATGCGGTCGATGTCCTCGATGAGGTCGGCGATCTCGAACCCTAATTTGGGTTTGCCCGCCACCGAACTGATGACGGCGAGGTCTTTGCGCACCTGCACCGGGTTGAGGTGCAGCTCTTCCGCCACGGCCGTGGAGGAAACTGTTTTCTCCCCTTTCGCCTGCTGCTCTTTCAGATACCTGTGGTAGGCGGGCAGCCTGCCGATCGTCGCTTTGGATACGTTCTGTATCTGTTTAGTGTTCTCCATTTTCGCCCGAACCTTGCGTGGTTTTGTATCGATATTTTTTTATCGATAAAATAATATCAAATCGGGGCGGGGTTTGTCAACCGGATTTCGCAATTTTTCGGGGAGTCGCAAAAAAGTGAAAAATCAACGCGGAATGAACGTTTTATTCAAAAAACCGTCCGCAATACGATGATAGCATACTTTTTCCGCAAATTCAATACTTTTTGAAAAAAAAGGCGCAAAAAAACCCGTGCGGCGCACGGGTTTTACTGTTTTTGTGTTTATTTTGCCGCGGCTTTGGCATTTTTGCGGCCGCGAAACGTTCGGTATTGGCGGTTTTATGGCCGCAGAGCGGCAGCGCGGCTGCGGGAGCGCGGCGGCTTAGTTGCCCGTATAATTGTATACGATGGTTACGGTGCTTTCGTCGTATACAGCCGAGGCCCAATCGGCCGACCAGCCGACGGGGAGATTATTCTCCGCAAAAGGGATGCAGATTCGTTGCGGCTTCTCCCGACCCCAATAGTAGAATACCCGCTCCCCCATATTTATCACGCTTGCGGGGATGACGATTTGCTCTATCTGGCAGCAACGACTGAAAGCGGCATCTCCGATCGTTTCTACGCTTGCAGGGATGACAATTTGCTTTATTTGGCTGCAATCACTGAAAGCGCTGTCTCCGATCGTTTTCAAAGCGGAACCGGTGGCAAAATCCAGCGACGTCAATGCTTGGCAATTGTAAAACGCTTCCGCCCCGATCGTTTCTACGCCCGCAGGGATGACGATTTGCTCTATCTGATAGCAACCACTGAAAGCGCCGTCTCCGATCGTTTTCAAAGCGGAACCGGTGGCAAAATCCGGCGACATCAATGCTTGGCAATCGCAAAACGCTTTCACCCCGATCGTTTCCACGCCCGCAGGGATGACAATGTGTTCCAATTTCTTGCAAGAATAGAACGCCTTTTCCCCGATGGTTTTCAACGCGGAATCGGCGGCAAATTCCACCGATGTGAGCGACGCGCAAAAAATGAACGTTCTTTTCCTGATTTCCGTAACGCCGGCAGGAATCGTCACTGAATGCAACGCCGAACAAGAATAAAACGCTCCTTCTCCGATTTCCGTCACCCCTGCGGGAATGGCGATCGAACGCAAATTTTCGCAACTAAAAAACGTTTCTTCCCCGATGGTTTTCAGAGCGCTGCCTTGTGCAAACTCTACCGACGTGACGCCGCTGCTCGAAAAGGCACTTTTTCCGAGCGTTTCCACTCCTGCGGGAATAACTATCGAACGCAAACTTTCACAATTGGCGAAAGTGTTGTTTCCGATGGTTTTCAAAACGCTACCCTGCGCAAACTCTACCGACGTGATGCCGCTGCTCGAAAAGGCGCTTTCTCCGAGCGTTTCCACGCCCGCAGGGATGACGACCGAACGCAAATTTTCGCAATAGGAGAAAGCGCTATCTCCGATGCTCTTCAACGCTGCGTCAGAGGCAAAATCTACGCCCGTCAATCCGGAACAGTTTGCAAATGCGCTGTTCCCGATTTTTTCCACGTTTGCGGGAACGGAAAAGGTACTGCCCTCCTTGGCGGCGGGATACAGCAGCAGTTCGGTGAGCGTATCGTCGTACAGCACGCCGCTTTTTACGGCATAATGCGTGCTGCCTGCCGCCACGCGAATCTCCTTTAACGCGGTTCCGCTGCTTATGTCGCAATCTTCCGCAACGGCGGGGATTTCAAGAGTCTCCACTTCGTCGCCCGTACCGCCGCTGATTTTCAGTACGGGAAGATATGTATCGTCGCCGCGCGAACAATAAAAATCAGGTACAACCACGTTGCCGGATGCGTCGCCGAACCCGGACACCGTGTAATACTTTTGATTGTCGGAAAGGGTAAACTTCAACGTACCCTCGAACAGCTGTTCGCCGCAGTGCTCGCAGGTGGTTTCTCCCTCTTTGAGCAGATGCGAATTTTTGCCCGGCTTGTAATTTCCGCCCATTTCGCTGCACGCCGCAAAGCAGCCCAGCGACAGCGCGGCGGCGAGCGCCAATATACCGATGCCGAAATATTTTTTCATGGAATTTCCTCCTTTTTTTTATTCTATCATATGCGGCGCAGAAAAGCAAGCGAAAACGCCCGTTGCCGTTTGTTCGGATTTTTGCCATCAGTTTTCGCCGGCGCCGCTGTCGCCGTTTTTATCTCCGCCGTCACTGCCGTTATCGCCGCTCTGCGCGGTTTCGGCCGCACCTCTTTTGCGGAAGTACAGCACCGCCCACACGGCGGTGAAGCCGGCGAACGCGGCGAGCGCGGCGACGGATACGATGCCGCCCTCTTTTAGGTACGGCGTGGCATAAGTGAGTTCGACGGTATGCTCGCCCGCACCCACGCGCACCGCCATGAAGGCGGAATTGGCGCGCACGATTTCGGAAGGCTTACCGTCTACCGCGGCGCTCCAGCCATCGCTGTACGGCAGCGAGAAGAATACCCAGCTCTCTTCGGCAAGGGAAATGTTTCCGCCCACATTGTTGGAGCCGAACTGCACGTTTTGCAGGTGCGGGCGGCTTTGCAGCGCGCGCACGGCCGATTCGTATGCGGCGATGTCGTAACCCTGCACCGCAACGGAATTCAGCTGCAATGCGTCGCCGCTCACGTGCGAAATTTCGATTTTCATTTCGTCGCCGTCCGGAATGCCGAGGCAGAAGCAGGGATCGCGCTGTTCGCTGAACATGAGGTCGCCCTTCTGCGCGTACATATACGTGCGCGTTTTGCCGTTGCCGGCAACGCGGAATTCGACGCGGTTTTCCGTAACGGCGGCACCGTACAGGCGCAGATACACCTCTTTGCCCGCACAGCCGCGCACGGTGAGCGTGACCGTTTCGCCCGTTCCGACGGTAACCCCCTCCGCTACGGGCTTCGAACTTTCGAACAGCAGCGTTTCCAGCGGGGCGACGTCCGCCGTGCCGAGGCTGCCCTCGGTTTCCACGACCATCGCACCGAGCATGGCGTACTGGCGCAGAACGGGATCCAAACTTTCGTAATAAGCGCGCGAAACGGTGTTTTTATATGTGAAACCGAAGGGGACGTAATACTGATTTTCGTACAGATTTTCATAACCCTGTACGTTGGTAAAGCCGATGTTTCCGTACAGCCCGGAACCGACGTAATACTTTACGGAGAGCAGGCTTTGCAGGGCGGCGCGGTTATCCAGACCGGAGATGCCGAGGTTCTGCGTGGGGTTGTAGACGGCGTTTTCCTTTAAAAAGGTGTACACTTCGTCGCTGCTCATGGAGTTGTACATACGCGTGCCCATGTACGAACTGTTCACGCCGTAATTGCGGAAACAATCCCACCAGCTCTCCGCCGCCTCGGTATCGGTGCGGAAGAACTCCTCTTCGTTCAGCTGCGAAACGTACCGCTCTTCGGGCGTGGACAGCGAACGGTAGACGGCGCCGCCCGGGAACTGCGCCGAGTAGATGCAGTAAAATACGAAGGCGAACAGCACCGTGCAGGCGAGCGCGCACCGCCATACGCTGGCGGGCGACATCACTTTTGCGGTGATTTTGGTATCCAGCACGGGCGAGCGGAGTTCGCCGCTTTCCGTAGTTTTGTCTTCAAACGGCGAGCGCCGCGAAAGCAGCCACGCCGCCGTGCCCGCAAACGCCAGCGCAATGAGGCCGCACAGCACGGAAAGGGAGATCGCCGCCGGGCGCGGGAGCGAGGATCCGACGAGCAGTTTGATCGCCCAGCACAGCGTGAAGATGACGGCGAGGGCAAACAGCAGCGAAATGGTTTTGAAGAAAATTTTCACCTGCTTTTTGGGATACGGCGCGAGCGCGTTTCGCTCGGTCGTGTTCACGCCGATGAGCGCGACGGCACAGAACGAGAGAATGTACGACCAGCGGTTGTTCGGGTAGTTGAAGATGTTCATCATGTAGCCGAACACCAGCGAATAGAAACCGACGGCGAACACGATGACGCACAGGCGCAGCGCAAAACCCTTTTTGCGGCAGGACAGAACAGCGAAAACGAGCAGCGCGAGCACGAAAAAGTTCATGCCGATGGCGCTGTAATGGGGCGCGGTGACGGGGAAAAAGAGCGTCCACAGCCCCGTGGCGAAGTATTCGAACGTGAACGCGGAAAAGCCTTTTGAGGCGCTGCGCGCCGCGTGCAGGTAGGCGTAGGCGTTGGGCAGCAGCATGAATCCCGCGAGCAAAACGCCCAAAAGATACAGCGCGGCGATCTTCCAGCAGCGCGGCACCAGCGTGCGCCAGTAGCGGCCGCCCTCCCCGCGGCTCGCTTCGCCGTGGTAGAAAAAGGCGTACAGCACGGCGAACACCGAGTTGAAAAAGAACATGTAAAAGGAGTTGATGAGGCAGAAAAAGGTGGAAAGGATGAGCACGAACGGGTTTTCTTTGCGGTATACCTTTTCCACGCCCATCACCATGAGCGGCAGCCAGATGGGGCCGGAGGTGAGGTTTAAGTGCCGCACGAACGTGAAGGCGATAAAGCCGCAGAACATGTACAGCAGCGAGAGCGTGACCGCAAAGCCGCCCTCCACCCTGCGGTGGCGCAGATAGGCCAGGCACGCCGCGCCCGCGGCGATGAATTTTAAAAACATGATGATGTCGTACACCCATACGATATCGAAGGGCAGAATGAACACGACCACCACGAAGGGATCGAACAGCGAGAAAAAGCTGAGCGACGTGAGAAAATCGGCGCCGAGGCCGATGAAATAATCGTAACTGCCGATGGCTTTGAACCAGCCGACTTCGCGCACGTAATTGAGGTACGTGACGCCCTGCACCGCGCCGTCCTGTTCCAGCGTGGCCCATACGAGATGGTTGCCGCGCACCATAAAGGGAATCAGCGCAAAGAGCAGCGACGCGACCGCCGCTATAAAGAACCAGAGCCACATCTTGGCGCTCTTTTGTTTGTTCAGACACAAAATATCTTTCATTGCATTCTCCTGCCGTCAATTACAACCATTATAGCATGGATCGGCGAGAAAGGCAATCGGCGGGGCGGTGTTTTCCGTTCTTTTCCGCGCAGGCGCGCAACCGCGGCCAAAAGGCGCGCCCGAAACGGGAAACGGCCTGTGTGCATACGCAGCAAAAACGGCGCGCCCGAAACGGGAAACGGCCTGTGTGCATACGCAGCAAAAACGGCGCGCCCGTAACGGGAAAACGCCCGCGGCCTAAAATGCGGCGGCAATGCGCAAAAAAGCCACGCGTTCCCGCGTGGCCTGAACTTTTCAAAACCGTTTTACATACCGGCTGTTTTATAAAAATACTGTTTTTCGTTATCCTCGCCGCACGGGCGCATTCCCGCGCTTTTGAGCGCGTACAAAGACGGCGCGTTCTCTTTATAGGCGCACGCCTCGATGCGCTCCAAACCCAGTTTGCAGAACCCGTATTCCATGAGGCCGAGCAGCGCCTCGCGCGCAAAGCCCCTGCCCTGCCACGGGCGCATCACGCGCATTCCGATCTCCGCCTCGCTTTGGTAGCCGAAGCGGTGCAGCACCACCTCGCCGACCAGCGCATTTTCAAAATAGATGCCCAGCGGCAGTTCCCTCTTCTTTTTGAAATCGCTGCGGATATCCTTTAAAAACCACTTGTCGCTCGGGTTTTTGGGCGCGTAGTCGCGCCAGTTTGCGCCCCAATAGCGGTTGAGTTCGTCGTCTTTGTCCATGGCGGCGAACGCGGCGGCGTCCTCGTCTGCGACCTCTTTCAAAACCAGCCTGTCGGTACGGATGACGGGCAGTTCGGAGAGCGAATCGAAGGTGCGCTTTACGGCGATGTTGTACTTATCGAGCAGGGCCGCGGGCAGGTACTGCAATTTGGATTTGCGCAGCCCCATGTCGCCCGAGTCGTCCTCGCGGTTGATGTAGCGCACGTTTTCGCCGCAGAGTGCCTGCGCGAACGCCTGCGCCATGGCGGGATAGGCGCCGGGATAGCCGCGCAACGCCTTTTCCACGTGCACGAACATGGTGTCGCCGCACACCTCGCCCGCCGAAAAGGCGACGATTTTGCCGCCGGCGCGCAGAAAACCCGCCGAAAGCCCCAGTTTTTCGATGTTTTCGAACAGCGCGAAGGCGCCCTTCATCTCCTCGTCGGCATACATCTCCTCTTTCGCGTACTGCGAAGCGGCGTATTCTTCGAGGAAGGCGCGCACCTCGGCGGCGTCGGCGGGGGTGTAGGCGCAGAACTGCCAGTCGGGATAAGTTTTTTTGAACTTGTTCACGTGGTTGCGCTGGCCGCTGTATCTGCCGCCCGGGTAGTTCTGAAAATTTTCCTTTTCGTACAGGTAATCGCGCCAGCGGCGGATATCCGAAAGGTGCAGTTCCGAGCCGTAGCGCAGCACGAGTTCGGGCAGTTTGTCGCGCGGGACGGCGGTAAAGTGCAGGCGCACGTTTTCGTTGCGGCAGTATTCTTCGACGGCGCAGAGCGCGCGGCGCTGCGCCTCTTCGTCGCCCGAAGGCGAGATCGGGTAGTAGAAATACTCCTGCTTTACATAGCGGTCGCGCAGGATGAGGCAGCCTTCCGCCTCGGCAAAGTGGGTATCGAGGTACTTTCCCCAAACGAAAGCGGTGCCGGGCGTGTAGTTGGAAAGCCGCGTGTTCTGCGCGCGCAGTACGGGCAAAAAGCGCAAAATGTGGTCGACGGTAAACTTTTCAAATCGCATAAAGATCCTGTTTTCTCTTATTTTGTGGAAAATTATAGCATATCTTCTGCCTTTAATCAACCAAAACGCCGCCCGCCCGCACAAAAAAAGCGCGTCGGTTGCGGCGGTAAATACATAATTTGCCGCCGCCGCATAAAAATAAGTATGGGGAATTTTCAAAAACCTGTTGACGACGCGGGGAATATTTGGTAATATAAAAAAAAGCGGCTTTTCCGGACAGGCTCCGCAAAAGTGCGCTTGAAGGGGGAAACAATGGAATATGCGATCTTGATCGCTCCCTGCGCGGCGTTGCTCGCGCTGGGGTTTGCGCTGCTTTTCGCGCGGAGGGTGATGCGGATGCCGGAGGACGCGGACGCGCACGGCATTGCGGCGATCATCCGCAGGGGCGCAAACGCCTTTCTCAAACGGCAATACCTGGTGGTTGCCGTCTTTTTTGTTTGTATGTTCGCCGTGCTCGGCTCGCTGGCGCTGGCGGGGCTCGTGGAGCCGTTCCTGCCCTTTGCCTTCGTGACGGGCGGCGTTTTTTCCGGGCTTTCCGGTTTTCTCGGCATGAAGATCGCCACCGCCGCCAACGGCCGCACCGCCACGGCGGCCAAAAACAGCCTCAACCGCGCGCTGCGCGCCGCATTCTCGGCGGGCAGCGTGATGGGACTGGTCGTGGTGGGGCTGGGGCTTGCCGACCTATCCATCTGGTATTTTGTGCTCAAAGGCTTTTACGGCATTGTCGATTCGCCCCTTTCGGAGGCGGCGTTCATTTCCACCAACATGATCACCTTCGGCATGGGCGCTTCGAGCATGGCGCTGTTCGCGCGCGTGGGCGGGGGCATCTTCACCAAAGC
>CALVHW010000008.1 GCA_944328905.1 uncultured Clostridia bacterium | reverse complement strand
TTTTGCCGTCGAATCTGCCGATGATCGCGCGGCCGCTGGACGCGCCGAAATCGAATGCGAGAATGTTCATAAATCTCTCCTTATCCGAAAAATTTTGCGGAGTTTTTCCGCCTCGTTGGCCGCGGGGATCCCCTGCGGCAAAAAACGGCAATGCGGCACAGCGCCTCGGCCTTTTATTCTGAAACGCGAACCGGCATTGCCGAACCGCCGCGCGCCGAACTTGCGGCGCACGGCTCTTTCGTACTTATTTAGAATTTTACCAGAGATCCTGGTAAATTTTTACGACGTCGTCGTAAGAGGGTACCTTCGGGTTGGTGGCGGTGCAGGCGTCTTTGAGCGCTGCCTCCGCCATTTCGGGGATTTTGGAAAAATAATCCTTGCCGCTGACCGTGCCCAGTTGCGAAATGGACAGCGGAATGTTCATTTCCTTATCCATGAACTGCACCCAGTTGACGAGCGCGCGCACGGTGGTGATGGTGTTGAAGTTCTGCAATCCGAGCAGCCGCGCCAGCGAAACGTATTTTTCCACCTGTTTGGGGTACTCTTTCTGGCTGCGCGAATGGATGTTGATGCCGCTGTTGTACTCGATGATGTGCGGCAGCAGCATGGCGTTTGCCCTGCCGTGCGGGATGTGGAAGTTTGCGCCCAACTGGTGCGCCATGCCGTGGTTCAGGCCGAGCGACGCCGAATTGAACGCCAGCCCCGCCAGACAGGATGCCACGTGCATTTTGCGGCGGGCGTGCGCGTCGTGCCCGTCGAGATAGGCGCGGAGCAGGAAAGCGCCGCAGATTTCGACCGATTTTTCGGCGAGAGCGGCGGAAAATTCGTTGTTGTTGATGCTGGTGTACGCCTCGATGGCGTGCGTGAGCACGTCCATGCCGGTATCCGCCGTGACGTTCTGCGGAACGCTCATGACGAGCGCCTCGTCGAGAATGGCCTCGTCGGGCAGAAGGCTGTCGGATACCAGCGGGTATTTGATATGGTGCACCGAATCGGTGATGACGGAAAAGGCGGTGACCTCGCTGCCCGTGCCGCTGGTGGTGGGAATGGCGATGAGCCCCATTTTCTGCGACGTCATCCTTTCGGCAAATTCGCGGATGGCCTTGGCGGAATCGATGGCCGAGCCGCCGCCCACCGCCACGAGGCAGTCGGGCGCGTATTCCAGCACCGCCTTCACGCCGCCGACGATCTTTTCGACGGGCGGATCGGGCACGACGTCGCTGAAAATTTTATATTCCTTGCCCGACTGCGCGAGCGGATCGGTGACGATCTTCAAAAGATCGCTCTCCGCAATAAATTTGTCCGTCACGATCATGATGCGCTTATACGGCGTATCGCGCAGACGATCCATGGAATTGTCGCCGAAATAAATTTTTGTCTTTATGTCAAAACTTTTCATGATTCTGCCTGTATATCGTTCGCATTTTAGTGAAATTGTGAGCCGGCTGCCCGTGCAGCCGCCGAAAGTTGCCCGTTTGGCGAGCGTATGAGCGGCCGCCCTGCTGTTACAGCAGGTATTCGGGGAGCGAGTGCCCCACCTGAAACGCCTTTACGGCTTTGAATTTTTCTTCGTGGATGGAATCGGACGCGTCGGCCGCGGCGATCTCCTCCTGCGCGGCAAGCACTGCCGCGGGCGCAGGCTGTGCGGCGGGCGCGGCTTTGGTGGCTTGCAGGTCTTTGAGCGCGGCGGCGGCGCCCGTGCCCGCAAGTTCGCACACCACGGCGGGAACTTTTACAAGCCCCGCTTCTTTGGCGGCGGCTACCCTGGCAAACCCGGCGGAAAGGGTGATCTCCTCCCCTTTGCGCACAGCGAACACCGGCTTGATCACGCCGAATTTTTTAACCGACTTTACGAGCGCGTCGCTCGCGGCGCACGCTTTGCCCGCGGGGATGCGCAATTCTTCCAAAGCGACTTCCGTGAGCACGCATTCGGCGGAAAACGCCGCCTTTTCCTTTTTGGCGCCCTGTTTTTCGATGGCGCACGTGGCGCGTTTGATACTGGCTTTTCCTAACGGCATACTTTTTCAACCTCCTCCGCGAGTGCGCGGTATTCTTTGCTGCTGCGCGCGGACGGCCTGTATTTGCCGACCGGCTTGCTGTTATCCTGCGACCACTCGATGCTGCTGTCGAGATGGATGCACGTTTCAAAGACGTGCGCGGGCAGTTCTTTGAGCGTTTCCAGCGTCTGTTTGAAGTAATTTTTGCGGCCGTCGACCTTGGTCACCGCGATGCCCGCGACCGCAAGACCGGGCGCGACCGGCTTGACGTCGGAGAGAAATTCAAACATATTCGAGAGGCCGAACAGCCCCCACGGGCTGGCCTCTACGGGGATCACGAGGTGATCGGACGCGGCGAGGATGTTCATCACCCACCCGCCCAGCGTGGGCGGCGCGTCGATGAGGATATAATCGTATTTGCCCTCGTCTTTGACGGGCTGCAGGCATTTTTTGAGGATGTATTCGCGCTGCCACTTGGTGAACAGGTCGAATTCGATGCCGCTCATCAATGTAGACGAGGGAACGAGATCGAGGTTTTCGTAAGCGGAAGAGCGGATGCAGCCGCGCACGTCCGCCTCTTTTTTGACGGCGGTGTAAAGGTTTTCGCCCGCCGCGAACGCCAGCGCCTCCTCTTCGGGAAAGAGCGAGAGCGTGAGGTTCATCTGCATATCGCCGTCGACGAGCAGCACTTTTTTGCCGCTTTCGGCGAGGAAATACCCGACGTTCGAGCAGGTGGTGGACTTGCCGCTGCCGCCCTTGTTGTTTGCGAAACAGATGGTCTTCATGCCGTTTCCTCCTCCTGCGAATCTTCGGGGCAGAGCAGCTCCACGCCGTGCGAGGCGAGAAGTTTTACCCAGTGGTCGGGCGGGCGCCTGTCGGTGAGCACCGCGTCTACGCCGTCGAAACCGCTGATCTCGATGAACGAGCGCTTGCCGAACTTGCTCGAATCGACGGCAAAAATTTTCTGCGAGCCGCAGGCGAGCATCTTGCGTTTTAAAGAGGCGTGGCTGTCGTTGGAATCGGAAAAGCCGCCTTCCTCGTCGATGCCCTTGCACGAGAGGATCACCTTGCCCACGTGGTACGAGGCGAGCATCTCCTCCGCCTGCGGGCCGATGAGCGCGCAGGAATTTTCTTTGAGCGTGCCGCCGGTGGACAAGATGCGCCAACCGGTCACGTCGGAAAGTTCCATGAGCACTTCCACCGAGTTGGTGATGAGGGTAATGTTCTTTTTGGTTTTGAGTTTGCGGGCGATGAACACCGCGGTGGACGAGGCGTCGAGAATGATCGCGTCGCCGTCGCTGACCAGCGAGGCGGCGAGGTCGGCGATCTTCTGCTTTTCGGCGACGTTGCTGCGCTTGCGCACGACGAACGGAAGTTCCGCCGCGCCGTTTTCGCTGAGCACCGCGCCGCCGTACGATTTGACGACCTGCCCTTCCTTTTCCATCTTATCGAGGTCGCGGCGGATGGTCTCTTCGGATACTTCGAACTGTTTTGCCAGTTCGCTGACCACGACGTGCTTTTCCGCCCGCAGCCTCGCCAGTATTCTGTTCCTGCGTTCGATGGCGAGCATGGCACTCCTCCTTATCTTTACTGCAAAAGAGCACAACGTATGCGCGTTTTTTGCGCACATACGACAAACGGCAAGCCGATAAACACGGGCTTGCCGGCCGCTGAGATCAAAGGATCTGATCGATCAGTTTTTTATCGGGGCGGGCGATGACCGAACTGTCTAAGAACATGCCGCGCGGCTCCACCGCCTTTTGCGCCCGCGCGATCGCAGCCTCTACCGCCGCGACTTCGCCGGTGATGAGCAGGTAGCTCTTGCCGCACATACCGCGCGCGAGGCGGATTTCGATGAGGGAAACTTCCGCCGTTTTCGCCGCCTGGTCGGCCGCCACGATGATAGCCGCCGCATCGTACGTTTCGATGATGCCCAGCGCGCTGACGATCTCTACATGCGACGCGCCGTAGATGGCGGGGAAGATTTCGTCGGCGGGGTTGCCGAGCACGAAACTGTCGATGAGGTGCAGCGGGTGCTGCGTGACCGCCGCCTGCACGGAGGCGTTCACCGCCGAAAGTTCGCCCGTGATGATGACTATGTATTTGCCGGGGCAGACCGTTTCTGCCTCGATGATGTCGACCTCAGAGGTCTTGACCATCGTATCGGCGGCGGTCATGCCTGCCGAAACCGTTTTGAATTCTGCCATTCCGATCGCTCTGCTCATACTTTACTCTCCTATCGTATCTATCACGATCTGTGCCGCCGTTACCTCGCGCACCCTGCCCTTTACGGAGGCATGGATGGCGACCGAAAGACCTTCGGCGGGATTTGCCACGACCTGCCCGCGCTCTACCACGTCGCCCGCCTTCACGCAGGGAACGGCGGGAGCGCCGATGTGCTGGCGCGTGGGGATGTGCACCGTTTTTACCGCAACGCATTCGTCCTGCAAAGGTGCGGGAGCGTCGTACTTGACGAGGTCGAGCCGCGCCATCAGGCGTTTCATGGGCGCCTTGCGCAGTTCGCGCGCGGGATTGACCGGGGCGGCCTCTACCTTGGGAGGCTTTACGCCGGCGGCGCGCAGGCCGTTTTTGTATTCCGCCATCAGCGAGCGCGGCGAAAGCCCCTGGAAGCAGGAGTACAGTTCGCACAGGCCGCACGAGCAGCAGAAGAAGGTATTCACGAAAATGTTGGGATCCTGCACGTCTTTGCAGGTGGCCGCGCGCATGAACAGGTGCGGCTGGATGGGATGCCCCAGCATATGGCGGGGGCAGAGATCCGTGCACATCGAGCACTGGCAGCAGCTGGCCGCCGCGCGCTTCAACATGGTTTCCGTTCTCGAACGCTTGCGCTCGACCAGGTAGTGGTTCTGCGGCAGTACGAGAATGGCGTTCGTCGTTTTCGTGATGGGCGTTGTGCCGGGCAGGATGTTGCCCATCATCGGCCCGCCCACGAAATACACGGGATCTTTGATTTTGGCGCCGCCCGCCAGGCGCACGGCATCTTCCACCGTAGCCCCGATGGGCATACGCAGCGTGACGGGATGATTGACTTCCGCCACGACGCTGACCAGTTTGTCGACGACGGGTTCCTGTTTATTGAGCGCGCGCGAAAGGTTGTAACACGTTTCCACGTTGAAAACGCACACGCCGCATTCGATGGGCAGCCCGCCCGGGCGCACTACCCTGCCCGTCACTTCGTATATCAGCACGACCTCGTCGCCGGCGGGGTACACTTCGTCTAAAAGTCCCAGCCGCACGCCTTCGTAGCGGGGAAGCACTTCTTCCAGCGCGGCGATGGTCTGCTTGTATGCTTTTTTGATGCCGATGATCGCGTCTTGCGCGCCCACCGTGTCTTTGATGAGTTTGAACGCCGCAACGATCTCTTCCGCGTGCGATTCCAGAAGCTGCCTGTGCAGTTTGAGCAGCGGCTCGCACTCGGCGCAGTTCATGACGATCGTATCCGCGCGCGCGTCCAGTTTGGCGTATGTAGGGAAACCGGCGCCGCCTGCGCCGACCACGCCGTTTTGCCGCAGGAGGGCGGCAAGTTCTTTTATGTCCATAATCTTTTGCTCCGAAAACCGACCTTATACCATAGCGGATGATGTTTGAAACAAGTTTTTTGCGCACGGCCGAGAAAAAACGGCAGTTCGCCGTCTGCCGGCAGCGCCGCGGCGCGCACGTTGGCGCCCGCTTTATTCCATGGTATGGCGTATTATTCTAAATTCTGCCCTTCGTCGATGATGCCGACGATGGCCGCGTCGACGGGTGCCTTTTCCATATCGCACCCCACGCGCGCCGCGCTTCCCTGCGCGACGAGGACGTATTCGCCGATGCCCGCGCCGATCTTATCGATGGCGACGATGCGGTTATCCACCCGCAGGCTGGGAATGGGTTCGACGATCATGAATTTGTTGCCGACGAGATTGTCGCATTTGCGTGTGGAAACGACGCTCCCCACCACTTTGCCGATGATCATATCTTTCTCCTTTCTCGCCTTAAATGATGCGCACCGTATCGCCCGTTTTGATCTTGCAGGCGTTGGCTTCGTCGGTATCGACGTGCATTTCCAGCGTAAAGGTGTCGTTCACGCGGATGAGCACCTTGTCGAACACCGTGGCGCGCTCGTTGTCGGCACGCACGGAAACGATGTCTCCGTCCTTCACGCCGGCCGCCTCCGCGTCCTTGGGCGACATATGGATGTGCCGCATGGCGATGATGCACCCCTCTTTGAGATACACCGCGCCGCAGGGGCCGACGATGGCGATGGGCGCGCTGCCCGCCAGTTTGCCCGATTCGCGGATGGGAGCCTTCACGCCGAGACGGAGCGCATCCGTCGCCGACACTTCCACCTGCGACTGCTTGCGGCAGGGGCCGAGCACGCGCACGTTTTCGATGGCGCGCAGTTTGAGCCCGACGATGGTGACGCACTCTTCCGCCGCGAACTGGCCGCCCATGAGCATCTTTTTGGGATGCAGGGTGTGCCCCGCGCCGAACAGCGTTTCCACGTGTTCCTGCGTAAGATGGACATGGCGCGCGGAAACGCCGACGGGAACGAGGTATCCCCTCTTTTCCGCCTGCTGTTTTTGCATGGCTTCCAGCGCCAGTTTGGTTATCATTTCAATGGTCTTTTCGTCCATTGCAAGCCTTCCTTCCGCACCGCCGCAAAGGCGGCACGCCCGGTTTTGTACTGCTCTGCCGCCCGAAAAAAGGCAACAGAAAAACTGCCCTGCAATATTTTACAGGGTTTTTGCGGAATAAACCGAATGCGATCCCCTCACGCCGCGCGCCATGCGGCGCGCGGCAGGGATCTGCCTACGATTACTTCGCAAGGGTGGGAAGAATTTTCTCGACGTCCGAATGCGGGCGAGGGATCACGTGTTTGGCAACCAGTTCGCCGAGTTTCGACGCGTTGTTCGCGCCCGCCTCGACCGCCGCGTTGACCGCGCCGACGTCGCCGCGCACCATGACGCTCACCAAGCCGCTGCCGATCTTTTCGGTGCCGATGAGAGTGACGTTGGCTGCTTTGAGCATAGCATCCGCCGCTTCGATCGCTGCGACAAGGCCTCTGGTTTCGATCATTCCCAATGCTTCGAGTGACATAGTTCTTTCTCCTCCTTCGAGATTTACCTGATTGAAAGTTTTTATTCGGAACGCCCCGACGGGCGGATCCTTGCAAATTATTCGATCACCTGCACTCCCTTCGACAGGCGCGCGGCGGAGATGGCCACCATGCGCTCCGTTTCGGAATGCGGGTTTGCGATGACCGCTTTGGCGACCGGCTTTTTGATAGCGTGCGCTGCGGCGGCTTCCACCGCTTCGGTAACGGCAGACACGTCGCCCCGAACGATGATGGTGACGAGCCTTCCGCCCAGTTTCCTCTCCCATGTGACAAACTCGACGTTCGCCGTTTTGCACATGATATCGAGGGCGTCTACTGCCGCCGCTACGCCGGATATTTCGATAAAGCCCAATGATTTACCCATGGTATCCTCCGGCAATTTCGGCGATTACAGTTTGGGGAGTATTTTTTCGACGTCTGCATGAGGGCGGGGAATGACGTGCTTCGCCACCAGTTCGCCCAAACGGGATGCGTTGTTTGCGCCCGCTTCGACCGCCGCGTTGACCGCGCCGACGTCGCCGCGCACCATCACGCTCACCAAGCCGCTGCCGATCTTTTCGGTGCCGATGAGGGTGACCTCCGCCGCTTTGACCATGGCATCCGCCGCTTCGATCGCCGCGACGAGGCCCCTGGTTTCGATCATTCCCAATGCTTCCTTAGCCATTTCTATATCCTCCGAAAATTGATTTCTCTGTTTATTGTTTGGCGCTCTGCGCTCTCGTTTTTGTTACGATTTATCCAAACCGCTCAGTTTGAGCATCCCCTCCGTATCGTGTTCCGGGTTGGGGATCACATAGCGGCTCACAACGCCCGTCATCGCTTTGGCCGTCTGCTCCGCCGCGTCCATCGCCGCCTCTACGGCAGCCACGTCGCCGCGGAATTTGATCGCCACGATGAGCGGAACGGGAAGTTTATCCGCGTTCGCGGGCTTGTTTTTGTCGAACTTTTCGATGACTACGTCCGCCGCCTTGCAGCCGGCATCCGCCGCCACAAACGCCGTCGTAAGCCCGAAAACTTCGAGTATGCCTACCGCTTTTGCCATGATGTGCTCCGTTTACTTACTTATTGATGACCGCGATTTTGAGGCCCTGCATACTCAGATTGGTTTTGAGCGCCTCGTTGATCTCGTCGAGGGGGAACCTGTGCGTGATCAGCTCCGACATCGGCAGGCCGATGCCCTTGGCGCGCTTCAAGAAATCGAAGGTGGTCGCGTAGTCGCGCAGGGTGTACACCCAGGAACCGACCGTGGTGATCTCTTTGGCGCAGATGTCGAAGTGCGGGTTGATGGTGGCGTCGCCGCCGTTGATGAAGAACCCGAGTTCGCACAGCCCGCCGCCGTTGCGGATGAATTTATAGATGTTCGCGTGCGCCACCGGCGAACCCGTGCACTGGAAGGCGAAGTCCGCGAGGTGCCCGCCGAAGGAATCTTCCACCGCTTTGGCGAGGTTTTCGATGCCCTTGTAATCTTTGAAGTTGACCGTTTTGCCCGCGCCCATTCTCCTGGCAAATTCCAGGCGCTTGGGCTCGCCGTCTACCGCGGTGATGTTTTCGATGCCCATGGTGCGCAGAACGGCGATGCAGATGAGGCCGATCGGGCCGCAGCCCTGCACGGCCACCCGGCTGTTGAAACGCAGGATGCCCGTCGTTTTGGCGCGCTCGACCGCGTGTACCAGAACGGCGCAGGGTTCGATGAGCACGCGCGAATCGAGGTCGAGATCGGACACGTTGAACACCGTGCTGCCCTTGCGGATCAGAATGTAATCGGCGAACCAGCCGTTGAAATGCACGTCGTCGTCGGGGAGAAGCCCGTACACGTCCGCGCCGCCCACGTTCTGCTTGTTGAGGTCGAACATGGTGATGTCGGGATTGTCTTTGAAGATCATGCAGGTGACGACCTTGTCGCCCAGGTGCAGGTCTTTGCCGGCGCTGTCCTTTTTGACGTCTTTGCCCATTTTGACGATCTCGCCCGTGCCCTCGTGGCCGAGAACGACGGGGATGAGGCCGAACGGATCGTTTTTGAATTCGTGCGCGTCGGTGCCGCATACGCCGCAGCCTTCGACTTTGACGAGGATATCGCCGTCGCCCACTTCGGGGATGGGGTATTCCTGCAATTCGAAGCGGCCTTTTTCGACGAGTTTCGCCACGCGCGCCGTTTTCGGGATGCCCGCGGCGGGCGCCGAAGGACGGGATACGGGTGCGGATGCCGCCGCGCCGCCCGTCATGCTTTCCAGCACTTTTTTGACGATTTCTTCGATGCTTTTATTTTCCATGATAACTCCTATGCAAAGTTATTTTCCGAAAGAGTGGATGTATTTTCCTGCGGCCGCGGCGTTTGCCGGCGCGCCCGCGGGAGATTTAGCGGATGCAGAGGCTGTCGCACATCACGCAGCGGCGCCGCTTGGTGAACGTGGAGGCGCTGGTGAGGCCTTCGCCCGTGCGGCTGGCGATGGTGAACGTGCAGAACCCTTCGCCGCCGAAGCCGATCGCCGAATACGAGGGGCCGTTTTTGACGAGGATGGCCGTGTCGATCGCCTTCGCGTATTTGGTTATGTTGTCGACGTTTTTGGAATGGATGTGCGCCGAATGGCGGTTGCCGTGTTCCAGCCACACCGCTTTTTCCACCGCGTCGTCGAAATCTTTGGCGCGCACCATGCCGAGGATGGGCATCATCAGTTCTTCGCTGATGAGCGGGTTCTCCTTCTCCCCTTCGAACACGATGCAGCGGATGTCGTCGGAGACCTCTACGCCGACCATGGAGAGGAGAACTTTCGCGCTGCGCCCCACGCACTTGCGGTTGAGCCCCTTGGGGGTGAGCACGGTGGCGATGAGTTTATCCTGTATTTCCTTGCCGGCAAGGTAGCAGCCCTGTTCGGTGATCATGTAATTCATGAGCTCGTCTGCGATCGAATCGACGGCGACGATCTCCTTTTCCGCGATGCAGGGCAGGTTGTTATCGAACGTGCAGCCGTTCACGATGTCGGCGGCGGCCTTGCGGATGTCCGCCGTTTCGTCGACCAGAGCCGGCGGATTGCCCGCGCCCGCGCCGATGCCGCGCTTGCCCGAAGAGAGCACCGCCGTAACGACGCCCGGGCCGCCCGTGGCGGCGATCAGCGGGATGTCTTTGTGCGACATCATGATCTTGCTGCTTTCCAGCGTGGGTTTGACCAGCGAACAGGCGATGTTTTCCGGGCCGCCCGCCTCGACGGAGGCCTCGTTGACCAGGCGCACCGCGAAGTTCGACGTTTTGATGGCCGCCGGGTGCGCGTTGAACACCACCGTGTTGCCGCCGGCGATCATGCCGATGCTGTTGCAAAGGATGGTTTCGCTGGGGTTGGTGCAGGGCGTGATGGCGCCGATGACGCCGAACGGCCCCATTTCGATGAGGGTAAGGCCGCGGTCGCCCGACCAGGCGACGGTGGTGATATCCTCGGTGCCGGGCGTCTTTTCGGCGACCAGCCTGTTTTTAAGTATCTTGTGCCCGACGTTGCCCATGCCCGTCTCTTCGACGGCCATGCGCGCGAGCGTTTCGGCATTTTCGATGATCTTTTCGCGGATGCGGGTGATGATCTTTTCCCGCTGATCCATCGTCATGACGCGCAGCACCGCCTGCGCCTTTTTGGCGGCGGCGATCGCCTCGTTCATGTCTTCAAAAATGCCCATGCCCGTGCCGGTGCTTTCTTTTATGTTCAGTTTCGCGACGACCTGTTTGACGATCTCGCCGATGTCGCTTTCATTCAGCATCGCACATCTCCTTAAATATCTGTTTGCCGTAAGCCGCGAGCGCGGTGTCCTGCTCGGCGCTGCCGCCGCTCACGCCCAATCCGCCGACGATTTTGCCGCCCTCTTCCAGCGGCTCGCCGCCGCCGAATACGACGATCTTGCCGCCGTTCGTGAACTGGATTCCGTACAACTCTCCGCCGGGCGCCGCCAGCTTGGCGAGTTCCGCCGTGGACATTTTGAGCGCGACGACCGTGTACGATTTGTTCAGCGCGATGTCCCACGAGGCGATGTACGCCCCCTCCTCCGCCTCGCAGAGAACGGGATTCGCGTGCGCGTCGGACACGGCGACG
Source organism: uncultured Clostridia bacterium (assembly GCA_944328905.1). Taxonomy (GTDB): domain Bacteria; phylum Bacillota; class Clostridia; order Christensenellales; family Borkfalkiaceae; genus Borkfalkia. The sequence goes on along the minus strand of CALVHW010000008.1, from coordinate 15,552 downwards.
ACCGCTTTCACGCCCATCGAACGGGCGCGGCACCGCACGGCTTTGGCAAGTTGATGCGCCTCGCGCGGGGTGATGCTGCGCGGCAGAGCGCCGCGCACGGCCTTCGCCACCGCCTCGGCGACGGTCTTTTCGTCCATGTTACAGACCGAGTTCCTTCATCACCTTTTTGGTGATTTCGGCGACGAGGTCGCCGTCGCTCGCCGCAGCGGACGAGGATGCGCAGTTGCCGCCGCAATTGCCGCCGCAGGTGTGGCAGCTGGGCAGGCCGGCCTTCGCGTTCGGGCACAGATCGGCGGGGTGTTTGCCCTTCATGCCGAACTTGCGGCGAATCTCGTACAGCCTTTCGACCTGCTGTTTGGAAAGTTCCTTCGGGCCGCCGAGCTGACGGGAAAGGAACAGGAGCTGCGCGTAGAACTCTACGGATTCCATTTTATGATAGGCGGAAAGCAGCGAATCGGAATAAGCCAGCGCGCCGTGGTTTTCCAGGAGCACCGCATCGAAATGCTGCAAATACTTGGAAACGGCGTTGGGGATCTCCTCCGTGGAAGGCGTGCCGTACTCGGCGATGGGAACGCAGCCGAGCGCGATGACCGCTTCGGGCATGATGGGCTGCGTGAGCGGAATGCCCGCGATGGCGAACGCCGTCGCATACATCGGGTGCGCGTGCACGACCGACTGCACGTCGGGGCGCTCTTTATAGACGCGCATATGCATTTTGATCTCCGAAGAAGGCTTGAACCCCTTGTTCGCCTGGAGCACGTTGCCGTTCTCGTCTACCTTGCAGATGAACTCGGGCGTCATGAACCCCTTGCTCACGCCCGTCGGCGTGCAGAGGAATTCGTGATCGTTGAGCTTGACGGAGATGTTGCCGTCGTTGGAAGCGACCATCCCGCGGTTGTAGATGCGCTTGCCGATGTCACAGATCTCTTTTTTGATTTCGTATTCGTTGACCATTTTTAAACCTCTCCTGACCTTTCGGTTTTAGATTTCATTATCATTATACAACACAATCCCACAAAAGTCAACATTTATTTTATAATTTTTTGAATTTTTTTGTGGTTTTGAATTGTTTTTTGTTTTGTTTCCCACGGGAGGACGTCGCCGTCCTCTTTCAGGTAATTGAAAATTTCCGGAATGCCCTCCCCCGTATAGGAAGAGACGAAAAAAATCTTTTTGCATCCGGCGAGTTTCAGCCATTCGGCGGCCAGCTGCGGCCGGGCGTCCGGCTCGTCGATCTTGGTGACGATGCCGATCACCTCGCGGTTGACCATGCAGGTACAGCAAGGCGGATACAGCGAAAAGGGTTCGGTGGCCGAGAGCAGAAGCCCCACCACGTCCGCCTCGTACGAGTACAGCGCGAGCGCGTAGCCGAGGCGCTTGGTTTCCACGTATTCGCCGGGCGTATCGATGAGCGCGCCGGTGAAGTCTACATACTGTGTTTTATGATAGACGAGCCGTTCCCCTTTGAGTGCCTGGGTGAGCGTGGTCTTGCCCGCGCCCGAACGGCCCGCAAGCATGATCTTGCGCATATCAGGTCTTTGTGATGGGGCAGCAGACGAACCCGAGCGTATCGCGGGCGTAGGAAACGAGCGCGTCGAGCGCGGCCTCGACCTGCGAAACGGTGCCCGTAACGATGAGCGTGCCGCTGAACCTGTCTACAAACCCGAGATCGACGCCCGAAGCCTTGACGGACACATCGCCGAGGATGATGGCCGTTTCGGCGGGGCTGACGGTGACGATGCCGATCGCCGCGCTGCTGTAATCGACGGCGGGATCGAGGCCGAGTTTTTTGTATAAAATTTTGTCGGGATTGGCGATGACGTGCGCGATGGTGATCTGTTTGCCGGGAACGAGTTCCTGCACGATGCGCATTTTATCGCCGCTTTGGGTTAGATCCATGGTATTACCTCTTCGCGCAAATCTCCGCAAAAGAGATGCGGATATTTGCTTGATTTGAGAGAAAACCCGCGGGCGCGCGGCTTTGCCGCTGGCCGCCTGTTTTCTCTCTGCGCGCGATACTTTATTTCGCTCTCAAAATTATAATCGCGCGCATTCACTCTTTCCGCATAAGCCGTAAGAATGCGGCAAATGGGGTGCGCTTTTTGAGAAACGCGGTTCTCAAACGCGCAAGAAAATTATTTAAATTCTCGCATTTCTCGGCGGGCTGCCGCCTGCGAAATGCCGAGATTTTGAGGGCGACACCGCCGTTCAAACGCTTTCAGCGTTTTCTGCGGCGTTTTCTCCCTCTTTTTGCCCTTTTTAATGGCTCACCTTTATAGAACGGGCAAAAATTCACCCTCTTCCCATAAGCCGAAGTGTCGGCAAATGAGGTTGCGCTGCGGAAAATTGCGATTTCCCTTGCGCGAGAAATTTATTTGAAATAATTAACCTGCGCGTCCGAAAATCGCACTTTTCGGAAAGCGCCCTCTATTTGCGCGTCAAGCGCCTCTGGCGGAAAAGGTGAATGCCGCGTTTTCTATAATGGAGAGCACCTAAAAGTAACGCGGCAGAGGAAAAACCGAACGCCGAGCCGCACGCTTTTTCAAAGCGGCGGCGAACGTTGGGTTTTTCCTAAAAATCACGGAATTTTTGTGAACACTTTTCACAAAAATTCGTGAACACTAGCCTCCTATCTGCACATCCAGCCCCGAAACGCGGCGGGCGGCCGCGGCGAGGTTTTCCATGGTGGCGTTATCGGGCGGGACGATCTCTTTCATTTCGTAATCCCTGCCCAGGCCTTCGTACTTATCCTGCCCCAAACGGTGGTAAGGCAGCAGGTGCATCTTTTTTACGCCCGGAAGTGACGCCGCAAAGCGCGCGATGCTCTCGATTTCGGGTACCGTGCAGTTGAAAGTGGGGATCACCGGCACGCGGATGACGAGTTCCGTCTGCCCGCTCGCAGCTACCTTTCTGGCGTTTTCCAGCATCAGTTCGTTGCGCCTGCCCGTGAATTTTTCGTGCTTGGCGGGATCCGTGTGCTTGATGTCCATCAGATAGGTATCGAGATACGGGAGGATGCGCTCGATCACGCCCCATTCCGCGCACGCCATGCTCTCCATGGCGGTGGTGAGGCCGCGCTCCTTTGCACCGCGGAGCAGCGCCTCGCAGAAATCGGGCTGGCAAAGGCTCTCCCCGCCCGAAAGCGTCATGCCGCCGCCGCTGCGGCGGTAGTAGGTGCGGTCTCGCTCGACGGTTTCCAGCACCTCGCGCACGGTGATATCCTGCCCGATGGTTTTCGGCTTGCCCTGCACGAGCATCGTTTGAATTTTATATTCCTGCGATTCGGGATTGCAGCACCATTTGCAGCGCAGAACGCAGCCTTTTAAAAAGACGATGGTGCGGATGCCCGATCCGTCGTGGATGGAATAGCGCTGGATATCGAAGATCCTGCCGCGCGTATCCAGGTAATTTTCTGCCATGATAATCTCCTGCAACAGAGTGTGTCCGATGAGCGGCGCCCTGCCGCCCTCTCCGCCCGCGGCACGGGCCGCCCGCATAGGCTCCCCTGCCCCGGTTTCGCCGGGCGTTACATTCCCTGCTGTTCGGTGCGGTTGATGATGTCGTCCTGCAGACTGCGCGAAAGGGTGGTGAACAATGCGCTGTACCCCGCGACGCGGACGACGAGGTGTTTGTAATTTTCGGGATGTTTCTGCGCGTCGAGCAGCGTTTCGCGCGAAACGACGTTGAACTGCATATGGCTGCCCTTCTGATCGAAATACGAGCGGATGAGCGCCACAAAGTTTTCCAAACCCTTTCTGCCGCTGAGCGCGGAGGGGTGGAACTTCTGGTTGAACAGCGTGCCGTTGGAAGCGATGTAGTGATCCAGCCGCGACACGGAGTTGGCCGTGGCGGTAGGCCCGTGCGTATCTTTGCCCGCCGAGGGAGAAACACCGTCGGCGACCGGCTTGCCCGCCAGCCTGCCGTCGGGCGTGGCGCCCGTCTGCGCGCCCAGCGGCACGTTGGCCGAAACGGGGTACATACCCGCCTGGAATTGCCCGCCGCGCGGGTTCCTGTATTTTTCCAGCGGTTTGGCGTAGGTGTATTCGACGTCGCGCGCGAACGCGTCGACCTCTTCGATGTCGTTGCCGTATTTGGGAACGGCGTCGATCATTTCCAGCAGTTTATCGTATTTGTTCGAGGGCGTCATCAGCGCTTTGGCGGCGGACGCGATCTCGGCCTGGTTCACGGGTTTGCCTGCCGCACGCAGGTTTTTGACGGCCTCGCCCAAAACGTATTCCACTTCGGAGGCGGGCAGGCCCTTGCCGTAGTTATCGGCGAGCGCTTTGCGGTACTCCTCCATCGTGACTTTCTTTTCGTCGTAGACGAGCGTTTTGACGGCGAGCAGCGAATCGGCCATGTTGGCGATGCCGAAGCCCTGCGGCCCGGTGAAGTTATAGATAGCGCCGCCCTCCTGCACCGATTTGCCGCGGCCGATGCAGTCTTCGATCATGCCCGAAAGGAAGGGCAGCGGGCAGCGCTCGGCGTGCGCCGCGTCGATGGCGTTATCGGCATTGACGAGCAGCGAAATGGCGTATTCCATCTGCGCTTTGTAGGCGTCGTAAAATTCTTCGAAGGTTTTGAACTTGGTCACGTCGCCGGTGTGCGGGCCGACCTGTTCGCCCTTATCCATGCCGTCGGAGAACACAAGTTCGAGCGGGCGGCACATATTGAAGAACGCGGCGTCGTGCCAGCCTTCGGTTTTGCCCGCCTTCTGCGGTTCGACGCACCCGATGATGTTGTATTCGCGCGCGTCCTGCAAGGTCAGCCCGCGGCTCATCAGCGAGGGAATGATGACCTCGTCGTTGTAGTAGGCGGGCAGGCCTACGCCCGTGCGCGTGACTTCCGCCGCGTGGATGAGCAGTTCGTGCGGCGAGCCGTTCCACACGCGGATGGACAGCGAGGGCTGCGGCAGCATCACGTGGATGGACGCCGTGAGGCACATATACGAGAGGTCGTTGGTGACGTCGATGCCCTCGGCGTTCTGGCCGCCCACGATGAGGTTCTGGAACAGGCTGTAACCGGCAAAGCCTTCGGCGCTCGCGGCGTCGCGGCACTTGTTGAGGTCGTTGAGTTTTACCCAGATGCAGTCGATGAGTTCCTGCGCAAATTCGCGGGTGAGTTTGCCCTCGTCGAGATCCTTTTTATAATACGGATACATATATTGGTCGAAACGGCCGGGCGAAATGGAGTGACCGCTCGATTCGATCTGCAGCAGCTGCTGCACGAACCAGAAAGACTGGCAGGCTTCCCAGAAGTTGCGCGCGCCGTATTCGGGAACGCGCTCGCAGTTTTCGGCGATGCGCGTAAGTTCCGCGCGGCGGGCGGCGTTCTGTTCCTTCCCCGCCATGTCGCGCGCGAGCGCCGCGTAGCGCTTGGCGTAGACGATCGCCGCCTCGCACGAGATGATCACCGCCTGCAAAAAGCGGGAGCGGCGGGCGTAGTCGGCGTCGCCGAACCTGCATTCTTCCAGCGCCTTTTTCGCCTTGGCGGCGATGCCCGAAAAACCGACGGCGAGCACCCAGTCGTAATGCACGGTGACGTGCCCGACGCCGTTATAAAAGTAGTTGCCGGGCGTGAACATATTGTGTTTCATCGCCGTGAGCGTTTCGGGCGCCATGTACGACGTGGCAAGTTCGCTCGTGGTTTTGCCCTTCCAGTACTTATCCGCCTCGGCGATCTCTCTTTTCGCCTCTTCGGAAATATAGAACGGATCGGCGGTGCGGGTGGCTACCGTGTCGAACTCCGCTTCCAGCCATTCGTAGGAAAATTCCGGGTAAGTCTGGCAGCCGCGCGGCGCGAGCGTGGTGCTGCCGACGACGAGCTCCTCGTCGCGGATGATGATGGGGATATTCTGCAAAATGTGTAAAAACGCCTTGGCGCGGCGCATAATGATCGGTTCCCCTTCCGTCTGCCTGTACGATTCGGTGATCAGTTTTGCGCGCGCCGATTCGATCTCCGGCATTTTACGGAAGAGATTTTCTTTCAAACGGTCGATCCTGTCACTCTTTGCGATCGTTTCCGCATAAAACTTTGCCATCTCCATTCCTCCGTATAGTTTCATGAATTCAACAATATTATAATACAAAACAACAGGACTGTCAACAGTTGTGTGAAATTTTTTGTGGTTTTTTGAAAAAATTTTGTTGTGTTGTGTGGGTTTCACCAAAAAACAGGCAAAACAGAACTATTCATGCGGAATGTTATTGCTTTTGGGAATAAAACGTGCTATAATGATAAACATGACGGAACGCCCGTCCGGCAAACACTTTTGCCGATCGAAGCCGCAAAGAATTTGCGGCAAGGAGATGAAAATATGGCAAGTACACTTTATTTCGTGGTGCCCTGCTACAACGAGGAAGAGGTTTTGCCCGAAACGTCGAAACGGCTGCTGGAAAAGCTGAACGAGCTGGTGGCGCGCGGAGACGTTTCCGACGACAGCCGCATCCTGTTCGTGGACGACGGCTCGAAAGACAAGACCTGGCAGATCATTTCCGCCCTGCACGAAAAGGACAAGCACTTTTCCGGCGTGAAAGAATCGCGCAACCGCGGACACCAGAACGCGCTGCTCGCGGGGCTGTTCACCGCCGCGAAGTACGCAGACGTGACCATTTCGCTCGACGCCGACCTGCAAGACGACATCGGCGCCGTAGACAAGATGATCGAGGAATACAAAAAGGGGTACGACGTCGTGTACGGCGTGCGCAGCGCGCGCAAGACGGATACCTTTTTCAAGCGCGCCACCGCCGAGGGCTTTTATAAAATAATGAAAGCGATGGGCGTGGACATCGTGTTCAACCACGCCGATTACCGGCTGATGAGCCGCCGCGCCGTGGAAGGACTGCTGCAATTCAAAGAAGTGAACCTCTTTTTGCGCGGGCTGGTGCCGATGGTCGGCTACCCCTCTTCGCAGGTGTACTACGAGCGCGCCGAACGTTTTGCGGGCGAAAGCAAGTACCCCTTAAAAAAGATGCTCGCCTTTGCCTTTGAAGGGATCACCTCCTTTTCCACCAAGCCGCTCAAATTCATCAACGTGTTCGCCGTGCTGCTGTTGCTGCTCGGCTTTGCCGCGATCGTAACGACGGGCGTGCTGTACGGATTGGGATACGTCGGATCGTGGACGATACTGCTCTCCGCGATGGCATTCTTTACGGGCGTGATCCTGCTGGCCGTGGGCATCGTGGGCGCGTACGTGGGCAAAAATTACATGGAATCCAAGCACCGCCCCTCCTTTATCATCGAGCAGGTGCTCAACGACGCGGAGGAAAAGCGATGAATTTCATCAAAAAGCTCTGGAACAGCCCGCTGCTGCGCGAGATCGTGCGCTTTCTCATCGTGGGCGGCGGCGCCACCGTCGTCGACTTTTTGACGATGAGCCTCGTGCTGTACCTGATGCAGCCGGAAATTTACCCCGATTTTTTATCCATCTTTTTGGGCGGAACGGCCGAACCGACGACGCTCGCCACCGTGATCGGCACGGGCGCGGGGTTTTTGGTGGGCCTGGCGTTCAACTACATCTTTTCCGTGCTGTTCGTATATAAAGAAAAGGGCAACTCCAAAACGGTGGGCGGATTTTTGCTGTTCGCCGTGCTCTCCGCCGGCGGACTGGCCATCCACCTGCTCGGAATGTACCTCGGCTACGACCTGCTGCACATCAACGAGTGGATCGTGAAGATCGTGCTCACGGCGGTTGTGCTCGTATATAATTACCTCACCCGCAAATTTTTCATTTTCCGCAAAAACGCGCGCTCGGCCGAGTGCGCCGCCGCGGAATCGGAACAGTCGTCTTCGGAAACTGCCGAAGCGCAAAACCAGGACGAAACGGACGAAAACGCGCGGTAATGGCGCGTTTTTACTCTACGGAGAACTTATGAAACTTGTACTCGACACCCATTCGCACACCATCGCGAGCGGGCACTTCACCACCGACACGGTGACAGACCTCGCCCGCGCCGCGCAAAAGCGCGGGCTGGAACTCATCTGCATAACCGACCACGATCCCGCCATACCAGGCTCTGCCAATGAAAGCTACTTCCGCAACCTCAAATACTGCGAGCCGAAACGGCTGGGCGTACGCCTTTTGTACGGCGTAGAGGCGGACGTGATGCCGGACGGCGGCGTGGGAATGGCCAACGACCTGCTCGCCGAAATGCAGGTGATCATCCTCAGCCAGCACCCGCCCTGCTTTCCGCCCAAGGGCGCGGAAGAGAACACCGCGGCGCTGATTTCCGCCATACGTCATACAAAAGCGGACATCGCCGGCCACCCCGACGACGAAAAATATCCCCTGCTCGCCGAAGACCTGGTAAAGGCGTGTGCGGAGACGGGCACGGCGATCGAGATGAACAACGCCTCGCTCACGCCGGGCGGTTACCGCGGCGACGCCGCCGCGCGCGATTGCGAACTTCTGCGCCTGTGCCGCCGCCGCGGCGTGCCCGTGACGCTGGGTTCCGACAGCCACGGCGCGGCGCACATCGGCGATTTCACCTACGCGCTCAAACTTGTGGAAGAAGAAAACTTTCCCGAAGAACTGATTTTGAACACGTCCGTCGAAAAATTTATTGCGCACCTCCGCGCGCACGGGCGCAGAATCTGAATTACTAAAAAAAGCATCGGGGCGGCGGTTGCCGCGCCCCGATGCTTTTTTTGCGACGCGTAAGAATTCGCCGTCCTGCCGCGGTGCGGATGCGCCGCGGCAGGACGGCATTCCGGAAAGCGCTTTCACCCCCGCCAGTTCGGGTTAAACTCGGAAATATCCCTGCCGCCGACGGCGAGCACCCTGTGCAGGCGGCGCAGGGGCGGCTGTTCGCCGAAAAGTTTTTCCTTCTCGCCCGCGCGTTTGACCGCCGCCAGCACGGGCAGCCGCTCCGCGATGTGGTTGGCGTTCCAGCAGATAAACTTGCACGCGCCCGCCTCGTACAGCGCTTTGGCAAATGCGAGATGGTATTCGTACGGTTTATTTTCCCAAGGGAGAGCGGCAAAAAATTCGATGCCGTATTGCTCCGCGATGCGCATGAAATCGTGCAAACCAGAAACGACGGTCTGCTCGTCGTCGCCGTAATAGCGGCGGAGTACGGGCTCTTTCCCCTTCTTTTCGGCGTACTTTTGCAAATCGATCAGCCCGTCCGCGCCCAGGCAGCCGTCCAGAACCTCGTAATGCTTCATCAGTCCCTGCGAAACGCTGTCGATCAGCCCTTCCTTTGCCCACGTTTCCACGTCGCAGCCGAAATATTTGCTGCTCTGCACGTCGAAATACACGACGGCGTTGATCTTGATGCGCTTTTGCGGACTGCGCGCATCGAGCGCGGCGCGCAGCTCGCGCAGGAATTGCGTCATGAATCCGCACAGAACTCCGTGCAGGCGCTCGTCCGCAAAGGGCAGGCGCGCGGCGTCAATGCCGTACAGTTCTTTTACGCGGTCGGCGACGGGTTTTTCGAATGCGGCGTGCACGCCGCGGTGAAAGAACAGACTGACGCCGTCGAACAGATCTCCCATACCGTTCAGCAGTTTATCGACCGCCATGGCGCGCACCTGCGGATACGCGTAAGACAGCGCGGCGATCTCCTCGCCCGTGCGCGCTTTGCAGCGGTACTGCGGAAACAGATCGACAAGCCCGTCGTTATACACGCTTTCCGTGTACGGAAGAAAGAAATCGCCCATTTCCATGCGGCAGCCGGCATAAACCTCCATACCCAAGGCGTGCGCCGCATCCGCGACGGCGCGCTTCACCTCCCACTGGCTGCGCAGATACTTCGCATAAGCGCGGTTTATTTTGTGCGAAACGACATAAGACGGCATTTCCTCGTCGTAATCGGGATCGCAGGTATCGAAAGAGATCTCGTTGACGAGCGCGCAGCCGCTGCCGTGTTCGAGCATTTGCACCCGCCCGGCATACTCCCGCGCGGAGGCATAATCGCACCGGCTGTAATAATCGTCGTCGAAATGATAGAAAATGCTGTTTCCCGCACCGCTGCGAAGGTATTCTTTCACCTCCGCGTCGGTCATGGGAACCAGCCGCACGAACAGGATCGCCGACGTAAAGGGGGCTTCGATCGCTTTCGGCTTGTTGATAAACAGCGACGCGCCCGTGAGATCCGCCGTTACGAACAGCGCCTCTTCCGCCCACTCGTACGCCGCCCATGCCCAGTAACCGCCGACGCATTCGGTGTGCGAAGGGCGCAGCGTGGTTTTGTAACGGCCGCCCGAAAGGGATATTTCCACTTTGCTCTGCCCGCCGATACCGGCGAGGCATACATACACGCGGTGCCAGCCGCGCACGCCCGGTTCCAGCTCGACGGCATCGGGAAACATCTCTTCCCCGGCGAGCAGCATACGGCCGGAAACTTCTGCCGTTCGGTAGGCGACCGACTGCCACCGGTCGCGCCGCGCGCATTCGCTGACGGCGGATTTGTTTCTGACCAGCGAAGGCAGGTCGTTCAGCAAAATCTCTTTCATTTTCCCCTCCTCAATACCCGTTCATTATATCACATTTTCCCCGGCCTGTCTATGTTTTCGGCATTTTTACGGCATACTGTAAAGAAACAATGGCCCGCTGAAAGCGCGTATCCCGCCCCGCCGCCTGCCCGTGCCCTGCACGGCCTGCGGCCCCGCCGGAAAACGGTGTTTGTTTTCCGGCGGGAACGGGATCGACAAAAGAGCGGCGTTTTCGGAGAGATCTCCGAAAACGCCGCTCTTTCCGTTAAACGTTTTTACCGCAGCAGTTTTTGTACTTTTTGCCGCTGCCGCACGGGCAGGGATCGTTGCGTCCGGGCGTTTTCGCCGCTTTGGGTAGCGTTCGGCCGGAGGGAGCGCTTTCGGGCGCGTTGGTGGCAAGCTGCGCCGTGTCGATGGCGGGCTTCGGCTCTTCGATGGGGCGAACCATCGGGCGCTGCACCTCGATGCGCACCTTTAAAAGCATGGCGATGGTGGTGTTCTGGATGCGCTCGACCATTTCGTCGAACATTTCAAAACCTTCCTGCTTGTAGGAGATGACGGGATCGACGTTGCCGTACGCGCGCAGGCCGATGCCCTTGCGCAGCTGGTCCATGGCGTCGATCTGGTCGATCCAGTTGCGGTCTACATTCATCAGGAGGAAGCGCCGCTCGACGTCTGCATAGTCGATGCCGAACTGCTCTTTGACCTCTTGAATCTTCTCTTCGTACGCCTTTTCGGTGGCCTTGGTGATCTTGTCGATGGCGTAATCGACGTCCCATTTATCCAGTTTTTCGCGGGTGACGAAATGGCTGCCCTCGGGCAGGAGCCTGTTTTCCAGGGCGCGGTTCAGAGCGTCGGCATCCCACTTTTCGGGCATTTCGTCGATGTTCACCGCCTCGGAAATGACCTTGCGCACGAAATCGGGGATGAACTTGACCACCTGTTCGTGCACGTCTTCGCCCTTTAACACCTTCATGCGCTCGGCGTACATGACCTCGCGCTGTTTGTTCATCACGTCGTCGTACTGCAATACGTTTTTGCGGATGCCGAAGTTGCGCCCCTCGATGGCGCGCTGGGCGTTTTCGATGCCGTGCGAGAGCATTTTCGATTGCAGGCAGGTATCCTCGTCTTTGCAGAACACGCTGTAAATCTTTTTCATGCGGTCGCCGCCGAAACGCTTGATGAGGTCGTCTTCGAGGGAGAGGAAGAACACGGAAACGCCCGGATCGCCCTGGCGGCCGCTGCGGCCGCGCAGCTGGTTGTCGATACGGCGGCTCTCGTGCCGCTCGGTGCCGAGAATGCACAGACCGCCCGCTTTGATGACTTCCTCTTTTTCTTTATCCGTTTCCGCTTTGTACTGTTCGTACAGTTCGTCGTACATGGCGCGGTATTTCCGGCGCAGCTCTTCCTGCTCGCCTTCCAGTTCCGCGTACGAGGTGGCAAGCTCGATCATTTCATGCTCGACGCCCTCTTCGCGCATACGCTTTTTGGCGAGGTATTCGGGGTTGCCGCCCAGCAGAATGTCGGTGCCGCGGCCGGCCATGTTGGTGGCGATGGTGACGGCGCCGAGGCGGCCCGCCTGCGCGACGATCTCAGCCTCGCGCTCGTGGTTTTTGGCGTTGAGGATGTTATGTCTGATGCCGTTTTTGCGCAGCACGCGCGCGATCTCTTCGGATTTTTCGACGGTGGCCGTACCGATGAGCAGCGGCTGGCCGGTGGCGTGGCGCTCTTCGATCTCTTTGAGAAGGGCGCGCTTTTTGCCGTCTACCGTGGAATATACGGCGTCGGGCATATCCTTGCGGACGACCGGCTTGTTGGTGGGAATTTCCAGAACGTCGAGCGAGTAGATGGTGCGGAACTCCCCTTCTTCCGTTTTGGCGGTACCCGTCATGCCCGAGAGTTTTTTGTACAGGCGGAAGAAGTTCTGGAAGGTGATTGTGGCGTACGTTTTGTTTTCGTTGCGGATCTTGACGCCCTCTTTCGCCTCGATGGCCTGGTGCAGGCCGTCGGAATAGCGGCGGCCGATCATCAGGCGGCCGGTGAATTCGTCGACGATGATGACCTCGCCGTCGTTGACGATGTAGTCTTCGTCGCGCTTGAACAGTTTGTGCGCTTTGAGCGCCTGCTGGATGTGGTGGTTGAGCTGGGCGTTATCGATGTCGCCGAGGTTGTCGATGTTGAAGAACCGCTCCGCCTTTTCCGCGCCGCGCTCGGTGATCTGCACGCTGCGGTTTTTGCGGTCGATGACGTAATCCCAGTCGCCGTATTTGTCGCCTTTGGCGATATCGTCGTAGTCGCCGTACTTGCTTTCCGGCGCCTCTTCGAGTTCTTCCGCCTCGGCCTCTTTTTTTCTCTTCTTTTTGGTGTCTTTGTCCTCTTCCGCCTTGACGCCGTCGTCTTCGAAACCGCCGACGAGCGTGCGCACGAAGCGGTCTACGCGCTCGTACAGCTCGCTGGACTTATCCCCTTTGCCCGAAATGATGAGCGGGGTACGCGCTTCGTCGATGAGAATGGAGTCGACCTCGTCGACGATGGCGAAATCCAGTTCGCGCTGCACCATCTTTTTGAGGTCGGTTTTCAAATTGTCGCGCAGGTAGTCGAAGCCCAGTTCGTTGTTGGTGGCATAGGTGATGTCGCAGCGGTAGGCTTCCTGCTTGGCGGCGTCGTCCATGCCGGGCACGACCACGCCGACGGTGAGGCCGAGGAATTTATGCACCTTGCCCATCCAGTCTGCGTCGCGCCGGGCGAGATAATCGTTGACGGTGACGATGTGCACGCCCTTGCCCGCGAGCGCGTTGAGGTAGGCGGGCAGCGTTGCCACGAGCGTTTTGCCTTCGCCCGTTTTCATTTCGGCGATGCGCCCCTGGTGGAGGGCGATGCCGCCGATGATCTGCACGTGGTAGTGTTTGAGTTTGAGAACGCGCCACGCCGCCTCGCGCACGACGGCGAACGCGTCGTACAGAATGTCGTCGAGCGTTTCGCCCGCTTGCAGGCGGCCTTTGAGCACGCCCGTCTGCGCGCGCAGTTCGGCGTCTTTCATGGCGGCGTACTTGGATTCGAGCGCCTCCACGCGGTACGCCATTTTGTCAAGCTTTTTCAGACTGCGGCGTCCGTCGCTGTTCAACATATAATTCAGAAGTCCCATTTACTGCTCCCCGCCGCACGGTGTGCGGCTATTCGATTGATCCCCGCCCCCTGCGGGGCATACCTGTATTATTTTACAATATTTTCGCCGAAATGTAAAAGAATTTTCATCGGAATTTGCCGAAAAGGGGATAATTTACCTATATTTTCATATTTATAACCCCGGCGACGCGCTTTTTGCCCTTTTTTGAGCGCTCAATTTTTGTGCGGAAACGGTTTTTCGCCCCGCTGCGGCACGCTCGCCGCCGTGAGCACGAACACCTTTTTCGCGCCCGCACCGAAGAGCAGCCGCGCCAGTTCGTTCGCCGTGGCGCCCGTGGTGAGAACGTCGTCGACGAGTACGGCCGCCTTTCCCTTCCAGATTTTGCGGGAAGAGAGGTGAAAACTGCCGCGCAGGTTTTCCGCCCGTTCGCGGCGGGAGAGTTGTTTCTGCGCGGACGTTTCGCGCGTCTTTTCCAATGCGTTTTCCGCGAGCGGAATGCCCGACAGGGCGGAGAGCCGTTCGGCGAGCAGGCGCGACTGGTTGTAGCCGCGGCCGCGCTCGGCGCGCTCCGTCATCGGCACATACGCGAGTATGTCTGCACCCGCAAAATCGGACAGCAGATATTGCAGCATACTTTGCGCAAAGGCGTCGGCGAGGTATTTGCCGCCCGTTTTGAATTTTTTGACCAGCCGCACCACCTCGCCCTCGTAGCGGAAGACGCTGCGCGCCGCGTCGAACAGCGGCATATCCGCCTTGCATTCGAGGCAGACGAGATAGTCTTCGCCGATCGCCCTTCCGCATTTTCCGCACACGAAACCCGCGTTGAACGGCAGCGTTTGCAGGCAGTGCCCGCAGAAATATTCCTGCGAAAACACGTCTGCCCCGCACGCGACGCAGCAGGCTTCGCCGAACAGGAGCCGCCGCGCCGTTCCCGCAGCGCCTGCGAGCGCGGACTTTATGTTTTTTGTTTCCATAAGAGCGCCCTTTTTTCCAGTTGCTTTACGAACGCGTCCTTGCCGTCGCAATACCCCTCGATGTCGGACGGGTAGCGCGCGGCGAGCGAGCGTTTGAGCGCGGCGTATTCCGCCGCTTCGGCGGGGTGCGCGCGCAGGTAGTCGCGCACGGCGAGGTGGCGCGAGATCGCATACTCGTTTTCCTGCGCGAAAACGTGCACCTGGTGCGTGCGGAGATCGCCGCCCTTGCGCATATACCGCCGCCCGGGAATGCCGAATTCGCCCATACACTCGTAGCCGAGCGCCGCAAATTGTTCGTTTTTTGCATCGACGTATGCCAGATTTTTGACCACGGGCAGGATGTCGATGATCGGCTTTGCGGCCAAACCCTCCACCGCCGTGCTGCCGATATGGTGGATGGCGACGAGGTTATCGCCCAGCACGGCGGCAAGTTTTTCCGCCTCGCGTTCGAACATCTGCGGCCAGTGCGGATCGTATTCGACGACGCGTACGAGCATGGTTTTCCCTCCCCTTTTTACTGCGGTTTTGCGATTGCACCTGCCGCCTGTTTTGCTGTTTTCGACGTTGGTTTTGCTGTTTCTGCCGCCGGTTTTGCTGTTTTCGACGTTGGTTTTGCTGTTTCTGCCGCCGGTTTTGCGCGGCGGTTTCAGGCAACGGTTTTGCGCGGCGGTTTTATTTTTGCGCGGCGGTTTTATTTTTGCGCGGCGGCGAGGCGTTTCGGCACGCGTTGCACCGCCGAAAAATCCAAAGCGGAGCGCAAGCGCCCCGCTGTTTTCGATAAAAAATAGACCGCGCCGAGCAAATTACCGCGGCGCGCGCCGCAACGCCGCCGCCAAATCGGCGACGAACCTTTGCTGTTGTTTTTTGAGATACGGCCGCACGAACGGCTTTAAGAAAAGATTTTTTGCGGTGACTGTTTCGGTAAAAACAACTTCCGTTTCCGCGCCCCTTTCCGTAAAGGTACCCGTCCAATGCCCGCGCATTTTATCGTTTTCCATATGCAATTCCCATCGCTTGTAC
>CALVHW010000007.1 GCA_944328905.1 uncultured Clostridia bacterium | reverse complement strand
CGCGCCATCACGACGGCTTTTCGCTGTACGATACCTGCGGCCTCAACGATTACGACGCGCCGCATTCGGCGGCGGGGCGCGACCTCGTGCGCGAGTTCGTGGATGCCTGCAACGCGGGCGGCATCGTTCCGTTCTTCTACCACACCCTGCTCGACTGGCACCATCCCGATTACGACCGCGACTTTCCCAAATACATCGATTACCTCGTGCGCAGCATTGAAATTCTCTGCACGCGCTACGGCAGGATCGGCGGGCTGTGGTTCGACGGGATGTGGAACAAACCGGATGCCGACTGGCAGGAAGACCGCATCTACGGCACCATCCGCAAATACCAGCCGGAGGCGATGATCATCAACAACACCGGCCTTTCCGAACTGGGCAAAGTGGGGCATCCCGAACTCGACAGCGTCACCTTCGAGCGTGGAAAGCCCTGTTTCGTGGACAATTCCGACCGTCACCGCGCCGGCGAAATGTGCCAGGTGCTCAACGACCATTGGGGCTACGCGAAGAACGACTGCAACTATAAATCGGTTGGCTCTCTTATCCGCGACCTCGCGGACTGCCGCCGCTACGGCTGCAATTTTCTTTTGAACACCGGTCCGCGCGGCAACGGTATGCTCAATCCTATGGATAAAGCGCTTTTGTGCGAGATCGGCAAGTGGGTGCACGCCAATAAAGGCTTCATTTACGGGGCGCGGCCGTGCGGCATCGAGGCGGAAAACGCCGTGCTCATGCAGGGGGACGGCTGCATCTATGCAGTGGTCGAAGCGCCCATGGCGGCCGATCCGAACGTGGCGGTGGGCGGCGTGATCAAAGAGGTGAAGATCGGTGCGGACATCGCGGGCGCGCGCTGGCTGGATACCGGCAAAAAGATCAGCGTAAAGGACAACGGGTTCACCGTCGAGCCGTTCTCGTACGGCACCAGCCGCGTACTGCGCGTGGCGGAGATCAAACTCAAATAAAGCGAAAAAAAGACCGCCGCGGCGGTCTTTTTTGTTTGTATTCAGTTGGTTATCGGTCGTTTCCGTTTGCGGGCGGCTGTGCGGATTTTGCGGGTACGTCTGCGCTTTTTTGCTCCGTATCCTGCAAAAGGCGCGGCAGAAGCAGGCGGCGGAAAGGCCCGTGCAGGGCATGGTCGATGAGTAGTACCGCCACCCATGCCAATCCGCCCAAAAAACAAACCGTGATGTCATTGAGTGTATCGTACATACCTATGTCGAGGTAGCCGTCCAGTACCAGAGTCTGCCCGTTGCCGTAATAGATGACGGTTTTTTCGATGCCGTCGACGACGACCGTCGCGTTGTGCGAGCCGGCAAGAAAATACGAGTCGAACCCGTGTATGAGCGTGTCCTCCTGCATATCGATCCCGAAAAACGCATAAGAGGCGTATTCAAACAGCTCCCACAGGCTGGCCACGGCAAGCGTAAATACGAATCCGGCCGCCAGGCAGGCGAAAAAGCTCTTGCCAGCGCCGTCTTTTCCGAAAATCTTCTGTGCCAGGCCGAACCCTGCGCAGGCGAAGATAACGCCCGAAAGCCCGTGCAGGATATCGTCGAAACAGGGCAAGGCGGTGTAAACGTCGTAACTGCTGCCGAGGATTCCGCCCGCCGCGAGAAAAAAGAGCAGTGCGGCGAAAACGGCGCCGAATTCCAGCCCGAACGCCCGTTCGATGAGCAGAAAGGCGGGTGCGATGAGCAGGTACGCCGCCGAAAGCAGGGCGTTCCGCGCCTGCCCGTTCGCGGCGAACCATACGACGGAAAAGAGAAGAAACAGCACATATGCGGCGAGCACTGCGGCCACGCCTCTGCGTTGCAGGAGCCGCTTTGCGGCGGCGGAAATTTTGTTTTTCTGCATTTGATGGTACCTCGCGTATGTATTTCTTATGATTATAGCAAAAATTTTGCGAAAAGTATACTGCGGGCAGCGCGAAATCATAAAAATATGCCGGAATTTACTTGTTTTGCCGATTATTTTTTTCTGCTGCGTTCCTATGCTTGACGGAAGGAAAATATTTTGTTAGAATATAGTTGCGAATGCAACTGTTGCGGACGCAACTATTATGTCCGCGTCTGCGGCAGGCGGCGGGAGCGGTTCCGCAGGGAAAAACCGCCCCGCGGCCGAACGGTTTTGTCTGCAGGGCAGGGCGCAGCTTTTTGCGCCGGAGGAGGAAAGCAGTGCGTTTCATGAAATATGTCGGCGAGATCTGGCGCTGTGCGGCGCTGTACCGCACCGAGCAGTACGAAAAACTGGGCATCGGCTGCTACCAGGACCAGTACCTGGTCAAAATCTGCGAACAGCCGGGCATCTCGCAGGAAGAGATCGCGGAATCGCTCTTCGTACATAAGAGCAACGTGGCGCGGCAGGTCGCTGCGCTGGAAGAAAAAGGGTTTGTGGAGCGGCGTCCCGACGCGGCAGACAAACGTATTTTGCGCGCCTATCCCACCGAAAAGGCGCAGGCAGTGGCGGGGGATATCCGCCGCATCCGCAGCGAATGGACTCGCCGCCTGCTCGAAGGCATGAGCGAAGAGGAAAAAGCGGCGGCGTCGCAACTCATGTGCCGGCTTGCCGAACGGGCAAAAACGGCGGCCCGCGAATACCAGGAGGAGAAATGAAACGCATTTTCGGGTATATCGGCGAGTATAAGTGGCGGCTGACGGGGGGCATCGCCATGAAAACGGCCGGCACGCTTGCAGAACTCGTTCTGCCCCTCATCCTCGCGTATATGATCGACACGGTGGCGCCCACGCGCAGCGTGGCGGCGTTGGTGTGGTGGGGCGTTGCCATGGTGGGCGTTTCGGTGGCTGCATACCTCGGCAACGTGTTTGCCAACCGCAACGCGTCGCGCATCGGCCGCGACGTCACCGAACGTCTGCGCGGCGACCTGTTCACAAAAACGCTGGCTCTCTCTTTCCGCCAGGCGGACGAAGTCACGATGCCCTCGCTCGTTTCCCGCCTGTCGTCGGATACATACAACGTGCACACCATGCTCGTAATGACGCAGCGCATGGGCATCCGTGCGCCGCTCATGCTCATCGGCGGCGTGGCGATGACGTTCACGCTCGATCCCGTGCTCGCGCTTGTTTTGCTGGCGGTGGTGCCTTTTCTTACGGCGTTCGTCGTGTTCGTGTCCTCGCGCGGCGTCAAACTTTACACCGCGTTGCAGCGCGCGGTAGACGGCATGGTGCGCAAAGTGCGCGACGACCACACCGGCATCCGCGTCATCAAGGCGCTCTCCAAAACGCAGTACGAGAGCGATTCTTTCCGCGCCCTCAACGAAACGGTCTCCCTGCGCGAACGCAGGGCGGGCATTACGATGGGTATCACCAACCCCGTGCTCAATTTCTTTCTGAATTTAGGCATGACGGCCGTCATCTTCGTGGGCGCGTACCGCGTCGCGGGCGGGCATTCGGGCGTGGGCGAACTCATCGCTTTCACTTCCTATTTCAGCATCATCCTCAACGCCGTCATCGCCGTCAGCCGCATCTTCGTGATGCTCACCAAGGGCACGGCGAGCGCCGCGCGCATCGAGGAGGTGCTCGATCTCCCCGCCGACCTTCTTCCCGTACCCGGCGAAACGGAGGAGGACGAAGCGTTCATCCGTTTCGAAAACGTCAGTTTTTCCTACGGCGGCGCGCCCGTGCTCGAAGATGTTTCCTTCTCCGTCAAAAAAGGGGAAACGCTCGGCATCATCGGCGGCACGGGCAGCGGCAAATCCACGCTCGTATCTCTGCTGCTGCGCTTTTACGATGTCGATTCCGGCAGCGTGCGGGTGGAGGGGAAAGACGTGCGCGCCTATGATCCGCAAGCGCTGCGCAAAAAGTTCGGCGTCGTGTTCCAGAGCGATTTTTTAATGGCGGCGACCGTGCGCGAAAATATCGATTTTGAGAGGAACGTACCCCCGGAAAATATACCGAAAGCGGCAGAATGCGCCTGCGCGGACGGCTTTGTTTCCGCGCTCGAAGAGGGGTACGAAAGCCGCCTGGCGGTGCGCGGCGCCAACTTTTCGGGCGGGCAGAAACAGCGCCTGCTCATCGCGCGCGCCTTAGCGGGCGATCCGGAAATTCTGGTGCTCGACGATTCTTCCAGCGCGCTCGACTACAAGACGGACGCGCTCGTGCGGCGGGCGATTTCAAAGCAGTATCCGAACACCACGGTGCTCATGGTCGCGCAGCGCATCTCCTCGGTGCGCGGCGCCGATAAAATTTTGGTGCTCGACGGCGGCAGGGCGGCGGGTTTCGGCTCAGACGAACAACTCATGCAAACCTGCGAGGCGTACCGCCGCATTTACGAATCGCAGAAGGGGGCGGAATATGCGTAAAGAATATACCCCCGCAGCCGCGGAAAAAAAGCGGGGCAGGCGGCGGGCGCTGGCGCGGCTTTGCGGCTATTTCGTCCGCTATAAATGGATGGTCGCGGCGGCGTTCGTGCTCACGGTCACGAGCAACCTGCTCGCGCTGCTCGGCCCCTGGCTTTCAGGCGAGGCGATCGATGCGATCGGCCTCGGAACGGGCGTAGATTTCCCCGCCGTGTTCTTCTACTGCGCGCTGATGGCGGCGTTTTACGCCCTGTCGTCCGCACTTTCCTATGCCCTGTCTGTACTGATGATCCATCTCAGCCAGCGCATCGTGCGCACCATGCGCCAGGATGTGTTCGATAAGATTCTCGCCATGCCCGTGGGCAGTATGGACCGTGTACAGGCGGGCGATCTCATCAACCGCATCTCCTACGATATCGACACCGTCAACGCCTCCCTTTCCAACGATATTTTGCAGGCGGCCGCAGGCATCATCTCCATCGCGGGCGCGTTCGCGGGCATGGTGCTCATTTCGCCGCTGCTTTTGGGGATATTTTTGCTCACCGTGCCGCTCTCGGTGCTCATCGCTTATAAGCGCAGCAAAAAAATGCGCCCGCTCTTCCGCCGCCGCGCCGCCGAACTTGCCTCGCTCAACGGTTTTTCCGAGGAAATGCTCTCGGGTTTGAAAACCATCAAGGCATACGGCGTGGAGGCGCCCATCGAAGAAAAATTCGCCGCCGCCAACCGCGAAGCGGCCGATGCTTATTTCGATGCCGACTATTATGGCAGTATGCTCGGCCCCGCGGTGTCGCTGGTCGGCAATCTCAGCACGTCGCTCATCGGAGCGGCGGGTACGCTCATGTTTGTTCTTTGGGGTATGTCGCTGGGCAGCATCAACGCGTTTTTGCAGTATTCGCGCAAGTTTTCCGGCCCGGTCAACGAGTGCGCCAACATCATCGGCGAAATTCAGTCTGCCTTAGCCGCCGCCGAGCGCGTGTTCCGCCTGCTCGATGCGCCTTCCGAACCCGCAGATGAGCCGGGCGCTGTCACGCCCGTGTCCGTGCGCGGCGACGTCGAGTTTTCGCACGTGCGGTTCGGATATTCAGACGACGTCACCGTGATTTCCGATCTCTCCTTCACCGCCAAAGCGGGGCAGACGGTGGCGCTGGTCGGCCCTACGGGCGCGGGCAAAACCACCCTCGTCAACCTGCTCATGCGCTTTTACGATCCGCAGGAAGGCTGTATCAAATTGGACGGCCGCGACATCCGCTCCTACACGCGGGCGGGGCTGCGCGCCTGTTTTTCCATGGTCTTGCAGGATACCTGGCTGTTCGAGGGCACCATTTTCGAAAACATCGCCTACGGCCGCAAGGGCGCAAGCGCAGAGGACGTCCGCCGCGCCGCGCGCGAGGCGAACATCGCCGATTTCATCGAAAACCTGCCGCTCGGCTACGATACGCCCGTCACCGACGGCGGCGTGAACTTTTCAAAGGGGCAGAAACAGCTCATGACCATCGCGCGCGCCATGCTCTCGGAGGCGCCCATGCTCATCATGGACGAGGCCACGAGCAACGTGGATACGCGCACCGAACTGCTCATTCACGACGCCATGGCCAAACTGATGCAAAACAAAACGTGCTTCGTCATCGCGCACAGGCTGTCTACCGTGGTGGGGGCGGATCTCATCCTGGTGGTGAAAGACGGCGATATCATCGAATACGGCCGCCACGAAGAGCTGCTGCAAAAAAATGGTTTTTACGCGGGTATCTACGCGGCGCAATTCGAATAACGGCAAAAGGGAGCGGCCGGGCCGCTCCCTTTGTTTTTGTGTATACAACCGATCGGCTGGGGCCGACAGACATTTTTCGGCGGGGTTTTGCCGCCTTGCGCTGCGAAGTGCGCTTATTTTATGTTCAGCCACGCAGTTATGTTGCAGTGCGGCTCGTTCCAGTTTTTGCCGCAGGATGCGTAGTCGGTGAGAATGTGATCTCCGTCCCGGCAGGGTATGCGCACGCGCAGCTGTTCGCCCTTCTCCTCGGGCAGAACTTCGCACGCGATGCTTCCGTTCTCGCGCAGCGGACACAGTTCGGCGGTGATGTCGCCCGCTTCTTTCTGTTCGTCGCGCGCCAGCACGAGCGGGCCGCGCAGCAGCGCCGTTTTGCCGTTCAGGCGCATTTCGCGCAGCTGCATATCAAAATATATTTCCACGGAGTCGCCTGTCTGCCAATCCCTTTCCAGCCGGAACACACCCGTTTCGGCGGTGTATTCCTCGCCGCCGCACACGATGCGCGCCGTTTTACTCCATGCGGGAATGTGCAGGAGCAGCGAGAATTTTTCCTTCTGCGGCAAAGATACGGCAATGCGCGCGCGGCCGGTTTTTACCGCGTTTCCGCTGCAGGCGAGTGCGGCCGTCTGTCCGCCGGGTGTCGTTATGCGAGCGGTTCCGTCGAGATAAAATATCTCGGCAATGCCGTTTTCCGCCCGCAAAACGTTCAGCAGGGGGAACAGCGCAATGCCCGCCGCCGCGATGCTCACGCAGCAGCCGTAAAAACTGCCGTCTGCAAATTCGCGGCCGCCGCCCACTTCCCGGCCGCGGCGGTCGTTGTATAAGGGGCTGTAACTGTCGAAGGGAAAGCCGTACATCCATTTTTTGTTGCCGGGGCTGTAAATAGGGCAGTCGAGCGTGTTCACGCTGCCGAACAGTGCGTTGCGCGCGGATATTTCGATCCGGTCGGCGTAACGCATATCTCCCGTAAGGAGCAGCAGGCGGGAAAGAAGCCGTATCCATGTCACCGTCACGCACGTTTCCTGCATATAGATCTCCGGAGGTTCCGTCTGCTTGGCGGCCGAATGGTCGAACAGTTCGTGCGTGCAGCCCGCGCAGCCGATCACCGTGATGTCGCTTTCGTACACCTTTTCCACGAATTTTTTCACGGTTTCAAAATATTGCGTTTTTCCCGTAGCCTCAGAATACGCCAGCGCCCCCTCGAAGAACGACATCATTTCGTATGCCTTGGTCACAGGGTACTGGTACGGGAAAAGTTTATCCTCTTCGGCGAGTGCGAGCAGATCGCCGTCTTCGCTGCCTCCCGTGGACAGTATGTATTCGGCAAAAGCGAGGTATCGCTTTTCGCCGGTAAGTTTATAGAGCTCTACGATCGGTTCGCACACCGAGCACGAGTTCAAACCGCCCCAAAAATCGCTCGTCCGGGTGATGGGCGCCTGTCCTTCGCCCTTTCCCACCCTGCGCACAAGTGCGTCTGCGTGTCTGCAGGCGGCGCGCAGAATTTCCGCTTTGAGCGCTTCGTCGCGGCAGATCCCGCGGTAATGCAAGAGTCCCGTCAGAACATATTTACGTCCCCAAATATCCCAGCCGGTCAGTTCTGTTTCCGGCGAATAAGAGGAAATGCGGCCGTCTTTTTCCTGCTTCTGCAGCAGTTCTCGTACCGTTTCGGTGAGAATGCCGTACAATTCCTCGTCCGCCGTCAGGCGGTACACGAGGCAGGCTCCGCGCATCATTTTTCCCCAATATTCACTCCGCCATCCGCGGTCGGCGTCGTCCGCGCCCGCGCCGAAAACCGAAGCGAATTTGTGCCAGAGCGCTCTGTCTTTGAGCTGTTTCCGTTCCGTAAAAAGCACATGATCTTCCGCAATGCCGCTGTATGCGGCGCCGCCCGTGCCGATGGTTCCGAATGCCTGCATTGAAGATACCTCTTCCGATCTTATAGTTGTATCCATTGTATACTTTTTAATAGGAATAATATAGGATTTTTTCGGCAAAAAATTGTACGATATGCGCAAATATTGCGAAAAACTCTTGCCTTGCGGAGCGGTTAAGGCTTATAATGTAAAAGGGCGGCGATCCGCCCGCGGAGGCTGTGCATGAAAGAAAAGCAAACCCTTCCGGCGCGCGGAACGCGCGCGCCGGCGGAAACGGGCAGGGAATATCCTCGCATACTCCCCGAACACGATACGACGCGCGTTTTTCGCCTGTACGTCGAGAGCGATCTGAGTGAGGGGCGGGCGTATTACCACGAAGGCGATTATCCCATCAAGATGCACACGCATGATTTTTTCGAACTGAACGTGCTCGTGCGGGGAAAGGGGCGGCATTATATCGAAAACAAGAGCTATCCGGCCGAACCGGGCGACGTATTTGCCATGCCGCCCGGCGTGCGGCACGGTTACTGGGCGGAAGACTCGGATATGAGCATTTTTCACCTGCTCATCGAACCGCGCCTGTTTTCCGAATACCGTGCCGTGCTCGAACAGATCCCCGGCGTGCATACGCTTTTTCATACCGAGCCGAAGATCCGCAGCCGCATGGAGGGGAAAGGGATGTTTCTGAAACTTTCGCCGCAGAACCTGCGCGCGCTGCAGCCCGAGTTCGACGGGCTGATCGCCGCGGCAAAAAGGGTTTACGACGGCGCAGAAACGCTGTTTTCCATGCGCGAGGTGTGTCTGCTCGGCGAACTGGGGCACCTGATGCAGGAGCAATACGCCCTTGCCGCCGCGCACGCGCCGCGCAGAGCGATGCCGCTTGCCATTGCCGGGATCGCCGACTATATGGAGCGGAACTGCGCAAACAGCATCACGCTGGAAGACCTTGCCGCGCGCGCCAATTATTCGCGGGCAAGCCTTGTGCGCAATTTCAAAAAGACCTTCGGAACTACGCCTTTCGAATTTCTCATCGCCGTGCGCATCCGCCGCGCAGAACAGCTGCTTGCCGAAACAGACAAATCGGTTGCCGAGATCGCCCAGGACTGCGGCTTTTACGACAGTTCGCATTTTATGCGCTTTTTCCGCAGAAAAACAGGCCTTTCCCCCTCCGAATACCGGAGAGGCGTATAAACCGGCCCGGCGCGGTGCCGTCCGGTTTGCTGCGGCCTGCCGTCAGCAGCGGAAAGGGCGGAAAACCGAAGCTGCGGGATTTTTGCCATTTGCTTGACGCCGCGGCCGTATTCTGCTAAAATTACAATGATAAAACAGCCTCTCCGCGCGGGGAGGACGGAGGATATATGCAATTCGGAAACAGCTTTTATCAGGTCGCACTCGATGACGCAACCGGCGCGATCACGTCGTACAGTCTCGGCGGCGAAGAATATGCGCAGGGCGAACTTCTTACGCTCGTGCTGCGCGGCGGCGGCAAGGTCAACTGGGATTGGGGAACGCCCTGGTCGGTAAAAGATGTCGAGCAGGAGCGCTATCTGCGCTTCGTGCAAAAACTCAACGCCTGGCGCCGCGGCGAGTTCGGCGCCTGCCTGCGGCACGGTGCGCTGGCGCGGCCTCTGCCTGTGGCCTGCGGGGAATACGTTCTCCGCTTCAAAGAAGAGCCGTTCGGCAACCGCCTGCCGGAAGTGGTCACGGCGGCATACGAATACGGCGGAAAAACGCTGCAGATCTTCGTCAACCCGTTCGGCCGCAAAGTGCGCTTCACGCTGGCGGCAGAGAGCGGAAAACTGACAATTTCCGGCGATGCGCGCCTGTGCGGCGAGGGCAGCCCGGCAGAAATAGAACTCGGCCCCTGCGGCGTTGCGGCGGCCGTATACGAGGAGGTATGATCATGGCAAAACGCGCGATAGACGAAAATACCGTAGCGGTTGAAAATCAGGTCACAAAAGACGCGGAAACGTATTATCTGGGCGATCCGTCCGCGCCGCTGCGCATTCTCGCCCTGGGCAATTCCATCACGCGCCACGCCCCGAAGGCGGATATCGGCTGGTCGGGAGACTGGGGCATGGCGGCATCCTGTCCGCAAAAGGATTATATACACCGTCTGTTTGAAAAGCTTTGTGCGGCGGGTTATTCCTGCTATCTTTGCGCGCATCAGGCCAGCCGCTGGGAACACGCGCTCAACGAAGGGAAAGCCGATCTTTCCGGCTTTTCCGTCTGCCGCGATTTCGGTGCGGATATTGCGGTGTACCGCCTGTCGGAAAACATCGTCGATGCCGTATCCGAAACCGCCTATGCGGAAGCGCTGCGCGGGTTGATGAACTTTGTCATGCCGAAAGGCGGCAAAGCGGTGTATACCACGTCCTTTTGGAGGAAAAAGGCGGATTCCGTCGCGCAGGCGGCTGCGCGCGAAACGGGGATGCCCTGCGTATTCCTCGGTGACCTCGGCGACGATCCGGCCATGAAAGCCGTCGGCCTGTTCGAGCATTCGGGTGTGGCCGCGCATCCCGGCGATGCGGGCATGGAGGCCATTGCCGAACGTATTTTTGAAGCCCTGACGCCCCTTCTTCGTGAATCGGACGGGGCGAAATAAAGAACGCGGCGGAACCCGCTCCTCGCCGTAAGCTCCGCGCAAACGGCCGCGGGCGTTCCGCCGCGCGTCCGGCGCATCGGCCGGCGCCGGGTACCGGCCCGGCCGCGGCGCGGAGTTCTGCATATTGTGCGGCCTGGCGAGCACTCGGCTTTCCCGGCAAAAAAATGCGCCCGCCGATACCGTTTTTTTGCGCGGAGATATTGACGAAAACGCCAAAACGCGGTAAAATAATAGTATAAAAATCGTTTGGATGTGCTGTGCCGCAAGTTCCCGTTCAGGCGGGGCGGCCGGCCGAAAAAGGGGGTATTCATATGGAAAAGGTCATTACGGTCAGCCGGCAGTTCGGCAGCGGCGGCAGAGAATTCAGTATAAAACTCGCCAAAGCGCTCGGCATTCCTTTCTATGACAAAGATCTCATTTCGATGGCGGCGGAGGGGAGCAACCTTTCCGAAGATTTTCTGCGCCATTACGAAGAGAGCGCGCCCGGCATCTTTTCGCGCACACTGTATTCCTATTATCAGATGCCGATGACCGATCAGATCTATATCGCACAGTCGAACCTCATCAAGCGTCTGGCGGAAGAGGGGCCGTGCGTCATCGTCGGGCGCTGTGCCGATGCTATTTTGGAAAAAAGCATCAAAATTTATATTCACGCACCGCTGGAAAAGCGCATCGAACGCAAGATCGCCATGGACATCGGGATTCCTGCCGAAAAGATGGAGGAGCACGTAAAGGCGACGGATAAAAAGCGCAAAAAGTACTATGAGTACTACACCGACCAAAAGTGGGGCATGGCGGAAAACCACCATCTGTGCCTGGACAGCGGGCTGGTGGGAATAGACGGCTGTGTAGACTGTGCGCTCGCCTACATCAGGCACGCCGCCGAATAGGTGCGCGCCGCAGCTCCTGCAGCGGAAGGCGCGCGGCCGGTTTCCGCCGCATTCCGGGCGGGCGGCCGTCGCAAAACGGGGCGGCCCGCGTGCGCGCCGCGGATTTTTCATTTTTGCCGTAAAAAGCATTGCGAATGCTTGACTTGCATACTGTAATATAGTATAATGATCACATCATATCGCCCGTGCCTTTGCGCAGGGGTTAAAAAGCGGCTGCTCGGCCGCACAAGGGGAACTTGAATGAAAGGCGACGACGGCGACAGTTCCGCCGAGAACCCAACTTAACAGAAACTGAGAGGCATAACCTGTATAGGCTATGTCTTTTTGTGTTATAATTTTTTATAAAGGAGGAGTTTTCCGAAAAGTATTATGGAAGACAAACACCGAAGTTGCTGGCACGCCCTGCCGTATGAAGAAGTGGAGAAAATTCTGCACACTTCCGAAGAAGGCCTGAGCGATGCCGAAGCATCCAAAAGACTTGCCGAATACGGCAAAAACACGCTGCGGCAGCGGCCGCCCAAGAGCGTATGGCGCATGATCTGGGAACAGCTGACAGATGTAATGGTCATCATCCTGTTCATCGCTGCGGCATTTTCGCTGATCATGTATTTCGTCAACCCGGGCGGCGGCGAAGAGAGAGAGGGGCTTGCGGAAGCGATCGTCATACTCGTCGTCATCGCGCTCAACGCCACCGTCGGCGTCGTACAGGAGAAAAAAGCGGCTAACGCGCTCGAAGCGCTCAAAAATATGACGGCTCCCACCGCCCGCGTCCTGCGCGAGGGGGAAGAGAGCGTCGTCCCCGCTGCCGATCTGGTCCCCGGAGACATCGTCTATCTCGAAGACGGCTGCATCGTCCCTGCCGATATCCGCATCATTCAGGACAATAACATGAAGGTGCAGGAAGCGGCGCTCACAGGCGAAAGCGTGCCTACCGAAAAGGACGGCCCCACCGTTCTGCCCGAAGACGCGCCCCTCGGCGACCGCGTGAACATGGCGTACAGTTCATCGATAGTGATGTACGGCAACGCCACCGGCATCGTGGTCGGTACGGGAATGAATACCGAGGTCGGCAAGATCGCAAACCTTCTGGACGAACAGGACGAAACGGATACCCCGATGAAGCGCAAGCTCAATTCGGTGGGCAAAACGCTCAGCCTGGTCGGGCTGATCGTATGCGTGCTGGTGCTCGGCATCAGTCTCATCCGCGACTATACCAAATGGGTTTCCATGATCATGACGGCGATCTCCCTCGCCATATCCATAATACCGGAAGGCCTTCCTGCCACGTCTACCATTATAATGGCGCTGGGCGTGCAGCGTATGGCCAAGAAAAACGCGCTCGTAAAGAGTTTGCCCGCGGTGGAAACGCTCGGTTCCGCCACCGTTGTCTGCTGCGACAAAACGGGTACGCTCACGCTCAACAAAATGACGGTCACTTTCGTGGCCGTCGGCGATGATTTTATCGGCGGCGCGATCACAAAAGCGGATGACGTATCGCGCAAATACAGCCGCGAAGTATACGAAGACCTGCTTGCCGGCGCGGCGCTCTGCGTCAATGCCAAAAAAGATCCCGATAATCCGGGGAATATTCTCGGCGATCCTACCGAGGGCGCGCTCGTACTGTTTGCCGAAAAATTCGGTATCGACAGCGAGGAGTTCGAAGACGCCAACCCGCGCGAATTCGAACAGCCGTTCGATTCCGACCGCAAGCGCATGACGGTGCTCAACCGTACAGACAGGGGCCTGGTCGCCTATACGAAGGGCGCGATCGATGAGTTGCTGCCGCTCTGCACAAAATACCGCACCGCGTCGGGCGTGCGCGAAATGACGGATTCTGACCGCGAACAGATCTTAAAAGTTTGCAACGGCATGAGTGCGGAGGCGCTGCGCGTGCTCGGCTTTGCCGTGCGCGAGGTCGCCGAAGTGCCCGAGGAGGAGGCGGCAGACCTGGAAAGCGACCTCACGTTCGTCGGCGTCGTCGGCATGATCGACCCGCCCCGCAAGGAGGTCATACAGGCGGTGGAAACCTGCCACACGGCGGGTATACGCGTCGTCATGATCACGGGCGATCACAAGGTCACCGCCATGGCGATCGCCAAACAGCTGCACATCTTCCGCGAGGGCAACACCGTCATTTCCGGCCCCGAACTGGACGAAATGACGGATGAACAGCTGGATAAGGCGGTGGAAAAATGCGTGGTGTTCGCGCGCGTTTCGCCGTCGGATAAGCTCCGTATCATCCAGTCGCTCAAACGCTGCGGCGAAGTGGCCGCCATGACGGGCGACGGCGTCAACGATTCTCCTGCGCTCAAAGAGGCGGATATCGGCGTTGCCATGGGCATTACGGGTACCGACGTTGCCAAAGACGCCGCTGACGTTATCCTGCTGGACGACAATTTCACCACCATCGAATATGCCATCCGCGAGGGGCGCAGGGTATACCGCAATATCCAAAAGGTCATACAGTTCCTTGTGGCCGGCAACATCGCCGAGATACTCATTTTGTTTATCGCCGTGTGCGTGGGATTGCCGGAAATGCCCATCGAGGCCGTGCATATCCTGCTCATAAACCTGGCTACCGATTCGCTGCCCGCCGTGGCGCTGGGCGTCGATCCCGCCAGCCCCAATATCATGAAACATCAGCCGATCAAGAGCGGCACGCTGTTCGAGCGCGGAATGATCTACCGGATCGCTCTGCACGGCCTGTTCATAACGATGGCGGCGTGGGCGGCATATCTCATCGGCCAGTACTGTTTCGCGCACGACCATGTGCAGGCGATGACGATGACATTCCTTGTCCTCTCCATATCGCAGTTGTCGCACGCGCTCAACCAGCGTTCGAATACGGATTCCATCTTCAAACGCGGGCAGGGGCACAACAAATTTCTGTCGGTAGCGCTGCTCGCTTCGGCGGCGATCGTGCTGCTCGTGTCGCTCGTGCCTGTTTTGCAGGGATTTTTCAACCTCACGAATCTTTCCTGGCAGGAATGGCTCGTATGCATCGGGCTGTCGCTTTTCCCGCTCGTCGCGGTGGAAATTTCCAAAATATTCATCCGCATTTACAACAAAAAACGCGCCGTCCGCGCATAATGCGCCGCAAGGCAGAGGGAGGGAAGGCACAGCCTTCCCTCCCTGTATTTTAAAACGGATGCCGCACCTGCGCAAAAAACAGCAGAAGCGCCCCGCGGGGCGCCTCTGCAATGCGATGATCAGAATGCCGGAGGGGCAGCGTTTTTCAGCATTTACGCCGCCCTTTTATAAACCGCAAATGCAATGCGGAATGTTATTCCTCAAAAACGGCGCCGCGCAGGATCGCATCCCATTCCGGATTGCGGCGTTTCAGCGCGGTCGGTCTGCCGTTTTGGTCGAGAAAGCAGTGCGACGTGCGCCCTTTTGCGCGCAGTTCGCCGCTCGCCTCGTCGCGCATTTCGTATTCGACGTCGAACCGCACGCCCGTGTAGTTGGTCAGACGGACGGCAATGACCACCGTTTCCGCAAAGCGCGTCATCGACTTGTATTCGCATTCCACGGCGAGCACGGGGCTGATGATGCCCGCGCGTTCCATCACGTCGTAGCCGAGATTTATCTGTTCCAAAAAATCCACGCGCGCCTCTTCCATCCAGCGGATGTAGTTGGAGTGGTGTACGATTTTCATTGAATCTGTTTCATAGTATTGCGCTTTGTGCTTGTACGGGCGAAAATCCATCGGTATTCCTCCGCAATTTTCTGCTATTATACCACGCGCGCGTATGACTGTCAATCATGTTTTGCCGCCGCAATATCTGAAACCTGATTTTGCCGGAAAACTTGACACAACGGGCGGGAGTATGCTATAATGGTTATAGAATAAATCGGGAGAGCGTATTATGTTTTGCAGATATTGCGGCAAGGAAATACCGGAAGATTCCCGTTTCTGCCAGCATTGCGGCAAGCCGCAGGAATCGTGCGGTTCGCCGGGCGCTGACGGCCCGGGGCAAAATAACGGATGCGCCGGAACGTCCGGCCCTTACGGGCAGGGCGGTAATTCATACGGCCCGAACGGCGGCGTGTACGGGCAGGGCGGCGGGTATTACGGCAGGCCTCCGTATTATCCCGAACCGGATATCCCCAATGCGGGTTGGGGTGTACTGGGTTTCTTTTTTCCGCTGATAGGCCTGATCTTGTACCTCGTATGGCAGCAAACGATGCCCAACCGCGCGCGTATGTGCGGCAAAGGTGCGCTTATCAGCGTTATCGTGGCTGCAGCATTCTTTGTGTTATTCTTTTTCTTGATTATTTTTATAGCGGGAATATCCGCGGCTGTATATTAAAGGAGGGCAAAGCATGTATTGCAAATATTGCGGAAAAGAGATAGACGAAAGCGCGAAATTCTGCCCGTACTGCGGCGCGCATCTGGAAAACCCGTCTGCGGGTGAACAGTCGTCAAACGCAGGGCTGCAGAGCGGCGGGCAGGCCTCCGGAGATCCGTTCGGTTACGCGCAGGGCGGCCAGCAACCGTACAACGGTCAGCCGCCGTACAACAGTCAGCCGCCGTACAACGGCCAGCCGTACCGCAACCCCGAAGACAGGCGCAGCGGCGGATTTGCCTTTCTGTGCTTTTTGTTTCCGGTGGTGGGGCTGATCCTGTATCTTGTGTGGCATGACAGCATGCCTCTGCGCGCCAAGTCGTGCGGCAAGGGCGCGATCATCGGCGTCATTGTGTATGTCGTGTTCGTCATTTTGATGGTCGTGATCGCTGTCGCCGTCATTCCGCCCGAATATTGGGATTATTACTATTATTATTCTTACTGAGTCTGTCGCCGTTTTCATCCAGCCGCAGTCAGCGGCCGGACGGCGGAAAAAATCGGCTTTCAACAGCCGATTTTTTATTTGCAGAAATAATTTTGTGTTTTTTACCAACCTTTTCGCCGCGGCGGTGTCTGTATAGGCGAAATCTTTGCGGAGAACAGGGTATGAATCGTGCCGATGCCGAAAAAACCGTTCAAAAAATGATGGAGCCGGTGCTGCGGTTCGCGCTGAAACGCTGCCGCTGCGCGCAGGACGCCGAGGACCTCGCGCAGGAGATCCTGTGCAGGGCGTACGCCGCGCTCTGCCGCGGCGGTGTGGAGGACGGCGAAAAATTCGTGTGGACGATCGCACACAACGCGCTGGCCAATTACTACCGCGGCGAAGAGCGGCGCTGGGCGGGCCTCAGTGCCGAGGACGCGGCGGAACTGGCCTCTCGCGGCGTCGCGCCCGACGAAGCGGTCGTCGGCCGCGAAACGGCGGCGCGGCTGGCGGAAAGCATCGCGCACCTTTCCGCCCTGCGGCGGAAGATCGTGGTGGGGTACTACTACGACAACAAGCCGCTGCGGCAGATCGCCGCAGAATGCGCGGTACCCGTCGGCACGGTCAAGTGGCACCTGTTCGAGGCGAAGAGAGAATTGAAAGGGGGAATGCAAAAAATGCAAGAGCAGAACAGGCTGCAATTCGATCCCGTGCGCTTTTCGCTGGCGGGGTTCAGCGGCAGCGCGGGCACGATGGGCGGCACGGGAACCTTTTTCCGCAGTGCGCTGGCGCAGAACATCGCCTATTGCACCTACCGCAAAGCCAAAACGGCGGCGGAGATATCCGAAGAACTGGGCGTTTCGCCCGTGTACGTCGAGAGCGAGGCGGAGTTTTTGGAAAAATACGGCTACCTGCTGCGAACAAAGGGAAAATACCTGGCGAATATGCTCATCGACGAGGCGGACGGCCGCGGCGAGCGCATCGACCGCCTGATGGACGCCATGTACGCAAAGGCGGCGCGCGCCTTTGCGGGCGAACTGTGCGCGAGGCTTTTGGCGAGCGGCTTGCTGGAAAGCGGCGGTATCGAATGCGCGCAGCGGGAAGACAAAAATTTTCTGCTCTGGGCGATGCTCCCGTACATTGCGGCAAACAGCGGCGAGGTGAAGGAAGAGATTTCCTTCGAAGAGGCGGCGGTGCGGCGCATCGACGGCTCGCACGACATCGCCTATGCAGTCGTCGAGGGCAGCCGCCCGCTGCGTTATTTCCGCCCGATGCAGCAATGGTGCGGGCCGAGCATGGTCTGCCATGCGGGGCAAATGCTCTGGAAGTGCATTTTCGGCGAGGTGTGCGGCGAAAGGAAAAACGCGAACTTTTCCGAAGATTTTCCCGCGGCGGCCGATCTGAAACTGCTCGCCCGCATGGAGCGGGGCGAGCGGTTGTCTGCCGACGAGTATGCGTTATTGGCGCAGCGCGGCATCGTGCGCATGGAACGGGGAGAGCCGAAACTGCTGATCGTGCGCATCAAAGACGAAGAGACGAACGCCCGCCTCTTGTCGCTGGGGACGGAACTCAAAAAAGAATGCGAAAGCGTTTGGGCAGGTGCGAAGGAAGAGTATGTGCAGGCGGTGCTGGCGAATACGCCCAAACACCTGCGCCGTGCGCGCGCGTTCATGCTGCAATACCTTTTCGGCGCGGACGGTTGGTTTTTGATCTATGTGCTCAAAGATCTGATGGAGAGCGGCAGGCTGCAACCGCCCGCCGAAGCGCAGAAAAAATCGCTGATGACGGTGGTTGCCCCGGTCGGCGAATGATATAAAATAAAATTGGCCGCGGCGCTTTTTCAAAAGCGCCGCGGCCTTTATGATGCAATCAATTTGAATGTACGTTCAATGAATTTTAGTGTACGATGCGGTCGATGTCGGCTTTGCGGCACATCACGATCAGCCGCTCGGCGCTGTTGAACACATAGTCGGGCGAGGGCAGGGGAACGAGCGTGCCGCCGCGCTTGATGGCGAGTATGTTCAAATTGTACTTTACGCGCACGCCCTTATCGCGGATGGTCTTGCCCTCCCAGGTTTTGGGGGTGGGGATCTCGTAGATGGCGTACTCGTCGGTGAGCTGAATGTAGTCGAAAATGTTGTTGGCGCTGTACTTTACGGCGAGGCGCTCGGCCATTTCCTTTTCGGCGAACACCACCTCGTCGGCGCCGTTGCGGAGCAGGAATTTTGCCTGAATCTCAGTGCTGGCGCGCGAAAGCACGAATTTGGCGCCTCCCTCTTTCAGGAGCGAGGTGGTTTCCAAAGACGACTGGAAGTTTTCGCCCACGCACACCACGCAGATGTCAAAGTTGTCGATGCCGATCGATTCGAGCACGGCGGCCTTGGTGCCGTCGCCGATCTGCGCGCTGGTAACGTAGGGCAGTATTTCATTTATTTTTTCTTCATCCGTATCGAGCACCATAACGTGATTGCCCAATTCGGTGAACTTTTTGGCCATGTACGTGCCGAACCTGCCGAGTCCGATAATAAGAACTGATTTCATAAAACCTCCCAAGACGAGTTCTCGCATTTCTCGCCGGGCTGCCGGCTGCGAAATGCCGAGATTTTGATGGAGACACCGCCGCACGGCGCGTTGCGCCTGACGGCGTTTTCTCCCTCTTTTTGCCCTTTTAGGGGCTCACGATTATAGAACGGGCAAAAATTCACTCTCTTCCCGTAAGCCGTAAGTATGCGGCAAATGGGGTGCGCTTTTTGAGAAACGCGGTTCTCAAACGCGCAGTAAATTATTTCAAAACAATCACTTGCGCGTGGCGAAATCGCATTTTGCCTAAGCGCCCACAATTTGCGCGTCAAGCGCCTCGGGCGGAAAAGGTGAATGCGACGTTTTCTATAATGGAGAGCACCTAAAAATAACGTCGCAGAGGAAAAAACCGAACGCAGAGCCGCCCCTTTTTCAAACGGGCGGCGAACGTTGGGTTTTTCCTAGAAATCACGGAAAATTCGTGATCTCTTTTCACGAATTTTCGTGAACCCGTTACCCTATTCTCACCTTTTCCAGCGGCAGTTCGGCCGCAGGGGCGGAAGGCGTTTTCCACGACAGCATCACCGTCATGCATCCGGCGCGCCCCAAAAACATCAGAATGCAGAGTACGATCTGCGAACCGATCGTCAGCTGCGGCGTGATGCCGGTCGTAAGCCCGACCGTCGCGATTGCCGATACAACTTCAAAAACCGATTCCGTTACGGTAATGCCCGCTATTTCCGGGTTGTCCGGCCAAACATGGTTGTTCTGCTCAAACATACAAAGCAGTATGGAGCCGACAACGATCAGTGTGAGAAAAGCCGTTACGAACTGCGCCGCGTTCTTTACGTTGGTCTCGTCGAGCCGCCGCCCGAAACATTCCACCGAACGCTTGCCGCGGATAAGCGAAAAGACCGAAAGCCCCAGCACCGCAATGGTATTGGTTTTAACGCCGCCCGCGGTGGAGCCGGACGAACCGCCGATAAACATCAGCACGATGGTCAGCAGCAGCGTTACGGATTTTACGCTGCCGGCACCGGCAAGCGGCAGCACGTTAAAGCCGGCCGTGCGCGGCGTAACCGCCGTAAAAAAGGAGGAAAATATACGTTCCTGCCAGGGCAGATCGTTTTCCGCAATGGCAATGATCACGGTAGGTACGATGACGAGGATCGCCGTCATGATCAGCACGAGTTTGGTGTGCAGCTCGTATTTACGGAAGCGGAAACGGTTGTCCTTGATGTCCTGCCACACAAAAAAACCCAGTCCGCCGATGATGATCAGCAGCGGAATGGTCAGGCAGACGATGGGATCGCCCGAATAGGCGGTCATGGAAGAAAATTTCCCCGTTTTGTCGCCCATCAGGTCAAAACCCGCGTTGCAGAAAGCGGAAACGGAAGTAAAAATCGCCATCCAGATGCCTTCGCCCCAGCCGTAATCCGGCACGAACCGGAAACACAGCACAAACGCGCCGAGCGCCTCGAAGATGAGTGTGCCGATGAGGATGGTGGAGGTAAGCTTACCCATGCCGCTCAGCGTGGGGGCGGAAACGGCCTCCTGCATATAAGTTCTCTCTTTGAGACCTATTTTTTTGCCGCCGAGTTTCAGAATAGTGTAAACGACGGTCATAAAACCGATGCCGCCGATCTGTATAAGCAGTAATATTACGATCTGCCCGTAAATCGTCCAATGCGTGGCCGTGTCCTGCACGACCAGCCCCGTTACGCACGATGCGGAAACGACGGTAAAGAGCGCGTCCATAAAGGAGGCTGAACCGGTGATCTGAGAAGAAAACGGAATGATCAGTAAGATCGTTCCGATGATAATAACGCTAAGATATCCGAGAACGAGCAGCCTCACGGGTGTGAGGCGTATTTTGCGTTGCATGGGACCTCCCGTCAGTATAGGCTTTTGAGCCGAACTGTAACTATTATAACATATTTAACGCAAATGGCAAATTCTTCATCATATTTTTTACAAATTTTACAAATTTATTACGATTGCGCGGCGTTTCGTCGTCTGTCCGTCCTCCGTTTGCACCATGCCGCGGCCGCCGCAATATAATAAAAGGGGCGGGAGGTGCGCATGAGAATTCATTTTGTTACGGAAGGCTCGCTGGGCGAGTATTGGGACGGCGGCAGCCGCACCCCGTGCGACGTGCTGGTGTTCGGCTTTGACGGCCTCGGCGAAGTGGATTTTGCCGCGGAACTTGCGGGGGAAACGCAAAAACTCGAAGATATGGCCATTCTGAGCCGCGAACTGGGCTGTACGGTGCTGGCCGGTTGTATTACCGATTCGTGCGGCATCCGGCACAAGAGCGTGGCCGTTGCCGAAAACGGGCGCATCCTTGGCGTTACGGATATGCTGCATATAGGAGAGCAGGACGATATAAAGAGCGGCGCGCATCTCAAAGTATATGCCACGCGGGCGGGAAAACTGGGTGTCTGCGTGGGGGAAGACCTGTACTACCCGGCCGTGGCGGAGGCGCTGGCACTGTTCGATGCCGACGTGATCTTCAACGTGTTCGGCGAGGCGGAAGATACCATTCCGCAGCTTATGCTGCGCGCGTGCGCGTTCATTGCCGGGGTGGGGATCGGTATGTGTGCGCGCGGAATCGCACAGTTCTCTTCGCCGGAAGGAGAAATTCTGATGCGCTGCGCCAAAAAAGAGAGCGAATTGTTCTACGAGCCGGAACGCGAGTACCGCATCACCTCCGTGCGCTCGCGCGGCCTCGGCCGGAAAAAACGGGAAGATTATTGACCGTGCCTCCGGGCGGCCCCACGCGAAGGACGCCCGGTAAACGCTCTGCCCCCCCCCGGCGAAGGACGCGCGGCAAATGCTCTGCCCCCTGGCGAAGGACGCGCGGGGCAAAAAAGGGAAAATACGAAAATCCCTTTTCAAACGCCGCGGAATATGGTATAATCATAAAAAAAGGCGGGAGGGGACGCCTATGCCCGATTTTGCAAACGCAGCAAAGTTCATCAACAGCTATAACAAGATCGATTCGCAGCTTCGCGACTTATACGGTTTCAAGCCGTCGCAGCCGTTTACCGACGTGGTGCGGCGCAGCGCCGAAAAGAACGCCGTGGTGCGCAAGTACGAGAACGACCTCGCCGACTACGCCCGTCTGCGCAACGCCATCGTGCACCAGAGCACGGACGGCCGCGTCATCGCCGTTCCCTGCGACGACGTCGTGGAGCGCATCGGGCTCATCGAAAAACTTCTGTGCGAGCCGCCCACCGTCGGCGAAACGCTCAAAGACAAGCGCATCGTCAGCATCGAGGCGGAAATTTCCCTGCGGCAGGCGGTGCTTTTAATGGCGCGCACCGGCTTTTCCAACCTGCCCGTGTACCGCGGCAAGCGCCTGGAGGGCATCATCAACAACCGCCGCGTGCTTCGCGAACTGGGCGAGGTGCTCGCCCGCGGCGAAAGCGCCGACGCCTGGCTGTCGCAAACGCCCGTTTCGGATATCCTTTCGGAAACAGACACGGCGGTATATTATAAATTTTTGGCTAAGAGCGACACGCTGCAAACGGTGGCGGACGCCTTCGAAGAAAACCGTAAACTGCTCGCCGTGTGCGTCACCGAGCACGGCCGGCCCTTCGAGCGCATCTTCAACTTTATCACGACGGCAGATCTCCCGCGCATCAACAAAATTTTGGAAGATTACGTTTGAATGCCGGCCTGCATGGCCGGCATGAAAGAAAAAGAGAGGTACGTACCTCTCTTTTTTGCGTTTATTGATCATCGTAAGGCGTATTTGCAAATCCCTGCGCATTGAGTTTTTTTATCTTTTTGTCAAGAGCTCGCTTCCAAAGAGAGCAAAACCACTTCTGCTTTCCGAACAGCTT
Organism: uncultured Clostridia bacterium; assembly: GCA_944328905.1. Taxonomy (GTDB): domain Bacteria; phylum Bacillota; class Clostridia; order Christensenellales; family Borkfalkiaceae; genus Borkfalkia. The sequence continues at coordinate 4,563 of CALVHW010000007.1, read as the reverse complement.
CACGAGCGTGGGGCTTACCGCATAATACAGTTTGACGAACAGTCTGCCGGGCGCGGAGCGGCGGAGTGAGAAATCGCGGTATCTGCGCAGCGTCCACACCTGCGGGCAGTCGTAGCTGCCGTAAACGGCGGTCGCGATATAACAGCCCTTTTTCTTTTGCGCGGAGGACGGTTTCATCGCAGCAGTTGATTTGTTTATATCGGAAAATTTTGTTGTAGTTTCGTCGAACGTGCAATATTGTTTCAACCAGGATAGAAAGGCCGCCTTTTCCATATCGGAAGAATCGAGGGCCACGCTTTTCGTGCCTTTATCGTAGTAGATTTTATCCAGATAAACGGTGTTGGAAGGGACGTCGAAATAGCAGTACCGCTTAGTCACAAATTTCTCGTTCAGAGAAGAATTCCACTGCGCGTCTATGCTCAAAGAATAACTTTTTTCCTGGTAAACATTCCAGCAGAAGTTGAATTTGCGTGCATCGGCCAAGGACACGATCACATAAGAGCCGCCGAACAGCGAACTTCCCGCCTCCGACAGGCTTGCAGGGAGCACCCATACGTATGGGCTGATGAACTGGAGTGCGCACGAGCCGATGTATTCCAGCCCTTCCGGCAGAATGATGTCAGAATGAAAGCCGATGCTCTCTCTCGCATTGAAAGCGTGCTCTTCGATGCGTCTCAGTCCTTTTCCGAACTTGAAATAGCCTTCGTTGTGTTCACTTTTATTCGGTGTGAGTGCGTAGGAACCGATGCGGACGAGCGAATCGGGGAACTCCACCTGCTCGAACAGGACGTCCGACCTCGACGGCGCGATGGAATTGACGATCTCCGTCACGCCCTCTTCAAAGACGAGTTTTCTGGCATGCACACAGCATTTCCCTGTGTCGAAAACTCCTTTGGCGCTGATCAGAGCGTCGCAGTAGAAGGTGTTCCTGGGGTTGCGCAGATTAGCGGGAGAAAGCCGCAGCTTGGGGGGCTGATCGAAATTGCGATGAATGCCAACTTGAAACAGTATGGGGCCGTCGTAGACTGTCACGTCGTACCACCCGTTCCGAAGGGGGAAGATCTTATGGGAAAGTATGGTCAGAAGGCCCGTTTGCGGATCGGAAAAATCCCGCACATATTCGTCAAAAAAACTGTGGCGTTCTTCTTCGTGAAAGTCTTTGAGGGAAAACAGCTGTTCGATCGCATAATAAGCGCGGTGTATAAAATCCGTGCGGTATCCGTACGTGGCAAATTTTTTCAGAAGAACCGCCTCTTCCGTTTCGTTTTTCCGGTCTGCTTCAAGCTTTTGCCGCTGTGCAAGATGATAGCTTTCCAACCAAAAATTTTTATCTTTGCGGAAGGTGTAACCGTACTGTTTTTGCAGGGCGGAGATATCTTTTTTCGCGGCCAGTTTGTCGAGCCGGTCGAAAACCGTATTCAGCGAAAGGTATTTTTCCTTGTCTTCGTTGATGGCAAAGGTGATTTCCGGCATATTCGGGCCGGTCAGTCCTCCGTAGTAAAGCCGGAAATCGAAGGTGAGCGCGCGGTATAAAAGGATATGGTTTTCGATGTTGCCGGGCTCACAGTCTACCGCGCTCTGAAAGCATTTGGCCGCCTGGAGGTAGTCTTCGAGGCCGAGATAGGAAAGTCCGCGCGCGACGTACTCTTCTGCCTCCGTTTTTTCTCTTCCGTACACGTTTTTGACGATGTTCTGCGTGACGGTGGTGTTGGAAACGTGGTTGGTGACGTAATTGTTGACGACCTTTTCGGTGATGAAGGCGGTGCCGCAGTGGGGACAGATGCCGGCTTCTTTAGAGTCATCGACCTGAATGGGGGATCCGCACTGCGTGCAGATGGCGGGAACGAGCGGCATGGTTTTTCCTCCTGATAAAGACAGATTTTAGCTTTGTGCGGGATCAATCGCGGTAGGGGGAATCGTCGATGCCCTTACGGTTGAGGCGGCACACCTTTTTGTCGAGAATGCGTTTCCAGAACGCGCAGAACCATCTTTGTTTTCCGAACAGTTTGACAAGCGTGGGGCTGAGCGCGTAATAGACCCGGATAAATAGTCTTCCGGGAGCAGAGCGGGCGAGGGAGTGATCGCGATATCGGCGCAGCGTCCACACCTGCGGGCAGTCATAGCTGCCGTAAACGGCGGTCGCAATGTAGCAGCCTTGCTTTTTTTCTTCGGCGGGCTTTTCCGCGGGGCCGACGAAGCGTGTCTTGTTTTCATCGAATGCGGCATAGGGCTTGAAGCGGAGAAGTGTTTTTCGGTATTCTTCGGTTTTTTCCGGATCGGGGTCGTAGTCTATGTGCCATGTATTGTTCGGTATGTCGAGGTAGTTGTAGCCGTGTTCCACCCACTCACTTGAGTAGAGGAGCTTCACCAGCTGCTTGTAGCGACTCCAATCGGCCGGCCATTGCGATGTATTGCAGAGGCAGACGAGGTTGACGGACGTCTCGCCAAAAGGGAGTTTTCCTACTTCTTTCAAAGTTTCGGGCATAACGGCGATGTCAAACCGGCAGTTTGTAAAGGCGCTGCCGCCGATGTACTCCAGCCCCTCGGGGAACAGAACGGGGTCATAGAAGCAGGGGAAGTTCTTTTGTCCGTAGGTTATTCCTGCAAAAACGTCCTGTCCGATACGCTTCAGCCCCTTGCCAAAACGGAGCGTCACGCGGTCGCCTGCCGGCCCGCTTTGAAATGCCAGGTGCCCGGGCTGTTTGTCTTGCTTTACGATTTCCGTGATCCCGTTTTCAATATAAAGATTTTCGCACATCACAAGGCATTCGGTCACATCGATGTTCCCTTCTCCCGCCAGAATGCAGTTTTTTGCGCGTAGATTGTGCGTGCCGGCCTGCAAGGGGCACGAGCGGATGTTTTCGGCACTCAGGCGCAGATCGGGCAGCGCATTGTCGTTGGGCCACGCGTTTGCGTAAACGACGGCGCCGCGGTAGCCCGTCAGGTCGTAATAGCCGTCTCGCAGGGGAAAAATTTTATAGGTCAGCACGGTGAGCACGCCCTTCGGGCCGTCCGGATAGTCCTCGTGCCTTCCGTAATAAGCTGCCTTCGCCATTGCCTCCGCCTGCATTTCGCGCAGGCGGAGATCGGTAAAATCGCGGCGGTATTCTTCAAAGAAAGCGGCGCGCTCCTCTTCCGTAAAGTCGGGGCAGGCGTACAGGTTTTCAACGGCGTACGCCGCACACAGGTCGAAACGGCGGAACTCTCCGTGTGTGTTGAATGCCGAAGGCTTTAGGCCGAGTGCCTTTCCCAGCAACAGGGCAACTTCGGAGGGGGTGCCGTCTATCCCCGCGATATATGCTTTCGCGGCGGTGCGGTAACTTTGCAACCAAAAGTTTTTATCCTTGCGGAAGGTGTAGCCGTACTGCTTTTGCAGGGCGGAGATGTCCGTCTTTTGTGCGAGCTTGTCGATGCGGGCAAATACCTCGTTGAGGGAAGTCGTCTTTTCCTCATTCTGTTCGTTCAGCAAAAAATTGATTTCATATCCCTGTCTCGCAGGGTCGGTCAGCCCGCCGTAGTAGAGGCGGAAATCGAAAGTGAGCGCGCGGTATAAGAGGATGTGGTGTTCGATGTTGCCCGGCTCGCTTTTGACGGCTTTTTCAAAGCATTCCGCCGCCTTTATGTACTCCTCCAGCCCGAGAAAGGAAAGCCCGCGGGCGACATACTCTTCGGCCTCCGTCTTCTCCCTGCCGTGGATTACTTTGGTGATGCTCTGCGTGACGGTGGTGTTGGAAACGTGGTTGGTTACATAGTTATTGACGACCTTTTCGGTGATGAAAGCGGTGCCGCAGTGGGGGCATATTCCCGCCTCTTTGGCGTTGTCGACTTCAATAGGGGAACCGCATTGCGTGCAGATCGCGGGAACGAGGGGCATGCTGTATCTCCTTGGATGGTTATCTTTTTATTGTCGCAACTATCATAACATAAAGCTGCATAAAAAGCAAGGATTTTATAATAAAAGCAAAGGCGGCGGAAAGCACGGGTAAAATTTTGCCGGCGGCGGGCAAAATCGCTTTACAAACGGCGCGAATACTGGTACAATATAGCAAATCCATAAGGCGATCAGAAAGGACAAGTTCTTCGTGTATCCGCTCCAAAGAGAGCCGCGGCAGGTGAAAGGCGGCGGGCAGGGCACGGCAGGGTATCCCCTTTCAGCCCGCAGGGCGAAATTTTTTTGAAAGTAGCCTCGCGCGCGGTTATTTCCACCGCGTTACCAACAGGGGCGTATGCAAGTATGTTTTGGTGGTAAGTCCCTTTTGTTTTCCGAAAACAAGAGGGCTTTTTGTTTCGGTAAAGCTCTGCGCCCGCAGGGGCGCGGCGGATATTTTTTCAAAGCCCGTAAGGAGAAAAACGCATGGACAAGGAAAAAAGTATGTACAAAAAAGTAGATACGTCGATGAACTTCGTCGAGCGCGAAAAGCAAGTGATCGCGTTCTGGGAAAAGGAGCACGTCTTTGAAGACAGCGTCAAAGAGCGCGAGGGAGGGGAGGAGTTCTCCTTCTACGACGGCCCGCCCACGGCCAACGGCAAGCCGCACATCGGGCACATCCTCACGCGCGTGAT
>CALVHW010000006.1 GCA_944328905.1 uncultured Clostridia bacterium | reverse complement strand
TATATTAAGAAGCTGTTTTGAATTTCTCCAAAAAGTTTTTCTTGGCTTGATGTATCCGTTTTCGTGTGTGCTTTATTTATTCGATTTTTCGGCGAGTTCCACGATCTCGTTGATGCGGTCGAGGTCGTCGGTGTTGTAATAGTCGATGTAAATGCGCCCCTTGCGGTCATTGCCGATGAGCGATACTTTGGTTTTGAAGGTATGGCGCATCCGCTCGATGAGGTCTTTCAGTTCGATGGAGACCTGCTGCTTCTTTTTCTCTTTTTTCTCCTCCAATTCCTCGGGGGAAGCGAAAAAGTCGCGGACGCTGCGCTCGATGTCGCGCACGGACAGGCCGTCCTTGACGGCATCCGACGCGAGTTTATACTGCACGTCCTCGGGCAGGGTGACCAGCGCGCGCGCATGACCCGCGCTCAGCCTGCCCGACGAGACGAGGTCGATGACCTCGGGCGTCAGCGACAGAAGGCGCAGCGTGTTTGTCACCGCGGGGCGGGATTTGCCGATGCGCTCGGCAAGTTCTTCCTGCGTGAGGTGGTACTCGTCCATCAGCTGTTTCATGGCGTTGGCCGCCTCGATGGGATTGAGGTCCTCGCGCTGCAGGTTTTCGATGAGGGAGATCTCTTTGATCTCGCGATCGCTGTACGAGCGGACAACGACGGGGATGGTGGTCTTGCCCGCCATTTTCGCCGCGCGGTAGCGGCGTTCGCCGGCGATGATCATGTACCTGCCGTTTTCCATGTTGTTGACGACGATGGGCATGATCAGCCCGTGCTTTTTAATGGAATCGGCAAGTTCGGCCAAGGCCTCTTCGTCGAAATGTTTGCGCGGCTGGTTGGGATTGGGGCGGACGAGGTCGATATCGACTTCTTTCAGTCCCTTGATATCCTCGGGCAGCGGCGCAGAGGGGATGTCTTCGGAAAAGGGAGATTTGGCGGCGTTTTCGTACGCCTCTTCGGTATCGGAAAACAGAGCCGAAAGTCCCCTGCCCAAACCTCTGTTTATCTGTTTCATTTCTTGCGCTCCTCCCTTTTCAGGTATTCTTCGGTGAGCGCCTTATAGGCGCGCGCGCCCGTGCACTTGGGATCGTGGAGCAGAATGGGCTTGCCGTAAGACGCCGCTTCCACCAGGCGGATATTGCGCGGCACGACGATCTCGAACAGACGCTTGGTGAAAAACTTTTTGATCTCTTCGGCGATCTGCCGCGAAATGAGCGAGCGGCTGTCGTACATGGTGAGCACCACGCCGTCCACTTCCAGCGCCGGGTTGAGGTGCTGTTTCACGAGCGTGATGGAGTTCATCAGCTGCGACAGGCCTTCCAGCGCGTAGTATTCGCTCTGAATGGGAATGATCACGGAATCGGCGGCCGAAAGCGCGTTGATGGTCAAAAGCCCCAAAGACGGCGGGCAGTCGATAAAGATGTAGTCGTACTTGTCTTTGACTTCCGCCAGTTTGTTTTTGAGAACTTTTTCGCGGCTGTGCTTGTACACCAGTTCCACTTCCGCGCCCGCGAGGTCGATATTCGAAGGCAGCAGGTCGAGATTTTCCATCTCGGTTTTGCGGATGTTATCCGACGCCTTTTCCATGTCGTCGATGAGCACGTTGTAAACGGACTCTTTGAGCGAACTTTTGGAAAGCCCGAACCCGGTGGTCGCGTTGCCCTGCGGATCGATATCCACGAGCAGAACTTTTTTACCGAACGACGCGATGTACGCCGCCATGTTCACGCAGGTCGTCGTCTTTCCGACGCCCCCCTTCTGGTTGGAAAACGAAACGATCTTTCCCATTTTTTCATTTACCTCTCTCTTTGGTATTTGCCGCGGCGGAACGCCGCGGCATGCTTTGTGCCTTGCGGCAGTCAGTGTTTGTCGCTGCCGCCGTTTTCATCATCGGCTTTGGTTTCGCCGCGCACTTTGGCGGTGTCTTCGCTCGGTGCTTCGGCGGGTTTGTCTTTGCCGGTCTCCGCATCGCCCATAAAACGCTTGAAGGGGTTCTCCTCTTCCTGTTTTTCGTATTTATCCATGTGCGCGTACACTTCGTCGGCTGTGGCTCCGTCGAGCAGCATATCCACCTCTTCGGTGTAGATGGTCTCGCGCTCGATGAGCACGCGCGCCATGTTGTCGAGCACTTTGCGGTGTTCGGTGAGAAGTTTCACGGCGCGGGCGTGCGCCTCGTCGATGATGGAATGCACCTCTTCGTCGATGATGTTCGCCGTCTCTTCGCTGTACGTGTTGTGGGCCTCCATATCCCTGCCGAGGAAGATGGGGCTATCCGACTGGTACGTGACGAGGCCGACGCGCTCGCTCATGCCCCATTCGGTGACCATTTTGCGGGCGATCTCGGTGACGCGCTGCAAGTCGTTCGACGCACCCGTGGAAACATCCTTGATGACCAGTTCTTCCGCCACGCGGCCGCCCAAAAGTTCGCACACGAGGTCGGTCAGTTTGGCTTTGGTCATGTGGTTGTCGTCGTTGTCGGGGCGAGTCATGGTATAGCCGGCCGCCATGCCGCGCGCGATGATGGAAACTTCCTGCACGGGATCGCAGTTCTTGCAGAGCTTTGCGATGATGGCGTGGCCGCTCTCGTGGTAGGCGGTGATGCGTTTATCCGATTCGGTGACCAGGCGGCTCTTTTTCTGCGGGCCGAGCAGCACCTTGTTGATGCCCTCGAACAGTTCGTGGTTGCCGATCATCTTTTTGTTCGCGCGGGCGGCGAGAATGGCCGCCTCGTTGAGCAGGTTTTCAAGGTCGGCACCCGAAAAGCCGCTCGTCATGCGCGAGAGGATTTTGAAGTTCACGTCGGGTGCCAGCGGTTTGTTGCGCGCGTGCACTTTGAGGATGGCCTCCCTGCCGCGCACGTCGGGCAGGTTGACGTGGATCTGGCGGTCGAAACGGCCGGGACGGAGCAGAGCGGGGTCGAGGATGTCCGCGCGGTTGGTCGCGGCCATCACGATGATGCCCTCGTTGGTCTCAAAGCCGTCCATCTGCACGAGCAGCTGGTTGAGCGTTTGCTCGCGTTCGTCGTGGCCGCCGCCGAGGCCGGTGCCGCGCTGGCGGCCGACCGCGTCGATCTCGTCGATGAAAACGATGCAGGGCTGGCTCTTTTTGGCGGCATCGAACAGATCGCGCACGCGCGACGCGCCGACGCCGACGAACATTTCCACGAAGTCGGAACCGGAGATCGAGAAGAACGGCACGTTCGCCTCGCCGGCCACCGCCTTGGCAAACAGCGTTTTACCCGTGCCCGGAGGCCCTACGAGCAAAATGCCCTTCGGGATGCGCGCGCCGAGGTCGGAGAACTTGCGGGGGCTTTTGAGAAACTCGACCACTTCGGCAAGTTCCTGTTTTTCCTCCTCCGCACCGGCGACGTCGGTGAAACGCACTTTGATGTTGGAATTGACGCGTGCCTTTGTTTTGGCGAAACTCATCGCCTTGCTGCCCCCGCCCTGCGTCTGGCGGATGAGCAGCCAGAACACCACGCACACCAAGATCACGCCGATGAGCGGGATCAGGTAGGTCATGAAACTGCCCGCGTTGGGGTCGGTGTAGGTGTAGGTGATTTTACCCGCCTTCGCCCATTCGTCGAGTTTTTCTGCGTCAAAATCCATGCGGCCGAACGTTGCCTCATATACGACACGGCCGTTCTTGTAACAAATCAGGTTGTAATCGTCTACGACGATGCGGTCAATCTCGCCGGCCGTGACGTGCTGTTCGACCTCGGAATAATCGATCGTCCTTCCCCCCGTGAGCATACTGGTGAGTACGATCGAGAGGATCAGGACCAATACCACGCCGAGCACGACCCAGAGCAGTATTTTGGATGTTTTACTCATGATAACTCCTTGCAGATAATTTATTGCTGTATTTCAGCCTATTTTATAGAAGGCTTTTTACCGAATTTTATTATATATAATATGGAAAGCGTTTTACGCCCGGGGTTGCGCAAAACGTGGAATGCCCCGCCGCGCGTAAATTTTTACCCCAACATTATAATGGTGCTATATATATTATTGAAAGCGTTTCACGTCCGGGTTTGCCCGCTCCGCAATCAGGGCGCAGATGCGTTTTTTTAAAGCGCTTTGTGCAGGTGCCGCAGGCTCTCATCCGGTTAGAGCCGCTTTTCGGCATAAACCCGCTCGCTCTCCGAAAAAACGGAGCTAACAAAACTCTCTTGCCCTGCTTTTCCGCCCCCTAAAGATCGGGGCAACTGTCTGTATTATTGAAAAAGCCTGTCGCATGTTTTCTCGCACATCACGTTTTCGGACTGCTTTATATATTATTGAAAAAGCTTTACGCCCTGCCTTCCCGAGCGGGAGCGCAATAGTTCAGCACAGTTTACAGTATGGCGCAAACCGAACACAACTATGCCAACCGACAATTTCAGCGCCAGCGCAAAAGAAAGGCGCATAAAAATTATAGTGCAGAGGTTTAAAAGCCGATAAAGAAAGCAAACTTTCTGACCTTATCGCCATTCGTCGGCAAAACCTTTTTTCGCAAACGAACAGTTACCTCAGAGGCAAAGCCGCCACTCCCTCGCATCAGAGCGGCAACGGCAAACCCGCCCCCCCCCTCTGCAACGGCGACACCACGCCAACAGTACTATAGCACGACGTACGAAACGCAGCCGCCGCAAACTGTTGTATTTTTGCCCGATCTCCGCCACATTATACACTGTTTGCAACCGCTGTCAATTTTAATCGACGCAAAAACAGCATCGGAAATCTCTCGGCTCTATATACTGGCGGTAATACTATGATACCATAAACGAAGCAAAAAAACAACCGTTCTTTCATATTTTTCCGCGAAAACGGAATTTTTTACCTTTTTATCATTTATTTCACAAAAAATAGGTCATTTTAACCAAAAATTCGTTCTGCGCTAACCAATTTTACCTCGATTCAAGGCTTTGAAATGTTTCATATGAAACCCTCCCGAGATTTCTTATGTTTCACGTGAAACATTATTATTGTTAAAATTTGCATAGCGCTTTTATTAATTATACGATTTCTTACTTATTTTTGCCGTTCAGCAATAAATGTTTCATATGAAACATCTGATATCCGCAGCATCCAGCCCTATGCAAACAGATAAACACAATTTTGTGCGCACATGCAAAATAGAATATAGCGCAAGTTGTTATAAACTGATCGCGCCTGAAAATACTTTAGCTACCATAACCATATTGCAAATAAATTATGCGTCAATAATAATGCGTATAACAAGATTTTCTGTTCATAACGCGGAAATTTACGAATGCACGCAACAAAATTAAAAACGCATAAAAAGTGATTGCACACGAATTTTATTGAAAACCAACAACGCGCACAAAACGCGCATTCTGTACAATAGTTGTGCACAGTCTGTATATATTGCGCTTAAAACTTGTAAACGAGATCGCGCATATTTGCACTATTGCCATTGTCAATATATGCGTTTATTAAATACTGCATATATTGCATACTATAATATCTTTGCGTTCGGCACTGCCAGATATGCGTTATTACCGCCGCAAATCTATGCGCCCATACACTTTCGAATGTTTCATATGAAACATTTATATTGATCGGCAGAATCTGAACAGCCTTTGCCGTAAAAACAACTGCTTGGACATCAGAACAGCCTGTAAACCGTCTTTCCGGCCAAAATCGGCCTTTTTTTGGCCGGAAATTTTTTGATTTTTGAAAATTATTCTGTCTGAAATCGTCTGAGAGGCTTTTTTGAAAGGCCGAAAATCGGTTTTTTTGTGAAAAAACGGCCATTTTTAGGCCAGCGCATGGCCATTTTGACCGATTTTTATGACAAATTTATACCCAGCAAAAACCCTTTAAAACAACCGGTTTTGGCCTAAAAAGCCCGATTTTAAGCCAATTTTGGGCAAAAAATCAGGTTGCATGCTTAAAAAACAGTGAATTTCTGACTTCATCGGAACTAATCGGGCAAAACGCCGGTTTTCAGCCAGAAATTCTGCCGAAAAAAAGCCTATGCGTACTACAAGCACAAAACGCGCTGATTGAATGCATAATCTGAGCGCATACCACAAAATTTGACGCAGATAAAATTCTGAAAAGACACGGCAATACGCACAGGCGATAAGGCGAAAGGCAGCAAATGACGCAGCGAAACCGACAGACGCAAAGAAAGCACCATACGGTGGACGCATTCTAAATTGAAAGCGCAAAATAAACAGACGCAATAAAAAATAAGACGCTTGTAGAAAATGCGCTTATAATTATAGATGGCGCAATACAGTTCAGCGCTGTTTGAAAAGTTGGCGCTAATATCGGCGTCCACCGCGGAAAAGATTTAAGCACGCAAAAAAACCTGGTGTTGACAACTCTTTCAACAGCATCACCGCGGACATCAATACCGGAACGATGCAGAATCAAAGCACAAAAAGAAATTTTATGCATAACTCCATATCCCGCGATTTGACCATATCCCGCGATTTGATTTTTTCCACGCCTAGCACAAAATCGACCTTATTTACAAACAAGCAGGCTTTTGCAGCGTATAAAGGCAATTTGCAGTATTGCGCAGTATATTATTTACAGCGCAAACTTCTTGGCTTATGCACAATCAAGTCTTTTTTTATGGCGCAAAGTAGCGCCATATTAAAGCAACTTATCCATAATTAGCAAATTTTTTGTGGATAACTCGCTTTTGCACCTATTTGCGCCAACGATTTTGTGTTGCGCCGATGCAGTTATCCACTTTATCCACAAAGTTATCCACATAAAAATACACTTATCAACAATTACACTGTACACAAAGGAATTGCCGCAAAAAAGATCGGAGGTATAAACCGGCCGTTTTCTGGCTATACATTCTTAAACAAATCGCTTCGACAGGTGAAAACAATGGATCTTACATTCAACGTCTGCAACTCACTCGCAAAAACAGGACTGGTAATGGCGCTACATCGCTTTCTGACAGACGACCGCCCGCCTGTCGCCCTGTGTATCGGCAGCGATCTGGTGATCGGCGACAGCCTGGGGCCCGTCTGCGGCACGCTCCTGCAGGAACGCTGCAGGGCGGGTATCTTTGTGTACGGCACTCTGCGTCACCCGATTACTGCAAAAGAAGTAAAGTATCTGAATGAATTTCTGCACGACACTCACCCGGGCAGTCCTGTCATTGCCATCGATGCAGCCGTCGGCGACGCCGGCGATATCGGTCTGATGAAGCTGACGACCACAGGCATCCGCCCCGGCCTCGGCGCGAACAAGAAACTTGCGAGGGTGGGGGATATTGGCATCATGGGTATCGTCGCCGAAAAATCGGTATTCAATTACTCGTTGATGAATCTCACGCGGCTGAACCTCGTCTACAAAATGGCAGATATCATCGCAGAAGCGGTCGCCGATTTTGCCGCCGGCAAAAAGTCAAACGCGGCGCCGGAATCAAACCTCGCCGTTTAGAAACATTTTTTGCAGAAAGAGCGATTGCCCTTCAGCCGCCCGATACAGCAAGCATCCGCAAAAAAGCATTCGTGCCGTAACGGCAAATACTAACGGTTCCGGAAGGAACGGCGCGGAAGGCGGCCGCCGAAAACAGCATCAAAACCACCGATTTCAACGGCGGTCACTTTTTTAATCGGCAACGGCCGGCGCTGCAAAATAAAGCGGTTTTCAGAACACGGCGCAAACTTTTTTAAGGGGCGCAAAAACTGAAAATTTGTCAAACGGAGCGATTTTCGCTCCGTTTTTATGCCGTGCTTATACGCACGGCATAATTTTATATCGGTATATTTTATTCCATATCTTAATATACAGTCGTTTAACGAACGCGCGGCAGCCTGTATTCATTCGCAAAAAACATTGCTGTACTGCCGTATTTCTGCGGCATTTGTACGCAGCGGCTGCGACTGTACAGGCCGAAAGAGAATTTTCCGCAATGCTTGACACAAACGGAAACGCGGTGGTACAATATAAGCCGGATGCGAGAGTGAGAAGTCCTTCAGCAAAAGCATAGAAGATGTTTCATGCATTGTGAGGTGTATTGAATTAAATGAAAAAATGGCGCATTTATCCGAGAGGAGCAGCTTTTTGGATCACGTTCGGTATTATAATGGTAATAATACTTATTTTCATCACTGGAAGCATTGTAGTACCATTTTCGGAAGAAGAGCTAATTTTAGAAATCGTTTTGACAATAATACTGTATTCTGTTCTCATCGGCGTTGTCGCTGCATATTTTCTCGCAAATATTTCCATTGATGAAAATAATTGTTTGAAAATGCCATTTTTTTGTCGTAATTTAATGCCCTTTGCAAGTGAAAAAAAGAAAGAGATTGTCTTAAAAAAGAATCTTATCGATGTTCACCTGATGCATACTCATGTTTACGTGTACATGGGTTTTGAGGATGAAAAAGGGAAAGTAACCTTAATCAATGTAACAATGTTTTCGAAAAAACAGCAAGCGATCCTGCAACATAAATTAGAAGAATATAAGACAGAACAACAATAAGCCGCCGAAAATTACCTCTGTTGCTTATTTTATGCCCTTATTGACAGCAACGGAAATGTTGCGGTACAATACGCCGCACGGGGAAAATTCCGTACCGGATAGAAACGGGCGGATATAAGCGACGCCGTACATACCGGCAGGGTGGAGCCGTACTGAATCTCAGCCGGAGCAGGAATAGTTCTGAACACAATAAAAAGGTTTAATAATTGCTATTTTCCCGATAAATGTAAAAAATAAGAGAAAACCCATTAAGCACAAAGACACACGACAGATAGAATGTTCGTCGCAAGCGCAATTCTCAAAGGGAATACTGTCAGAATTAGGGGATTGCACTTACCGGCTGTCAACCGTTTTGCAGCGATTTTATCGGAAAACGGGCAAAAAAACGCGAAGGCCTCGTCCGCCAAAGACGAGGCCTTCGCGTTTATTATTATCGTGTCCGCCGCGCAGCGCAGCGTTCTCGCGCCGGTTTTGCTCCTGTTTTTTGTAAAAAAGACGTTTTTTCCCCGCAGACAGTCACAATATTTTCAGCCAGGACTCTTCATCGATCAGTTCCCTGTACTGCTCTTTCCAAAGGGCGCTTACCTGGCCGTATTGCTTGCGAAAAAGACGTGCAGTGCGGAAAAACATAAAAATACACCGCAGAAACCGCCGCAGGCTCCGCCGCAAAACGAACCCTTTTTTCGTTGTCGGCTCGTAAGCGACGAAATATTCCGCGCGAAACGTTTGCGTATACGACCATGCTCCCCACGGCGAAAACGACACGATTTTTCGGGAAGGCAAAAGCAGGCCGTTCAGCGTGACCAAAGCAAACAGTTTTTTCAGGCGGGCGCGCCGCACGGGTGCCGCCATGCACCGCTCGTATAGTTGTTTGTCGAACTTCACCGGAAATTCTTCCGCGGGGATCATTTTCCGGTTTTTTGCCATGATCTCTTTGTTTTTCTTTTCAAAATCCGTTTCCCGCAAAAATTCCGGCCCGCGCAGAAAATCTTTCACGGCGAGCAAAGTCAGCTCGGCCTCATCGTACTTGTAATTATACAGGTACCGCACAAAATTGCGCCGCACGTACTTCGCCGCGTCTTCCCCGCGTATTCCGTCCCGCAGCAATGTCGCGGCGATCAGATAATTGCGCACGGAATAGTATTCGTTCGCGGATGAATACTTTGTTTCGAACGACTCGTGCCATACGTTGACGCCGTTGAGCAGAATGATCTCCGCCTTGTTGCGCATGGAATATTCGATGTCGTCGACCTTGATAAAGAGGGGCAGGCTCAGATTATCTTTGCGGCATACCGTCATCGGCACAGCGCAGTACCACCAACCCTGATAATTGCCCGGCACGGGCTGCTCGTTGTCGAGTACGTGGAACAGCTTGCGCATATCTCTGTCGAGATTGAATGTCTCGTATTCCCAAAGCCCGTCCGCTTTGCGCCATCTTTCGCCGCTCGCGTATTGCAGCCAGGGGCGCTCGATCCGGAACATCGCCCCGCCCACAAACCGGTTCCTGTACTCTTCGCGCAGCATCCGCAGCATGGAATACGTGCGGTAAATGCTTTCCGTTTCAAAAGAAACGTCGTCGTCCATCAAAAGAATGTGCGTGAACCCGGCACCCGCATCGTTCGCAGCGTTTACTTCGATCATTGTGCGGGTGAACCCGCCCGAACCGCCCGTATTTTTATTGCGGAACAGATGCACGCCCCTCGCACACACGTCTTTCGCCGCAAGCGTCCCCGCATTGTCGCTGATAAACACCTGCAGATTTTCAAACAGCGGAGAACTTTCGTTTTCCAGAAAAGCCTTTTTCAGTCGCTCCACGTTGGCCTTGATGTACTCCTCGCGCCGGTAGGTACAGATACCGATGCCGATCTTTACCGGCCGCCGCGGCGGCTGTGCGCTCGTGTAGGCTGCCGCATACAGCTCTCCCTCTTCCCCCAAATTTTCCGCAGAAAACGCCAAAATCCCGCAGCGCGGCGCCTGCGCAAAAGAACACGCCAGCGAAAACGTCTTTTTTTCTCCGCTCTCCGCCCGCACGGCCGCCTGCTCGTCCCGCACGATCGTTCCGTCCTTTTTTCTGTATACATGGATGAGTTTCAGCAAAAACGTGCCGCGCAGCGCCACTTCCAGCGAAATTTCGCGCAACCCCGCATATCTATACCATTTTGCCACCGAAAAACAGTTCATATAGGTATCGAACACCACCCGTCTCCGGCCCGCAAAAACCATCGTTCCGCCAATGCTCACCTTTCCTCGTCCGCCCGATACGCGGTAGTATAATTTTTGCGTTTTTTCGTCTTTCTGCGTTGGCAGCACAACGTTCTGTAAAATCATTATTTTTTCCTTTGTATTGTTTTTTACTCTATATATAAGATTTATAATCTTAGTTTTACGTATTATATCATATAATTTAACAAATGTCAATCTTATATACAGACTCTGATTTCCGATACAATAAATACAAAAGGAAGAAAGGAAAATGCCTGAAATGAAAAACGCCGAACAAACAAAAAATTCCCTTGCCACCTTTTTAGTATCGCGCATTGCCGCGTTGCGGGTGCGCAACAATCTTTCGCAGCGCGAACTGAGCCTGCGCATCGGCAAAGAAAGTTCTTATATAAACCGCCTTGAACAGAGCAAGTTTTTACCGTCCGTCGATACGCTGTACGACATCGCGGAGGTTTGCAATTCCAGCCTGGAAGAGATTTTTTGCCGCAACTTCGAGCACTACGCGGCCGACCGCGAACTTCTCACCCTTCTCGGCTGTCTTTCCAAAGAAAAGAAAGAGGCGCTCATCCGCTTTTTGCAAGCAAAATAACGGCGTGCCTGCGGCGGCGTACGCCGCCGGGCAGCAAAAAAGCGGCCCTCTTTTTCGGGCCGCTCGCTTTCTCCGCTTGCCGTGCGGTTGTTGGCTGTGTAGATGTGATACATCAAACGCGGGCAGGAAAAACCCGCCCGCGTTTATGCGTTCAAAATATCAGACTGTCTGTTTTGTATCCGTTTTGTCGGTTTTTCCGGCAAAACCGCCGGCCGCGGCTGTACGGCGGAGAGCTCTCGCGCCGCCCGGTTTGCGGCGGCGCCCCTCCGCACGGGCGCGTTTCAGAGTTTCAGCAGCGTGCCGCAATAGGGGCAGCGCGCGTCTTCCCCCGTTTTGTAGGAGAACTTCGCGCCGCATCCGGGGCATTCCGCCGCGTTTTCCTGCTCGCTGAGCTGTTTGTTGGTGTTCAGGGCAAGGCCGTCTCCTTCGCGGCGGTACCCGACCAGCCAGCGCTTGTTAAAGCACACGTCGATGCGGTTGCGCACTTCCTTTTCCGAAATGCCCAGCTGCGCAGCGAGTTCGCGCACCGTGTACAGATGCTCTTCCTCGACCGCGCTCACAAACCGCAGGTACGTGCATTTGTTTCCGTAACTCACCCAGCCCATCGGGCAGCCGTAAAACCCGATGACCATAAAGCCGATGCCGACCGCCCAGATCCCCGGCTGGCCGATGCCCAGCCCCACGCCGAGCATCACGCCGCCCAGCGGCAGCGCAAATGTGAGCAGCAGCGCGAGCGTCAAACTTGACCGCACCGCCTTGCGGATGGGTTCCATATACATACACCCCCGTTTGTATCTTTTTTTCATATACATTATATTTTTTTTGGGCGGTTTTGTCAATCCCTTCGCGCGGAAAATAAAAATACGCCGCCCGTTTTCGGAAGTTTTATCACACTGTTGACTTTTTCACATATTTATGATATAGTAAAAGAGGACAAGGGGGAACGGCATTCGCGCCGTCCCGCCGGGCCGTTATTATAGAAAAGGAAGGGACAATCGAAATGGCTTTACTGAAAGTGATCGAATGGACGGACAACACTTCCGACACGATCGTTTATAAGGTGCCCATGGCGGGCAACCAGATCAACCGCGGCAGCGCGCTCAACGTGCGCGAGAGCCAGGTCGCCGTATTCTGCGATAAGGGCAAAATGGCAGACGTGTTCCTGCCCGGTTACTACAAACTGGATACCGACAGCCTGCCCATCATCACCAAACTTCTTTCGTGGAAGTACGGGTTCCAGACGCCGTATAAATCGGACGTCTATTTCGTGAACACCAAGCAGTTCACGGGCCAGAAGTGGGGCACTTCCAACCCCATCATGATCCGCGATGCCGACTACGGCGCCGTGCGCGTGCGCGGGTTCGGCACCTACGCCTTCCGCGTAAAGGATGCGTTCGTGTTCATGCAGGAACTCTCCGGCACCAATTCCTCGTTCACCACGCGCGACATCACCGACCACATCCGCAGTATGCTCGTGATGGGCATTTCCGACGCCATCGGCGAGAGCGGCGTGCCCGTGCTCGACATGGCCGCCAACCTCATGGAACTGAGCGCGGCCGTCAAAAAATCGCTCTCCGCCCGCTTCGAGGCGATGGGGCTGGAACTTTCCGCCTTCAACTTCGAAAGTTTTTCGCTCCCGCCCGAACTGGAAAAGGCGCTCGACGAGAGCACGCGCCTGGGCATGATGCGCAAAAACATCGATATCTACACCCAGCTCGCCCAGGCAGACGCCCTCAAAGAGGCGGCCAAAAACCCCGGCATGGCCGGCGGCACGATGGGCGCGGGGCTGGGCATGGGCATGGGCATGCAGATGGGCCAGATGTTCGCCAACATGAACAACCAAAACCAAAGCCGCGGCGGCCAGGGCGGCGCGGCGGGCGGCAGGCACTGCACCAACTGCGGCGCGGCGCTCTCCGCGGGTGCCAAATTCTGCCCCGAATGCGGCACGCCCACCGAGGCAAAATGCCCCAACTGCGGCGCAAAACTGCCGGCAAACAGCAAATTCTGCCCCGAATGCGGCTCCAAAGTCCGCTGAAATAAGGAGGTACCGCCATGCTTACCGCCGTTGCCATACTTGCCATTACCACGGGTATATTCCTCATCGCCACCGTCGTGCTCGGCGTGCTTTACGCGCGCGAAAGGGCGGCGGGCGACCAGAACCGCGCCGGTAAAGTGAAAATCAAAGACGGCGTGCGTTATTCCGCCGACGACCGCATTGCGGGCGATGCGGGGGCGCGCGTCACCCTCGCCGAAGGGGATTTTTTACTGGAAAAAGGCAAAGTGTACCGCGCCGAAAAGGGCGGGGCGCTGCTGCCCGGCACCTACACCGTGCTCGCCGCCAGCGACGCCGCGCATACCTTCAAACTGCGCGCGGGCGGCTATGTGCGCGATTACAGCCACGGCGATACCGTCGTGATCGCCGAAGGCGAAGACGTGTGCGCCGTTTCCTGCACCGTGATACTGCGCTGAACGGCGCAAAACCCATAAGGAGGATCTTGTTATGAGCAAAAACATACTTATAAAACTTCTCGTCGCGCTGGCATTTTTAGCGGCGGCGGTGTTCTTCTTTTTGTCCGTGCTCGACGTAGAGCCGTTCACCGAATTTTCCGCATCGTGGGCGGGCGTCATCTTTGCGGGCGTGAGCGGATTGGCGCTGCTGTTTTCCGCCATCGGCACCAAAAACTCCACGCAACTGAAAAAGATGAAACTCTTTTTCAGTGCGGCGCTGCTCGTGGTGGCGCTCGTGTGCCTGATCTTTGCGCTCGCGCTGCCCGAAAACTGGATTTTGCCGCTCATCCTCATCCTGGTGGGCGTGATGCTGGTTCTGGGCGTACTCATCACCGGCGGCAAAAAATGGGATACCGGCGACAACCAGAAAGTAGGGTATAAAAACTACTACCAGCGCAAGGCGGAAGAGGAAAAGAACAAAAAGAACGACGATCAGAGCGAAGAATAAACAGTCCGAATATGAAACGGCATATTGAAACGGCGCCCGCAACTTTCGCTGCGGGCGCTTTTTTTGCATAAGCCGTGCGTCCGGTTCTTACGGGCGCTTTTTTGTTTCCTGATTTTGCGTTTTTATTTTTTTCGGAGCGGCGGGACGGCCGCGTTTTTACTTTTTTTCCGAAGCGGCGGGGCGGGCGTTTTATATCAGCCGCGACATAGTCCGGTTTATCTGATTATTTCCTGCCGTTTCACAAGGTCTGCCTCCTGAACGTTTTGCCGCCGGCCGCACTCTTCTGCCGCGGAAAAATGCCGTGGCGGCGTTTTGCCGCGGCCCGTCAGTACTTCTGTTTGCGCAGTTTTCCGTCTTTTTTGTGGATGGAGATGCTGCCTTCCTGGTTTTTTGCCAGTTTTTTGGCGTATTCGATCGCCTCTGCCTGCGTCGAAAACAGTTTTATCGCCTTTTCGCCGCCGGCAAACTTCACCTGCCACTTTCCGTCAGGGCGCTTGGCGATGTGGTAGTTGCGCGCGGCCTCTTTTTTCTCTTCGGCGGGCAATTCCGCTGCCGTCTGCTGTGTTTTCCCGTTCGCCGCTTTGCCCGCGGCGGGTTTTTTTTCTTCTTTTGCCATACCCGAAAAACCTCCCTTTATTCCGATTATAGCACACCTTTTGCCGCAAAGCAATACTTGCCCGAAAATTTACGCAAAAATTCACCTGATTTGCGCACGGCTGCGTGTCTGCCCAAAGATCGGCCGCGCTCTTCCGCGAAGTTCCCGCCCTGCACGGCGAATCTTTCCGGTGGCGGGGCTGTATGGCCTGGTCGGCGGGCTGAACATCGCGGCCGCGTTTTTCCGTCGTTGCGTGGTTCTTATTCGCTCCCTTTCTCTTCCGCGCTTTCTGCGGGCGGTTCCGCGCCGCTTTCGGCAGGTGCGGCAGGCAACGCCCCCGCTGCGCCCAGCCGCGCAAACTCTTTGCGCCGCACATAAAAGAGCAGGCACGCCGCGTGCACGATCACCGTCACTACCCAGCTGATGGGGTAGGAAAGATACAGGTTGAACAGCGTGCGGTTGGCGGCAAAAAACGTGTACACATACACGATTCGCAGCCCGCACACGCCGCCGATCGATACCAGCATGGGCGTCACCGAATGCCCCATGCCGCGCATGGATCCGACCAGCACTTCCATGATCCCGCACAAAAAGTAGGTGGTGCAGATAACGGAAATGCGCACCATGCCCATGCGGATGACCTCGTCAGACTTCGTATACACCGAAAGCAGCAGCGGCCCCGCAAAATACACGCCGAACCCGATGACAAGCCCCAGCGCGGTCACCACGAACAGGCTGTCGAGCAGCACTACGTCGATGTTCTTCTTATTTTTTGCCCCGTAATTCTGTCCCGTAAAGGTCAGGCACGCCTGCGAAACGGCGTTCATGCAGGTGTACACGAACCCCTCGATGTTCGCCGCATCCGCATTGGCGGTGATCGCCACGTCGCCGAACGAGTTGATGGACGACTGTATCACCACGTTGGAGAGCGAAAAAATGCAGCCTTGCAACCCCGCGGGCAGGCCGATGCGCAGGATATCGCCGAGCGCGTCTTTGTGCAGGCGCAGGCGGCGCAGGCTCACTTTGCAGTGCCCTTTCAGGCGCATCAGGTGCGCGATCACGAGGGTGGAGGAGATGACCTGCGCGATCACCGTGCCCAGCGCCACGCCCGCCACATCCATTTTGCACACCACCACGAAAAAGATGTTCAAACCCACGTTCGCCACGCCCGCCGCACACAGAAAAAAGAGGGGGTGCTTGGAATCGCCCCGCGCGCGGCACAGCGACGAGCCGAAGTTATACAGCAGGTTGAAAGGCATGCCCGCAAAATAAATTTGCAGGTACACGGTGGAAAGGGGCAGAACGCTGTCTTGGGGCACGTTCATGAGCAGCAGCAGCGAGCGCGCCGCCAATATTCCGAACACCCCGAGCAGTACGCCGCCCAGCACCGCGAGCAGTATGGCGGTATGTACCACGCGGTCGAGCCGCTCTTCGTTTCTGGCGCCGATCCACCGCGCCGCCGCCGTGCAGGCGCCCACCGAAAGCCCCAAAAACAGGTTGGTGATCAGGTTGATCAGCGAACTCGTCGAGCCGACCGCTCCCGCCGAAACGTCGCTGGCAAACTGCCCCAGCGTGATGATGTCCGCCGCGTTGTACAAAAGCTGCAATATGCCCGTCGCCATGATGGGCAGCGAAAACAAAAATATTTTGCCGAGCAGCGGCCGGGAACACATATCCGGTTCCCGCTTTTCCTTTATCTTCTCGCTCATAACACCTTTTTTTTCCAATCTCTCCGCTCTTTCTTACAACGCTCCGCGTTTTTGTATCCGTATTATACTACCCGCAAACGGGAAAGTCAAAAGAAACCGACGTAAAAATATAACTATTTTCACTTTTTCCGCATACGGGCGCAGCCCGAAATTTTTCCGTTTTCGCCCCTCTGCCTCTCCCCGAAAAATGCGCCCGCGGCGGCCGCCCGCCGTATCCTGTGCAGACGATGATTTTTCTTTGACATCCCGGCGTTCGGGTGCTATAATTCTGCTGTTATGAGAGAGAACAAAAGCGCGCCCGACCTCGGTTCGGCACCCGTCGGTAAACTGGTGGCCAAACTCGCCGTTCCCGCCGTCGTGGCGCAGATCATCAACCTTTTATACAACCTTGTAGACCGTATGTATGTGGGCAGCATTCAGGATATCGGCACCGACGCCCTCGCGGGTTTGGGCGTGGCTTTTCCCATCACGCTCATCGTCAGCGCGTTCAGCAACCTCGTGGGCATGGGCGGCGCGCCGCTCGCCGGCATCTTTATGGGCGAGGGGAGGCGCGATAGCGCGGAAAAAGTGTTCAACACGGGCGCGGTGCTGCTCGTATTGTTCGGCGCGGTGCTCACGGCAATCACCCTTTCGGCGGGCGATCCGCTCCTGCGGTTGTTCGGCGCGCCCGATTCCAGTTTTCAGTATGCCAGCGAATACCTGTTCGTGTACGGCACTGGCACGCTGTTCGTGATGCTCTCGCTGGGGCTGAACCCGTTCATCACGGCGCAGGGGTACAGTTTCACCTCGATGGCCACCGTCGCCATCGGCGCGGTGCTCAACATCGCGCTCGACCCGCTGTTCATCTTTGTTTTCGGCATGGGCGTGCGCGGCGCCGCACTCGCCACCGTGCTCTCGCAGGCGGTCTCCGCCGTGTGGGTGACCTCGTTTTTCTTCCGCAAAAAATCGCTGTTCCGTTTCCGCCGCAAACTGCTGCTGCCCGATCGCAAACTGGCGGCACGTATGCTGCTTTTGGGGCTTTCGCCCTTTATCATGTCGGCAACGGAAAGCGCCATTCAGATCGTTTTCAACGTCAATTTAAAAATGTATTCGGGCGGAAACAGCGATTACACCGCCGCGCTCACCATCATGCTCAGCGCGGTGCAGATGATCTGCCTGCCGCTCAACGGCCTGGGCACGGGCGTGCAGCCGCTCGTCAGTTACAACTACGGCAGCGGCAATTCCGCGCGCATCCGCCAAACCATCAAAATCGTCGCCGTCATCGCCCTGTGCGGCAGTACGAGCGTGTGGCTGGTATCCCTTTTGGCGCCGCAGGTCTACGGCTGGATGTTCAGCGCCAGCGATTCCGTGATGCGCCTCGTCGTCAGATACACGCCCTTCTTTATGATGGGTACGGTGATGTTTTTCGCCCAGATGACGCTGCAAAACGTGTTCGTGGCGCTGGGGCAGGCGAAAATTTCCATCTTTCTCGCCTGTCTGCGCAAGGTGATCCTTTTGATCCCGCTCTGCTTTCTGCTGCCGCTCGCCTTCGGCGTCAGCGGCGTGTATTACAGCGAGGGCATTGCCGACGCCGTGGCGGGCGTCATCACGGCCGTCACCTTCTTTACTATGGTGCCGCGCATCCTCAGAAAACGCGAGCGTCAGCTTTCCGTACAGCGCACGCAAAGCGCAGGGGCAGCAGAAGCAGATTCTGTGCCTCCCCGTGCATAATTTCGTTCAAAAGCCGTCCGCAACACGCGGTCGGTTTTTTATTGATTCTTTTCAGCGCCGCCGTGCGGAATGTGAGCGGCGCTGTACGGCAGCTTTGCAAACAGCCTGCCCCGCTTCGGGGCGATACCGTCATTTATAATCTTTTAAGAATTCGCGGTTGGCCTCGAACAGTTGGTTTGTCATCTCTCTTATTTCGGCAAGGCTGCACACGGCCGACGTGAGCGGATCGAAGCAGAGCGCTCTGTACACTTTTTCCTTGCTCTTTTCCATCGCCGCTTCCACGGCAAGGTTTTCCACGCGAGCGGTCGTGTTCAGCAGAATCGCCAGATGAGCGGGCAGTTTGCCTACGTACTGTTTATGGTACCCCGTCCTGTCCGCCGTGACGGGAATCTCTGCGCAGCAATCGGCGGGCAGATCGGGCAGGCATCCCTCGTTTATCACGTTTCCGTTGAACGTGAAGGGCGTATGGTCGCCGATGCGGGCATTGAAAATTTCCGCCGCATACTCGTGGCTGCGCACGGCATCGAATTCGTCGCTCGCCATTTCGTCCTCAAACACCTTTTTCCAGCCGCCCTTGTCTCGCTCGAGGCGCAGGTTCAGCGAATACGCGTAATGCCCGGGATTCCAACCCGTTCCGTGCGTGCAGTATTTTTCGATGAGGTCTGGCCTCTTGCGGAACCATTGATTGTATTCGGAATTGTGTCCGCTCGATTCCGTACAATAGTACCCCAGCGCCAAAAACATCTCGTTGCGCACCTGCTCTTTGTTGTAATATTCCGGATCGCGCAGTTTTTCGCGAAGCTGCGGGTACAGGCTCTTTCCTTCATGCTCGAAACGCAGATAAAACGCCTGGTGATTGACGCCCGCGCATAAATAGTCGATGTCTTCTTTTTTATAACCGAGCCATCCGGCAAGCATCTCCGCCGTTCCCTGTACGCTGTGGCAAAGCCCGGTAACATCTGCTTTCGTGTACGTCTGCATCGCCTTGCACAGCATCGACATCGGGTTCGTATAATTCAAAAACACTGCGTGCGGGCAATATTTTTCGATGTCGGCGCAAATATCGAGCAGCAGAGGAATGTCACGCAAGGCGCGGAATATGCCCGACACGCTGCGCGTATCGCCCACATTGATGTCCACGCCGAACTTTTTCGGTATCTCGATGTCATACCGCCACACATCTATTCCGGCAGAAAACACTGTGCAAAGCACGCCGTCGGCTCCGTCGAGCGCCTCGGCGCGGCTCTGCGTCGCTACGATCTTCACGTCCGGGCAATTCATCTTTTCGCGGATCCGCCGGCAGACTTTTGTCACCATTTCCAGCCTTTCCGCATTCTTATCCATCAACCGGATCTCGCAATCCCGAAAAGCGGGAAACGTAAGCAAATCGCGCACGATGCAGCGAGTAAAAGCAAGGCTGCCTGCACCGATGAATGCAAATTTTTTCATGACTGCTTTCTCCTTTTTTTGTACCCATTATAGCCCGAAAACCGCGCCGCGGCAATGTATTTTTTTTTAAAATATATGGACATTTCCGTCAAACCGTGCTATACTGAACACAACGAAAAAAAAAGGATTTTGCGAAAGCCATGCCGTCCGAATTTAATTTTACCAATGCTCTTTCCGACGAGTTTTTTCACGTAAACAGCATCAGCGCGGCCCTGCCTCCCGCGGAAAACGTGCATATCCTGCGTAAAAACGGGCGCGTCGACCACCACATCCTGCTCGTTTTGGGCGGCGAAACCGAGATCCGCAGGGCAGGGGTTTCCGTCCTTTTAAAAGCGGGCGACGCCTACTACTACGCGCCGAACGTCCGCCAGGAATACATAAAAAACAAAACTTTTTCCTGCTGGCTGCATTTCAGCGGCACGGGCGCAGCTTCGCTCGTGCGCAAGCTCGCCTATCCGCGCGAAGGGCCTCTTTACTGCAAGAATCTTACGGAAACAAAACTGCTGTTTACCAGGGCATCCACTGAATTTTTTTCAAACGCACAGCATAAAGATATCCTCTGCGCTGCTCTCGCCGTGCAGATTCTCGCGCAGTTTTCGCCCGTGCGCCCGTCAATGCGGCCGGACGACGAAAACATCTCTCTCATTTATGCCGCGGCGCAGGAGATGCAAAAAAATTTCGCCGATCCCGTCGCCGTGGCGGAACTGGCGAAAAAATATGCGATGTCGGAAGGAAAATTTTCACTTCTTTTCAAAAAAGTGATCGGCGTTTCGCCGTATAAATACCTCTCTTCGATACGGCTCAGTTATGCCTGTTATCTTTTGCGCAGCACGTCGCTCACTGTTGCCGAAATCGCTTACCGTTCCGGGTACGACGATCCGCTGTACTTTTCCAAACTTTTCAAAAAGAAGTATCTTTCGTCGCCGAAAGAATACCGGAAAAATCCTCTTACGTGATGTTTTTTCGTACTTTTCCGCAATTATTTTTTTTCAAACGTAACCCGCGGCTTTGCCGCGGGCGAACAAAAAGCCGCCGGCATCTGCCGGCGGCTTTTTTACTTTGGAAAGCGCACTCTTACTCTTCGTCTTTGTTTTCGGGCGCGTTGGTTTCGTTGTTCTTGTTCAGGTCGTTGCTGTTGCCCAAAAACGTTCCGAAGTACGGCTGCCGCTTGGAGCGGGGCAGCCCCGATGCGCGTGGGCGGTCTTCCCTGCGGCGGTCGCGGTCAAAGCCGCCCTTGCCGTTCGGGCGTTCGCGGCGGTCACCGTAAGGCCTGTCGCCGTACGGCCGGCCCTCGCGCCTGCCTTCGCGGTTTCCGCTGCGCTTGTCGAAACGGCGGTCGGGCCTGTCTGCGCCCGGGCGCAGGTTGTTGGGCACCACCACGATGTAGCGGTTGGGCTCTTTGCCCTCGCTCACCGTCTTAACGTCGGGGTTGTCGGCGAGAGCCGAATGGATGATGCGGCGCTCGTAGGGGGTCATCGGCTCTACCGATACCTTTCTGCCCGAACGCACGGCTTTATCCGCCAGTTTCTGCGCCAGGCGTTTGAGCGTCTCTTCGCGCTTGGTGCGGTAGTTTTCGCAGTCTACGACCACGCGCTCGTACTCGTCGCGGCCGATGTTCGCCACGGCGCCCGCGAGCACCTGCAAGGCGTCCAGAAATTCGCCCCTGTGCCCGATCACCGCGTAGGTGTTGGGGGTGATCACGTTGATGCGCGTGTGTTCCTGCGTTTCGTCAAGTTCGGTCGTGGCGGTGAAGTTCAAAATTCCGAACAGCCCGTCCAGAAACGCCTGTGCGCGCTCGCCGTCCGTCTGCTTTTTGCCCACTTTTACGCGCGCTTTCACGCCTTTGCTGAACAATCCGCCCTTTTTGCCCTCTTCCAGCACCTCGATGTGTGCCTCTTCGCGGGTAAGTCCCAGCGTTTTCAGTCCCTCTTCGACCGCTTCGTCTACGGTCTTTCCCGTAAATTCCAAATCCGTCATTTCTTCTTTCCTCCGTTCCGCGTGTCCGTAATTTTTCGCGCGGACTGCGGGATCCTCTTATTGTATTTTTCCTGGATCTCCTGTTCCTCGATTTTTCTGAACTTTCTGTCGATAAAGAAATTGATGATCAGCGTGCTCAAAATACCGAACACGTTGCTGGTGATCATGTAGATACTGAACGCCGAGCTGTAAAAGAACGAGAAGATACCGAACACGATCGGCATCACGATCATCATCACTTTCTGCGTTTTCTGCCCGCGGCCGTCCGCCGTCTGCAATTCGTTCTGCGCCTTCTGGCTGCGCGCCATGATGAACTGCGAGAGGAACATCGTGCCGATGGAGATCACGATGAGGACGTAATATCCGTTGGCGGCGCTCTTTTCGTCGCCGAGGTTATAGGTGAGTTCATCGTACACGGTTTGCAGCGTATTCAGTTCCGTCGGCCGTTTTACCGGGTGTTCGTACGATGTGTCGGGATACCAGATGTTTTTCACCCACAAAAAGTTGAAGTGCTCTTTGCGGTACTGCGCCTCGGCGGCATTTCTGCCCAACTGGCGGATAATTTCCGACGCGCGCGCGTCGTCGCTTTCAAATTCGCGCTCGGCAAACGATTCGCGGATGGCGGCGATAAACTCATCGTTGCTTGCCAGTACTTTATCCGTCTGGATATAATAGGTGACCGTGCCGTCGGAATATTCGATGTTTTCGAACAGCGCGGCCATCTGTTCCGTATTGTTCGCATCGAGCTGCGTATCGGAAACCTCGGTGCGGATGATGCGCACGGCGAGCAGGCCGGTATCGGCATTTTCTTCTGCCGCATACTCGATCACGCGGTCGTAGGCAAATTTTCCGTTTGCCGCGTCCGTCTGGCTCTCGTTCACTATATATCTCACTTCGCCGGTCACGTTGCCCTCTGCGTCCGTAAGTTCGGGGGCGTACTGCGTGATGGCGGCATTGTACTGTTGGGCCATCTGGCGGTACACTTCCACGTTCATATAGTTGGAGTAATCGTCGAAGGCGCCGAGCACGATGATGAACAGAACCAGCGTCACGATCATGGGCAGGCAGGCGCCGAACATGGAATAGCCGTTCTTTTTGTACAGCTCCATCATCTTCTGGTTATAGACCTGCTGATCGTTCTGATACTGTTTTTGCAGTTTTTCCAGCTGCGGCCGCATCTTTTCCATTTTCAAACTGTTTTTGCGCATGGAAGCTTTGGAATAGATGTCGAGCGGCAGGGTGATCAGTTTGAGCGCCAGCGTAAACAGAATGATGCCCACGCCCACATTGCCGGCGAGGTCAATGATCCACTGTATTACGCGTCCTATCCAGTTGAGCGATTCCCCAAACGAACTGCTGAACAGAACGATGGTGTTCTCAAGCAATAAATCGATCATTCTTTTCAATCCAGAATTTATTTCACGAATTTTTGTGAAAAGAGATCACAAAAATTCCGTGATTTTTAGGAAAAACCCAATGTTCGCCGCCGCTTTTCGGCGGCTCTGTATTCGGTTTTTCCTCTGCCTCGTCGCAACAAGGTAATTTTCGCACGCGGCTTTTCGCCGCTTGCTTATATACACTTGTTGCTCCTCTTCCCAAAAAATCTTTGCTTTGCAAATCTTTTTCGGGATGCCATGTTTGTTTAGGTGCTCTCCTTTATAGAAAACGCGGCATTCACCTTTTCCGCCAGCGCGAGGGCTTAGCCCGCTGCCCTGCCGAGGGTTCCCGTTTACGGGAAACGGCAGATGCGCTCTTGCGCAAATTGAGGGCGCTTTTTGAAAAGTGTGGTTTTCGGACGCGCAGGTGATTGTTTTGAAATAATTTACTGCGCGTCCGTAAATCGCATTTTACGGTTAGCGCACCCCATTTGCCGCATTCTTACGGCTTATGCGGAAAGAGTGAATGCGCGCGATTATAATTTTGAGAGCGAAATAAAGTATCGCGCGCAGAGAGAAAACGGGCGGCCAGCCCGCCAAGCGGGCGCGCCCGCGGGTTTTCTCTCAAATTAAGCGATTTCTTTCATCTCTTTTGAAAGAAATCGCGCGAAGGCATTCAGTACAGCCACCTCACCTTAAAATAATTCTCCGGCACGGGGTCGTAGCCGCCCTTGGAAAAAGGGTTGCAGCGCAATATGCGCCAGCATCCCAAAAGGATGCCCACGATCACGCCGTGGTTGTTGATCGCCTCCAGCATATACTGCGAACAGGTGGGGCGGTACAAACACGTCTGTTTGGAAAAATATTTCTGGTAGAACACGATGGCGTGCATGCACAGCATCTTCAGGTACGGCTTGAACACCGTGCGCCGCAGATACCGGTACGCCGCGCGCAGCTCCCCGCGCTTCATGGCAGCAGACCTTCTCTTTTCAGCGCGCCTTTCAAACTCTTGGAAAAGGCGGCTAAACTGTATTCCTGCGCCTGCTTGGGCACGAGCACAAAGGCATACTCACCCTTCAGCTGCGGGCAAACGGCGCGGAAAGCCTCGCGCAGCAGCCGCTTGATGCGGTTGCGCTTTACGCTCTTACCGTGCTTTTTGCTCACGCAGATGCCCAAAGAGGTGTGCGCCGCCGGCATATACAAGACAATTAAAGCAGGGGAAAAACACTTTTTTCCCCTCGTAAACATCTTTGAAAACTCGCTGTTTTTCTTTAATCTCTTATAAATCACAATGACCTGCCTGCCGTATGCGGCTCCTCAATTTAAGCGGAGATCTTCTTTCTGCCCTTGTTTCTCCTTCTTTTCAGCGTCTTTCTGCCGCCCTGCGTCTTCATCCTCTGGCGGAAACCGTGCACTTTGCTTCTCTGTCTCTTTTTGGGTTGGTATGTCCTTTTCATGATAATTTTTATCTCCTGTCGAAATGTTTGCTATTCATTATACTAAAAAACTTTTGCGCCTGTCAACCGTTTTTATGCGGTTGTGCGCACGGGAAGGATCAAATACAGGTAGGCGTCGCCGTCCACGGGCGTCACCACGCAGGGAGAAACGTTGCCGTTGAAACTCATGCGGATCTTTTCGTCGGCAACGGCGTTCAAACACTCGCTCACATACTTGCAGTTGAGCGCTATGCTCACGTCTTTGCCCGAAAGCATGGCGAAAATGCTCTCGTCCACGCGGCCGATCGACGTATTTGAAGAGATTCGCATACTGTTTTCGCCGATATCGAACATGACCACGCTGTTTTTATCGGTGCGGGCGAGCACGGCGGCGCGCTGCACGCTCTCGTCGAGCAGGTTTTTCTCCACGATCACGTCGCTGGCGAACTCGCGCGGCACGATGTTTCCCACGTTCACGAATTCGCCCTCGTACAGGCGGCTGGTGAGCACGGTGTCGTCGATGCTGACCATGAGCAGATTCTTTTTCAGGTAAATGACGATCTTTTCATCGTCGGCGCCCAGCATCCGCGCGATCTCGTTGAGCGTGCGGCCGGGGCAGATGATCTTCACGTCGCCGCCGATGCCGACCACCGTCTTTCTGCACACCGCCATGCGGTAGCCGTCGAGTGCGGTGAAACTGATGCCGCCGTTTTCCGTTTTGATCAGGCACCCTTTGAGCACGGGGCGCGAATCGTCCTGCGCGCAGCAGAACGTCGTCTTGGCGATCAGCTCTTTGAGGTCTTTCGAAAGGATCTCAACGCTGTTCTCGTCGATGGAAAAATCGATAGCGGGGAAATCGTCTGCCGAAAGCGTCTGCATACAGCTCTGCGAATCGGCGTAGTGGATGCGGATGCTGTCGTTTTCCGATGAAATGGTGATCTGTTCGCCTTCCAGCCTCTTCACGAAATCGGCGAAAAACCTGCCAGGCACGCAAACGGCGCCCTCCTCGTGTACGTCCGCTCTGATCTTTTTCATCATGGCGATCTCGCCGTCGGTGGCAAGCAGCGTCACCGAATCGTTTTCCGCCGCGATGCGCACGGTTTCCAGGATGGGATTGGTCGTTTTGGTGCTGCACGCCTTTACGACCTTCATCACGGCGTCGGAAAGATCGATGCCTTCGCAGATAAATTTCATGAGAGTTCCTCCTTGCTTGCGTTATATATAAAAATAATTCTTTTAATCGGTAGTATTTGTTAATAGGCTCGGTGCAATTGTGGAATTGTTCCGCCCGTTCCTTTCTATTATATAGGAAAACGCGGCAAAAAGCAAGAATAAACGGTGTGGAAAAATGGCGTTTTTTTGTGTGGAAAAATTGTAGAAAGAAAGGGGATATGTGAAAAAGTTGCGTGCGCAGGTTTTGCTCTGCGGCAGGCTGCGGGAGGATTTTTTGCGGAAAAAGAGGGGTTGTCCACCAAAATATCCACATTGTGGAAATATGCCTGTGGGATAAGTTGAAAAAGTGTGTATTGTAAAATTCGGGTACAAATTGCCGGAAAAGGGAGGTTTTGCAGGTGGTTTTCGTAAAATCGCGGGGAAAACCGAGTACAGAGCCGACGCAGGTCGGGGGAATATTGGTTTTTTCCTGGAAATCACGGAAAATTCGTGAACGCTTTTCGCGAGTTTTCGTGAACAGTTGTTTTTTTCTTGCGCGTATGCTATAATGGGGCTGTATGAAAGAGATCAATGTTTGCGAATATCTTCCCCTTTTCGAGCAGGGAGAAACGGCGGAGAAGTTCGAGGCATTTTACAAGATGCTCGCCGAAACCAATGAAAAGATAAACCTCACCCGCATTATAGACGCAAACGACTGCCGCGTCAAGCATTTTTTAGACAGCGTTTTGGGCGAAAAATTTTTTCCGCAGGGTGCGGCTTGTTTAGAGGTGGGCAGCGGCGGCGGGTTTCCGAGCGTGCCGCTCATGATCGTACGGCCGGATTTGTCGTTTACGCTGGTCGAATCAGTGGGAAAAAAGTGCGATTTTCTCGCTGCGGTGTGTAAAAAACTGCATCTTTCCGCCCGCGTGGAGAACGCGCGCGCCGAAGATCTGGCCAAACTGCCGGCTTTCCGCGAAAAGTTCGATGTCTGCTGCGCCCGCGCGGTGGCGCGGCTGAATACCCTTTCCGAATATTGCCTGCCCTTTGTAAAAAAAGGCGGCGCGTTCGTGGCGTATAAGGCGGGCGATGCGGAAGAGGAGATTTCCGAGGCGGAAAACGCTTTCCGCGTGCTGGGCGGCAAGGCGGAATGCGCCGCTAAGGCGGCTCTGCCGGACGGCGCGGGCGCGCGCACGATTATCTGCGTGCGGAAAGAGCGCCCCACGCCGCCGCAATATCCGCGCGGCAGGGGGAAGGAGAGGAAGAATCCGTTGTGATGGGGTTCTCACTTTTTGTTTCGAGCTGACGAAACAAAAAGTCGAGATTTTGAGGGCGCTGCCCTCTGTGCGCGACCTTTCGGGGCTCTCCTATATAGAAGTCGCGCACATTCACCCGCTGCGCGAGGGCATAGCCCGCTGCCCTGCCGAGGGCTCCCGTTTACGGGAAACGGCAGATGCGCTTACGCGCAAATTGAGTGCGCTTTCCGCAAAGTGTGATTTGCGGACGCGCAGTAAATAATTTTATACTTCGCGCAAATCTCCGCAAAAGAGATGCGGATATTTGCTTGATATTTAGAGAAAACCCGCGGGCACGCGGCTAAGCCGCCGGCCGCCTGTTTTCTCTCTGCGGCGCTCGTCGCAACAAGGTAATTTACGCGCGCGGCTATTCGCCGCTTGCTTATATACACTTGTTGCTCCTCTTCCCAAAAAATCTTTGCTTTGCAAATCTTTTTCGGGATGCCCTGTTTGTTTAAATGCTCTCAAAATTTTAATGCGCCGCATTCACTCTTTCCGCATAAGCCGAAAGTTTTCGGCAAATTGGGGGCGCTCGCAAAAAACGTGGTTTTTACTCGCGCAAGTGAATTATTTAAGTTCTCGCATTTCTTGCGCGAAAAATTATCTTGGGGTATGGGGCAAACGCCCCATATAAGTATTCAAATTTTGCGCGAGTGAAGTAGGACAGAGCCGCAAAGCAATATCGCGCCCTTTATCAGCTATAAATTATTGAAAAACAGTTTCCCGTTATGAGAAAAAAGGATAACTATGAAAGTCTGTTCGGTGACAGGGCACCGCGTGCTGGGCAAAGATTTTTCCGCCGCCGCGCTCGAAGAAAAACTGACGCAGCTGGTTTTGGGCGGCGTAGATACCTTCTGCATCGGCATGGCGCAGGGGTTCGACCTTCTCTGCGGCGAAATTCTCTGCGAAATGAAAGAGTTTTACGGCCTGCGCCTCGTCGCCTGCATACCCTGCGCCGACCAGTGCGAAAAATACCCGCCGCGCGAAAAGGCGCGCTATAATAAAATACTCGCACGGTGCGACGAAACGATAATTTTGCACGAATTTTACGTAAACGGCTGTATGTTCGAGCGCAACAGGCTGCTCGTCGACAAATGCGACGTTCTGCTCGCCTACCTGCGCACGCAGCGGGGCGGCACGTTTTATACGGTAAACTATGCAAAAAAGGCCGGCAAACCGGTCGTATGCCTGTAACAGGGCAAAGGAGGAAATTACCATGGATTGGTTCAAACAACTTACCGGGTTGGAGATCGCCTATTTCGTCATCGCCTGCATCGGCACGCTGGCTCTGCTCGTGCAGATCGTCATGATGCTGGTGGGTGCGAGCGGCGACGCCGACCTCGATACCGACACCGATGCCGACGGCGTGCTCGATTCGCATACGGATACGGGCGTGTCGCTGTTCACGGTCAAGGGGCTCACCGCCTTCTTTGCCATCGGCGGCTGGACGGGGCTCGCCATGCTCTCGTACAACGTCAATGTGGGCGTTTCCATCGCCGTTTCCGTCGCGGCGGGATTGGCGGCGTACATCGTCGTGTGGCTGCTCATCCGCCTCGTGCTCAGATTACAGGAAGACGGTACGGTAAATTACGCGTCGGCTGAGGGCAAAACGGCCACCGTTTACGTCAGTATCCCCCCGCAGCGCTCGGGCAGGGGAAAGATCACGCTCACTTTGCAGGGGCGTTTTACCGAGGCAGACGCCGTCACCGACGAAGAGGAGCGCATCCCCGTCGACGCGTCCGTCGAGATCGTCGGTTCCGCGGGCGACTTTTTCGTCGTAAAGAGGAAAGTCTGATCGCGTCAGAAAAGGCGCTGCAAAAGAGAAAGGAGGGAAAATCATGAAAAAAATATTATTGTTGTTGCTTGCGGCGCTGTGCTTTTGCGCCGCCGGGCTGTTCGCCGCGTGCGGCGGCACGGAAAACCCCGCCGATACGGGCGGAGAGAGTCAGATAGAACAACCGAACGGCGAACAGCCGCAGGATGGCCATGCGGGCAGCGAAAACACGGAAGAATCCGAACAGCCGCAGGGCGGAAATGTGCAGGACGAAGAACAAAAAGAGGATAAACCCGGAGAGGGCGGAGCCATTTCCGACCAGGGCGGAACGCAGGGCGGCGACACGGGCGGAAAGACCGATTCGGAAGGAGAGGCCGGAGAAAATCCCGGCAAGGAAGAGGAAGACTGCACGCACGCCGTTCACCGTTGGGGCGCGTGGCAGACGGTGTTCGACGCCGAATGCGGCAAAAACGGGCTGAAAATCTGCCATTGCACCGCGTGCGGCGCGTCGAAGGCGGAAATCATCCCCGCGCTGGCGCACACCGCCGAAAACCGGGTTTACGACCAATCGACGCACTGGCGCGTGTGCGAGCGCTGCGGCGAAATTTTCGGCAAAGAAGAACACGCGTTCGGCGGCGATGCCTGCGCCTGCGGCTATGTGTGCGATTTCACGCAGGGGCTGGAATACGAAAAGATCGAGGGAAAAGAGGAGTACCGCGTAAAGGGAGAGGGCGATTTTGACGGCGGCGAACTGATCGTGCCCGCCACATACAAAGGCCTGCCCGTCACCGAAGTGGGAAGGTTCGCTTTTTCAGATCTGAACGCGCAGAAGATCGTGCTGCCCGAAAGCGTGCAGCGCGTCGGCTACCAGGCTTTCAGCTACTGCGCGGCAAAAGAGATCGTGCTGCCGCAAACAATGCAGTTTCTCGGCGACGCGGCGTTCTACTTCTGTTCAAATCTGCAAAAAATCAACCTGCCCGAAGGCATCGAACGGGTGGGGGATTCGGCGTTTTATTTCTGCTCTTCTCTGCGCGAGATCGTAATCCCCGACAGCGTCATAGAGATCGGCTACCAGGCGTTCGACTACTGTTCGTGCCTCACGCGCATCACCATCGGCAAAAATACGGAGAGTATCTCCGGCAACTTTTTGCAGTGCAACCGCCTGTTCGAGGTATACAACCGCTCGGTGCTGCCCATTGTGGCGGACGGCACATACAAATTCGGCGGCGTAGCCAAAAAGGCGAAGAACGTGTACGAAATCGGCAGCGGTTCCAGCAAAATTTATACCACAAAAAACGGGATCCGCTATTTCGAGGACGCCGATAAAGTCTACCTGCTCGATTATTACGGCACGGAAACCGAACTTGCCCTGCCCGAAACGATACTCGGCAAGCCGTGTATTCTGCCGCAATATGCTTTTAACGGTGCGGAAAGCGTCCGCAAACTCACCGTTCCCGGCAGCATCAAAAACATACCCTATGCCTGTTTCAACGGTATGCCGAATCTCACCGAACTAGTTCTGGAAGAGGGCGTGGAGAGCATCGGCGGCAGTTGTTTCCTCGGCGCGGGGCTTATGGAGGTGAAACTTCCCGCCAGCCTCACCTCGCTCGCAGGGCGCACGTTCGGCGCAAACGTCACGAAAATTTCCGTGGCGGCGGGTAATCCCGTGTATAAGAGCGTCGATAACTGCGTGATCGAAACGGCAAGCAAAACGCTCGTTTGGGGGTGCGCCGCCAGCGTCATTCCCACGGACGGCAGCGTCACGGTCATCGGAGAGAAAGCCTTTTACGGGCGTTCACTGCAAACAATTGCCATTCCCGCAGGCGTCACGGTCATCGGGGAGAATGCCTTTTCCCTCTGTTCGCAACTCAAAGAGATCGTCATTCCCGCAAGCGTGAAGGAGATCGGCGCATCGGCGTTTTCTTCTTCCGGATTAGAAAAAGTTACCCTTTCCGAAGGGTTGGAAACCATCGGCCTGTATGCTTTTGCATACTGCGGCGACCTCAAAGAGATCAGCATTCCGTCCACGGTGAAAACCGTCTATGCGTCCGCTTTCTATGACACGCCGCTGGAAAAACTGCATTTCGCCGAAACGAGCGGCTGGCAGGTCAAAAAGAGACCGGGCGACCCTGCCGACGCGGCGATCGCAGAGGAAAGTTTATCCGATCCCGTCGACGCCGCCCGCACGTTCGCCGAATATGCCGGCAGGTACGCAGACCGCGTGACCGCCGCCTGGGTGCGCGAAGCCTGACCGCCCGCGCGGACGGCGCGGCAAAATAATTGAAAACGAAAAACGGAAAGCGCCGCCCGCGGTGCAAATCCCGGCTGCAACGCGGCGGCAATTCGTTGAAAAAACCGCCCGTCTTTATAAAATTTATATAGAAAAGGAGAGAATCAAATGGAAGCCTGGATCGTCATACTTATCATCGTAGCGGTGCTCGTGCTCTTTATGATCTTTCTCATGGTCGTCACGCGCTACAAGAAATGCCCGCCCGACAAGATCATGGTCATCTACGGTAAGGTAGGGGCAGACAAAGAGGGAAATGCGCGCAGCGCCAAGTGCATTCACGGCGGCGCGGCGTTTATCTGGCCGCTTGTGCAGGCATTTACCTATCTCGACCTCACGCCCCTTTCCATCAGCGTGGATCTCAAAAGCGCGCTCTCGCGGCAGAACATCCGCATCGACGTGCCCTCCATCTTCACGGTCGGCATCTCCACCGAACCCACGGTCATGGAAAACGCGGCCGAGCGTCTGCGCAATCTCAAGATGCAGGAGATCCAGGAGCTCGCCAAGGACATCATTTTCGGTCAGCTGCGCCTGGTCATCGCCACCATGAACATCGAGGAGATCAACACCGACCGCGATAAGTTTCTGGAAGCGATCTCCCGCAACGTGGAAGGGGAACTGAAAAAGATCGGCCTGCGGCTGATCAACGTGAATGTGACGGATATTTCCGATGAATCCGGCTATATCATCGCCTTAGGCAAAGAGGCGGCGGCAAAGGCCATCAACGACGCGAAGATCTCCGTCGCCGAAGCCAACAAAATCGGTTCGATCGGCGAGGCGAACGCCAAAATGGAAGAGCGCGTGCGCGTGGCAGAGGCGGAGAGCGAGGCGATCAAGGGCGAAAACAAGGCCAAGGCGGAAATCGCCAGAACGCAGGCGGAACTGCGCGAAAAGGAGGCCGAGGCGCTCAAACTCGCCGTCACCGCCGAAAAGGTGCAGGCGGCAAAGGCGCTCGAAGAGAGTTACCAGGCGGAAAAAGCCGCTGAACTTTCGCGTGCCGAGCGCGAAAAAGCCACGCAGGAAGCGGACGTCATCGTCAAAACCGAGATCGAAAAGCGGCAGATGGAGATCGAGGCGGACGCCGAGGCCGAGCAGATCCGCCGCAAAGCGCGCGGCGAAGCGGACGCGATCTACGCCAAAATGGAGGCGGAGGCGCGCGGCTTAAAGGAAAAACTTTCCAAACAGGCGCAGGGTTTCGATGCGCTCGTCAGGTCTGCGGGCGGCGAGGCGGAAGATGCCGTGCGCATGATGATCGCCGACAAGATCGAGCAGCTCATCGCCGAACAGGTCGAGGCGATCAAAAACGTGAAGATCGATAAGGTCACCGTATGGGACGGCGGCGAGGGCAAAGACGGCAAAACCGCCACCGCCGGCTTTCTGAGCGGGCTTTTGAAGAGCCTGCCCCCGCTGGAAGAGATGTACAACATGGCGGGGCTGTCGCTGCCCAAAATCGTGGCGCCGCAAAAGGCGGAGGACGGCGGAACAGAATCCGAGAAAGAAAATTCCGCACCGAAAAAAGAATAGACATACAAAAAAGGGCGCATTCTGAAAAGTTTGCTCCCTTTTTTATTTTTTTGAAAAAGAGGAAAAATTTTCTTGACAAAGAAAAAAAGAAGTGATAGAATAAAGCAGAAAATTAACCATGGTTAAGTTTTAGGAGGTTTTGCGGCATGCCTTTACCGATCGCGCCGGAAGATACGGAACTTACGGTCAAAAAAATACTGGCAGACGAAAAGAACAAACGCCATTTTGAAAACCTGGGCATACTGGTGGGCAGCAAACTCACGGTATTGTCGGCGGTAGGCGGGAGCGTTATTTTAAAGGTGCAGGGCGTGCGTCTCGCACTCGACAGGACGCTGGCGATGAAAATACTTGTGTAAAAAAACTCTCGCGCAAGGAAAACCGCACCATAGCGACAACAAAGTTGTCGCACAACTTCGTCAATTTTGCATGAATGCCCGCAAGCGGTCGCTCCG
>CALVHW010000005.1 GCA_944328905.1 uncultured Clostridia bacterium | reverse complement strand
AGATGACGCTCTTTTTCAGTTTGGCGTTGTCTTTTTCGGCGATGCCGCCGCACAGGTTCAGAACCGTTTGGCGCAGGTTGTTGGTGCAGAAGGTGGTCGCCAGCGTCGCGCCCCGGCAGGATGTGAAAGAATTGTATTGCAGGGCACACAAAAAGGACACCGAAACGTAGGTCACGGTATCCGGCGTGCCTTCCGGCTGAAAGGCCAGCGCCGCCAGCACTGCGGCTTCCGCCGCCGTTACGGCGATGAGAAAGGCCGAGCGCCTGCATACGCGCGGCAGCAGGGCAGAGGCGGCGATTCCGGCGATATACGCCAGCAGCGACCATACATAACGCACTGCGGAGGAGAAATCGCCTTCGCACAGGCGCAATACGAAGAGAACAAGGTTGCCCGTCTGCGCGTTGCAGAACACGCCGCCGTGCAGCAGAAAGGTGTACGCCTCCAAAAATCCGCCCACGGCAGCAAAGGATAAAAAGATATACAGGGAGTTTTCAATGGGATAACGCTGTTTTTCCATAAAAGCCTTTCGCTGCGCGACGGGCAGCCGTCCGTTTTCAAGGGATATTGTAGCCGATTTTCCGGTGAAAGTCAACACTGCGGCGGAATGGGGTGAGTTTTCCGCCTATAAAAATAATTTATATATGGAAAGGCGGAGGAAGAGCGGTTTTGCTCTGCTGCCTGTGCCTGCGGCCGGAACGGCGCGGGCCGGATCTGCTGCGTTGCCGCGGCCGGAAATTTTTTCATAAATTCTTTTATTTCGGTGCTTTCATTTCGTTGACAAATTTTTCGGAATGTATATAATATTGTTAGATTACCTAACAAACTGCGAGGTCACGAATGGATAATTGGCATGTCGGTTATGCGGTGAAATCGCTCAACCGCAGGATCGGCCGCGTGATTGACAATATTCCCGCCGTGCGGGAAAACAAAAATCTTACGAGTATCCAATTCTGGGTACTTACTTTTTTGTTCCGTGAGGCGGGGCGCGATGTTTTTCAGCGCGATGTAGAGGCGGAATTCAACATCCGCCGTTCCACGGCTACGGAAATACTCAAAGCGATGGAGGCAAACGGCCTCATCCGCCGCGAACCGGTGGGCTACGACGCGCGCCTGAAAAAGATCGTCACACTGCCGTATGCCGAAGAAATACGCAAACAGCTCGAAGCGCAGGTCGACCGCACCGAAAGGCACCTTACGGAGGGGTTTACCAAGGAAGAACTTTCGCAGTTTTACGAGTTTATACGCCGCTTCAAAGAGAACCTGGGCAAACTCGAACAGTCCGACGCCGCGGCGCGGCAGTAAGCAAAGTCGCGCGGCGTTCATTCGGGGCGCGGCAGTAATTTGACTGTGCGGCTGTGATTTAAGCGTCCGGCAAAGTTGCGGCGCAGCGGTAATGCAATGCGCGGCATCAGATTATTGGTACGGTAAAAATTTTGTAAGGAGTTAGATATGATCAAAACTTTGGCGAAAAGTATCCGCGAGTATAAACGCCCGTCTATACTTTCCCCGATTTTCGTGTCCGTCGAAGTGATCCTCGAATGCCTGATGCCTCTGGTCATCATGGAATTCATCGCACAGATCAGTCCGACGGGCGTGAACGCTGCCGAAGCCGTGAAAATGAGCACCATTCTCACATACGGCGGCATTCTGGTCGGTATGGCGGTTCTGTCGCTCATCACGGGTATGCTTTCGGGGCGGTTTGCGGCGCGCGCCAGCGCGGGCTTTGCAAAAAACCTCCGCAAAGATATGTACTACGCGATACAGGACTATTCATTCGCAAACATCGACAAATTTTCCACTTCTTCATTGGTAACGCGGCAGACGACGGACGTGACCAACGTGCAGATGGCGTACATGATGCTCATCCGCGTGGCGATCCGCTGCCCGCTGATGCTCGTATTCTCGCTGGTGATGTCGTTTACCGTAAACGTGACCATCTCGTGGGTGTTTTTGGCGCTCGTGCCCGTGCTCGCCGCGGTGCTCGTGTTCGTCATTTTCAAAACGCACCCCATTTTCGAAAAGGTGTTCCACAAATACGACAACATGAACCGCTCCGTGCGCGAGGATATCAAGGGCATCCGCGTCGTCAAATCGTTCGTGCGCGAAGATTTTGAAAAGAAAAAGTTCAAAGCGGCGTCGGAAGACGTGTGCAAAGACTTCACGCTCGTCGAGCGCATCATGGCCGTCAACGGGCCGGTGATGCAGTTCTGCATCTGGCTGTCGTTCCTGCTCATCTTCCTGCTGGCGGCCATACTTACGTCGCGCTCGCCCGCCAATCCGGTCGGCGAGGAGCAGCTCACCGTACTCATCATGTATGCGTCGCAGATCCTTTCCGCCGTCATGCAGCTTTCCATGGTCATCGTCATGATCATCATCGCGCGTACGTCGGGCGAACGTATCTGCGCCGTGCTCAACGAAAAGAGCAGCATCACTTCCCCCGAAAACGCCGTCAAAGAGGTCAAAGACGGCGACATCGTGTTCGATAACGTCAGTTTCAAATACTCCGCCACGGCGGAAAAGTTTGCCCTGGCGGGCGTCAACCTGCACATCAAGTCGGGGCAGACGATCGGCATTTTAGGCGGCACGGGCGCATCCAAATCTACGCTCGTCAATCTCATCCCGCGTCTGTACGATACGACGGAGGGCGCCGTGTATGTGGGCGGCGTGAACGTGAAGGATTACGACCTCGAAACGCTGCGCAACAAGGTCGCCATGGTCTTGCAGAAGAACGTGCTGTTCTCCGGCACCATCAAAGATAATCTGCGCTGGGGCAAAGAGGACGCCACCGACGACGAGATGCTGCGCGTGTGCAAACTCGCCTGCGCCGACGATTTTATCCAGGCCTTCCCCGACAAGTACGATACCTACATCGAGCAGGGCGGCACCAACGTTTCGGGCGGGCAGAAACAGCGCCTGTGCATCGCGCGCGCGCTCCTTAAAGATCCGAAAGTGCTCATCCTCGACGACTCCACGAGCGCCGTCGATACCAAAACGGACGCCATGATCCGCAAATCGTTCCGCGAAGAGATCCCCAACGTTACGAAGATCATCATCGCGCAGCGCGTTTCGTCGGTGCAGGACGCCGACCAGATCATCGTGATGGACGGTGGAAAGATCAACGCCGTCGGCACGCACGAGGAACTGCTCGCATCCAACGAAATTTACAAAGAAGTTTACTATTCGCAGAATAAAATAGGCAATGCGAACGCCGTTGCGGAAGGAGGTGCGGCCAATGAGTAAATCGCAGCAGGCGGCCGTACAGCCGGCCGCAATGCAGAAAAAGCCGAAGATCCACAGTTTCAAACTGCTCGGCAGGCTGCTTTCCTATTTGTTTCATTATTATAAGTGCAGAATGATCGCCGTGTTCGTGTGCATCGCGATCACTGCGGCGTCGGGCATCAGTTCTTCGGTATTTCTGACGCTGGTCATCGATAAGATCATCACGCCGCTGACGCACGGTACGCCCTTTGCGGAATTGCAGCAAACGCTCTTCTTTATCATCGGCGGCATGGGGCTGATGTACATCATCGCGCTGTGCGCGTCTGTCATTTACAACCAGACGATGGCGATCGTCACGCAGGGTTTTCTGCGCCACATCCGCGACGATATGTTTTCGGAAATGCAGTCGCTGCCCATCCGCTATTTCGATACACACACGCACGGCGACATCATGTCCGTGTACACCAACGATACCGACGCTCTGCGCCAGTTGGTTTCCATCAGTATCCCGCAGGTATTCTATTCGTGCATTGCGGCGCTCGTGCTTTTCGTGATCATGCTCACATACAGCCTGTGGCTGATGTTTGTCGTGTTTGTCGGCGTGGCGATCATGATCCTCGTCGCAAAATTCGTCGGCAGCCGCAGCGCGCGCTATTTCATTAAACAGCAGGAAGTCATCGGCAAAACCGAAGGCTACATCGAAGAGATGATGGGCGGGCAGAAGGTCATCAAGGTGTTCTGCCACGAACAGCGCGCGAAGGAAGATTTCGACAAGATCAACGACGATCTCTGCGACGCGTCCGATAAGGCGAACGCCTACGGCAACATCCTCATGCCCGCCGTCATGAACATCGGCCACTTTGCATTCGTTCTCGTGGCGATCGTTGCGGGGTTGTTGGTGCTTTTCGACGTGCCGAACCTCTCCGTGATGGGGCAGACTGCCTATACGGGCGCGATCATCGCGTCGTTTCTGAATATGTCCCGCCAGTTCTCGCTGAACATCGGGCAGGTGTCCATGCAGATCAACTCGGTCGTCATGGGGCTCGCGGGCGCCGGTCGTATCTTCGAACTGCTCGACGAAAAACCGGAAGAAGACAACGGCTACGTCACGCTCGTCAACGCGAATATCGCCGAGGACGGCACCATCACCGAGAGCAAAGAGCGTACGGGCAAATGGGCGTGGCGCCACCCGCACCAGGCGGACGGCACCGTCACCTATACCGAACTGAAAGGGGACATCCGCCTGTTCGACGTCGACTTCGGCTACGTTCCCAACAAGATCGTGCTGCACAACGTGAGCATCTACGCGAAACCGGGGCAGAAGATCGCCTTTGTAGGGGCCACGGGCGCGGGCAAAACCACGATCACCAACCTTTTGAACCGCTTCTACGACATTGCCGACGGCAAGATCCGTTACGACGGCATCAACATCAACAAGATCAAAAAGGACGACCTGCGCCGTTCGATGGGCATCGTTTTGCAGGATACCAACCTGTTTACGGGCACCATCATGGAGAACATCCGCTACGGCAAACTGGACGCGACGGACGAAGAGTGCATCGAGGCGGCGAAACTCGCCAACGCGCACGACTTCATCACCCGCCTGCCCGAAGGCTACAATACCGTGCTGCGGCACGAGGCGTCTAACCTCTCGCAGGGCCAGCGCCAGCTCATCTCCATCGCGCGCGCCGCGGTCGCCGACCCGCCCGTCATGATCCTGGACGAAGCGACCTCTTCCATCGATACGCGCACCGAGGCGCTCGTGCAGAAGGGCATGGACGCGCTGATGAAGGGCAGAACGGTGTTCGTCATCGCGCACAGGCTTTCCACCATTCAGAACTCCGATGCGATCATGGTGCTCGACCACGGCCGCATCATCGAGCGCGGCTCGCACGAACAGCTGATCGCGCAGAAAGGCGTGTATTACCAACTGTACACCGGCGCGTTCGAACTCGAATAAGAAGAGCCGGCCGTCCGGTCGGCCGCCGCACATACATCGGTTTTGCGGCGCTAATTTCAAATCGCACTTCGCTCTTTTTTGGAGCGAGGGCAGAAAGGCCGCTTTCACAGCGGCCTTTTTTGCCGCCCTTTTGCGTTTCGCCGCGTTTTTTGTCTGCCCCGAAACTTTTATTTTTCACTGATTTTTAACACGGAGAGGGTTGACTTTTTCATATATATGGGATATAATATAACCGAAAAATGATTATCAATAAAAACTATTTACAGTATTGTCATAATTTTCTATTACAGTCAGGTCGGGATCAATGACTTTCTGTTACAGCGGAGGCGGGTATGAGTTTTGTAGAATTTAAAAATGTCACCAAAGTGTACACGATGGGCAGCACGCAGATCCGTGCGGCCGACGGGGTAAGTTTTACCATCGAGAAAGGGGAGTTCTGCGTGATCGTGGGGCCGAGCGGCGCCGGCAAAACGACGGTGCTGAATATGCTCGGCGGCATGGATACCGTTACCGACGGAGAGATCACGGTAGACGGCGAACTCGTCAGCACTTTCAACGAAAAGCGGCTCACCGATTACCGCCGCTACGACGTAGGGTTCGTATTTCAGTTTTACAACCTTATTCAGAACCTCACGGCAAAAGAGAACGTGGAGATCGCTTCGGAGATCTGCCGCGATCCGCTGGATGCGGAAGAAACGCTGAAAAACGTCGGCCTGGCGGAGCGCATGGACAATTTCCCCGCGCAGCTTTCGGGCGGCGAGCAGCAGCGCGTTTCCATTGCCCGCGCCATCGCCAAAAACCCCAAACTTCTGCTGTGCGACGAGCCGACGGGCGCGCTCGACTACGAAACGGGCAAGAGCATCTTAAAACTTTTGCAGGATATCTGCCGCAAGCAGAACAAAACGGTCATCGTCATCACGCACAACCAGGCCATCACGCAGATGGCCGACCGGGTGATCGCCGTCAAGAACGGCAAAGTATTTTCCGAAGAAGTCAACGAGCATCCCGCAGACGTATCGACCATCGAATGGTAGGCGGCGGGGAGGTGCGCCATGCGTAAATTTACCAAAAATATCGTAAAAGAATTCAAAACGGGGTTCGGCCGCTTCGTGGCGATCATGGCGATTGTGGCGCTGGGCGTCGGTTTCCTTATCGGTATCATGCAGGCCACGCCGGATATGCGCCGCAGCATGAGCAATTATTATATCGACAATGCCGCCTATGATATTGACGTAAAGGGGACATACGGCCTTACGGAAAGCGATATCGCCGCCATTTCCCAAACGGAAGGTGTGGAAACGGTTGTGCCCGTCATCTCCACCGACGTTTCTCTTTCGGGCGAGGACGAAAGCATGATCGGCCGGATGATCGAACTTTCTTCGCCGGAAAATTCCGCGCTCAACCGGTTGACGCTCGTCGAGGGCGCATGGCCTTCCGCAGAGTCCGGCGACGACGGAGTTGCCGAAGTCGTTGCCGTATTGTCCACCAATAAATTTGCCGATGTCGGCGTGGGTACGGAATTCACGCTCGATGCGGGCAAGTCTACTTACGGCGACGTGTACGCCGCCGAAAAAGTGAAGGTGGTCGGCATCGTCACTTCGCCCGATTATTATTATCTCGATGGCCGCGAGGTCACCACGCTCGGCTCGGGCGCGGTGGAAACGGTCTTGTTTGCGCCGGCCGGCGCGGTTTACGAAGACCTTGCGCAGCTTACTGCGGCGAACGGAAATCTGAGCATGATCGGGTTGGTCAATGCCGCGCTGGGCGAGGGCAAGATAGCGTATACCGATTGCTGGGTATCCCTGACCGGAACGGAAAACTATGAACGGTTTACCGGAAGGTACGAAACGTTTGTTGCCGATACGGCGGATAAACTGGAAACGCTGGGCGAGGACAACAGCCAAACCATCGCAGACGCCCTCGAAACGCTGAAAAGCAACCCTATGTTTTCCGCTTTGC
The DNA here is from genome assembly GCA_944328905.1 of uncultured Clostridia bacterium. Lineage (GTDB taxonomy): Bacteria > Bacillota > Clostridia > Christensenellales > Borkfalkiaceae > Borkfalkia. The sequence continues at coordinate 28,826 of CALVHW010000005.1, read as the reverse complement.
TCGGCAGCACGGTGCTCGCCGACGCGGAGTGGATGGTGCTGGGCAGGGCGGATTCCAACGTCAGTTACATCAGTTACGAGATGAACGTGGATAAAGTCGAGCAGATCGCGGGCGTATTTCCCATCTTCTTCATCGTCGTGGCAGCGTTGGTCGCGCTCACGTCTATGACGCGCATGGTCGAAGAGGATCGTATGCAGATCGGCACTTTCAAAGCGCTCGGTTACGGCAACGGCCGCATCATGTCGAAGTACCTCATCTACTGCTGCCTCGCCACGCTGATCGGCTGCGTGGTGGGCGTGCTGTTCGGTTTCAGTCTGCTGCCGTCTATTTTCTGGCGCGCTTATGCCACCATGTATCGGCTGCCGTCTCTTTCGCTCGGGTTCAGCCCCTGGCTTGCGTTGGCTGTTTTCGGTGTGGCTCTGGCGGGCATGGTGCTCGTTACCTGGCTCACCTGCCGTGCGTCGCTCAAAGAAAAACCTTCCACGCTCATGCAGCCGAAGGCCCCCAAAGCCGGCAAGCGGATCGCGCTCGAGCGCGTGGGCTTTTTGTGGAAACCGCTCAAATTCAAGTGGAAAGCCACGGTGCGGAATATTTTCCGCTATAAAAAGAATATGCTGCTCACCATCATTTCGGTCATGGGCTGCACGGCTCTTATCCTTACGGGCTTCGGCCTGAACGATTCCGTGCTGGCCGCCACCGATCTGCAATACAGCAAAGTGATTTTGTACGACAGCGCGATCGGGTACGAAGGCGGCGAACTTCCTTCCTCCGGCGCCCTGCGCGATTTTATCGGTTCGGAAGAGGAGGGGGAGCGGTACATCTCTCTGTATAATGAGAGCGGAAATCTCGTTTTCGACGGCGGGAGCGAGAGCGTGGATCTCTATCTCGTGGAGGATGCGGAACAATTCGGGCGCTTTGTTTCCTTGCATCAGCGCGAAAATTCTGCTATAATAGATATAACGGCGGCGGATGCGGACGGGTATACCCTGCCCGAAGGCGCACAGGGTGCCGTCGTTATACCGGAAAACATAGCCACGGTGTACGGTATCGGCACGGGGGATATCATCACGTATCGTTCGGGTATGCACAGCGCGGCGCTCGTTGTGTACGGAATATGCGAAAATTATACCGGCACGGGCACCTACATGAGTCGCGCCTGCTACGAAAAACTGTTCGGCGCGGTGCAGGACAATATGCTGTTCGTCAAGTCCGGCACGGCGGCGGGCGATGTGGCTGCGGTCACGGAAAAACTTCTCGATGACGATGCGGTCACATCGGTAAATTTCGTAAGCACGGACATAGAAATGTTTTCGGGCTTGGAATCGACGATGGGGTTGGTCATCGCGGTGCTGGTCGTCTGCGCGGGCGGGCTCGCCGCCATCGTGCTGTATAATCTGACCAACATCAATATCGACGAGCGGCGGCGCGAGATCGCCACGTTGCGCGTGCTCGGCTACCGCAAAGCGGAAGTGGCGGGGTACATCTACCGCGAAAGCGCGATTCTCACCGTCGTCGGCTCGCTTTTGGGGCTGGCGCTCGGGTTCTTCCTGCATATGTTCATCATCTCGCGCGTCAACAGCGTCACGATGATGTTCGGCAAGGCGATCGCCGGTCTGAGCTACTTGTGGTCTTTCCTGCTCACGATCGCGTTTGCGGTCATCGTGTACGCGTTCATGCTCATCAAATTGTACAGGATCGACATGGCTGAGTCGCTCAAATCAAACGAATGAACAGCCTGCCGGTAGGGTTTCGGGCGGAAAAGCGGCATACGTGTTATTAAAAACGCGTCTGCCGGCTCTGCCGGAAAGGAGGGTGAAAAGAGGTTGTTATGAATAAATCGGAATTGCGCGACGCCCTGATGCAGCAGCTGTGGCGCCTGAACAAACTCGACCTCATGGTCAGTCTGCGCGAATTTATTGAGGGGGAACTCGCCGCGCTGCATTATCTGTGCGGCTGCGAAGGGGCGGTCACGCCCTCGCAGATCAGTGATAATCTGCGGGTAAGCCGCGCCCGCACCGCAAACATCCTGCGCGCTTTGCGCCAAAAAGGTTATGTGGAAATGAACATCGCCGTGGACGACCGCCGCAAGATGGACGTGTGCCTTACCGAAAAAGGGCGCCGTTACAGCGACGAAAAGTACGATTACATTGTTCGGTATTTCGATCTCTACGTCGATGTTCTCGGCGAGCAGGATATTTCTGAACTGACGCGCCTTTTGAAAAAAACGGCGGACAGCGAAGTTTTGCTGCGTTCCGACACGGAAACGCCGAACGTCTGATAAAAGGCGCCGCACGGGCTGCCTGCGGCGGGAAAACAGCACAGGGAGGAAATCATGATCGACAACGAATCCGGCGAAGATTATCTGGAAGCGATCCTGCGCCTTTCTCAAAGCGGGCAGGACGTGCATTCCGTCAACGTGGCGCGCGAACTGGGCGTATCCAAGCCCGCCGTCACCAAGGCCATGCGCCTGCTCGTGCAAAAGGGATACATCGAATTTCAGGATAAGCACATCCTGCTCACCGAAAGCGGCCGCGCCTATGCCGCCGAGGTGTACGAAAAGCACCGCTTTCTTACGGAATTTCTCATGCGTTTGGGGGTGGGGAAAGAGTGTGCGGAAGCGGACGCCTGCCGCATGGAACACCTTATCAGCGAAGAAACGTACGCCGCCGTCAAAAAGTTCATGGAAGAAAATTAGGCGGCACGCGGGGGCATTTTAAGGTCATTTATCGTCGTTTATAAAAAAGCACACCGACAGGCGGTGTGCTTTTTTATGCCGGCCGTCTGCGGCCGTATGGTCTGCGCTGCCGGCATTGCGCTGTTCAAAAGGCGCGCTTTTGCAAAAAACGTTTTTTTCCGGAATGGAACAAGCCGAAGAAAACATATATTAGCGGTACATCGCCGCGGCGGAGCGCACGGGCACAGAAAACCCGTCGATACTCTGCGCGGGTATCAAACGCCTGCTCGGTCTTTCGCGCGGGCGCGCCGCGGCAGGGCAAAACCGCCCGGGCGCGCGAACGGCCTCGCGGAGGGGCGCGGCGGTGAAAACGGGGGTACCGCATATGTTTTTCGAGTTTTTACGCCTCATCGTCGGCAAACTGCTCTTCTTTACGTCCGCCGTCGGCGGCAAGGGTTCCTTTCCCAAACCTCTCCCGCCCGAAGAGGAGGCGCGCTGCCTTCGCCTGGCGCGCGAGGGCGACAAGGCCGCCAAAGATACGCTGGTGCGCCACAATATGCGCCTCGTTGCGCACATCGTCAAAAAATACAACGGCGCCGCGGAGACGGACGACCTGATTTCGGTGGGCAGCATCGGGCTTATAAAGGCGATCAACACTTACCAGCCGGGGCGGGGCACGCAGCTGGCGACCTATACGGCGCGCTGTATTGAAAACGAGATTCTCATGTTCATCCGCAGCAACAAAAAGCACAAGAACAACGCCTATCTCGCCGATCCCGTCGGCGTCGACAAAGAGGGCAACGAGCTTACGCTCATGGATATCCTCTTCGAAAAGGAAGAGGGCGTGTTCAAAACGGTGGAGTCGCGCCTGGTCAAAGAAAAGTTCATGCGCCTGCTCGAAGATACGCTTTGCGAGCGCGAATATACGGTGCTCTGCCTGCGCTACGGCTTAAAAAGCGGCTCGCCCATGCCCCAGCGCGAGGTGGCGGCTTTTCTGAAAATTTCCCGCTCATACATTTCGCGAATCGAAAAGCGCGCCATCGAAAAGGTGCGCCTGCGTTTAAAGCGCGAAGACTATCTCTGATGTCCGTTTCTCCGCCGCAAAAAGCGTGCGGGATTTGAAAAAAAGAGTTTACAACGGCGGCTTTCGGTGGTATAATTGAAGAGAACTGAGGCGATGCCCGCCCGCGGATTTCAGGCGCGGCGATTCCGCCGCATTTGCGGCGATGCCGTCAATCCAACAAAGGGGAAGAAGATCATACCCGATGCTCTGTTCCAACTGTAAAAAAAGGCCCGCAACCCATTTTACGGGCGACAACGAAAATATAAACGGACTGTGCGACGAATGCTTCGAACGGTTGGGCGCGGCTGTGGAATTTTCCGGCGGCTCGCCCGATATGTTTCCCGCCGACGAAGAAGAAACGCCCGTCTGCCCGGTATGCGGCCTGACGTTCGAGGAATACAGACAAACCGGTTTGGTGGGCTGCGCGGCGTGTTACGATGCGTTCCGCAAAGAACTGATGCCCGTTATCCGCGGTATTCACGGCAAAACGACGCACGAAGGCAAGCGCCCGCTCGGCAGCGGAAAGATGTTCGAACTGATAGAAGAACAGAAACGTCTGCGTGCCGAACTGGAATCGGCGATCCGCGAAAAACGCAAGCAGGATGCAGACCGGCTCAACCGCGACATCCGCGAGATCAGCCGTATGATCGGGCGCGGTATGGGAGGGGAAGATGGTCAATAACATCGAGAGCACCGTCATATCATCGCGCGTGCGGCTGGCGCGCAACCTGGCGGATCAGCCCTTTCCCAACCGCCTTAAAGACGTCCGCGCCGCGCGGCAGATCGTGCGTTCGGTGTTCGAGGCGGCCAGCTGCGTGCGCAATTTCCGCCTGAGCTGGATGGATGTGGTCACCGATACCGTGGCGCAATCTCTTTGCGACGACCACCTCATCAGCCCGGGGCTTGCGGCAAACAAACGGTGCGGAGCCGTTCTCATTGCCGACGAGGCGGATGACGCCGCGTCGGGCAGCCGTTATTCGGTGGTCACTGGTGAAGAGGACGGTGCGCCGAAGGGCAAATTTTCCGTCATGATCAACGAAGAAGATCACCTGCGCGAGCAATACATTGTCAAGGGCCTGAACCTCCCGTATGCCTATCTGAAAATTTCCGCCGTAGACGACGAACTGTCCAAACGCCTGCGCTTCGCGTTCGATCCGCAGCTGGGGTATCTCACGGCTTGTCCTACCAATCTCGGAACGGGCCTGCGCGCCTCGGTGATGCTCTTTCTGCCCGGGCTCACACGCCGCAAAAAAATGAACAAGATCATTCGCGACCTGTCTGAACTCGGCCACACCGTGCGCGGCGTATACGGCGAAGGCAGTGCGGCGGAAGGGTATATGTATCAGGTCAGCAACGAAGTCACGCTGGGAGTCAGCGAAGATTACATTCTTTCCGAAGTGCAGCGCACCGTGCTCGAGATCGTCAATTTCGAGGCGTATGCGCGCAAGGATCTGGCGTCGGGCGGCAGAACAGCGGACTTAAAAGACGCCTGCTGCCGCGCGTACGGCATACTATGTAATTGCGAAAAGGTGTCTTTCCGCGAATTTCTGCGCCTGGCCTCCGATGTGAAACTGGGCATTGCGCTCGGCTGGCTGGAAACGGAAGATTTTTCCGCCGTCGACGATTTTATCGCGAGCGTGCGCCCGTCTAACCTCGATGTGCTGCTCGACGAATCGCTCGAACCTTTCGAGCGGGATGCGTTCCGGGCGCAGAAGTGCCGCGAATTTTTCCGGTGTGTGACTCGCGCGGAACTATAATACTGAACGGAGTTTGATGTATGTACGAATTTGAAAAATATTTTTCCGCCAACCTGCAAAAGGCGCTCAAACTTTCTGCGGAGGCTGCGGAATATTACGGCAGCAGCTACATCGGCAGCGAACATTTGCTGTTCGGGCTTCTGAATGTGCCGGGCTGCCGCGCTTACAGGATACTCACGCAGGCGGGCGTAAAGGAACCCGAATACCGCCGCGTTTTCGTCCGCACCCTCGATAAGCGTCTGAAAATAAGCGGATACACCCCGCGCACGAAGGGAATGTTCGATAAAGCCTGCGAACTCGCTTTCGAGCACGACGGCGCGGGCGCGAGCGTGGGCACGGAGTATATGCTGCTCGCCATTTTAATGGACGACGAATCGGTAGCCGTGCGCCATCTGCGCGGGCTGGGTGCGGACATCGACGGCATCCTCAATGCTCTCGATGAGGAGATGGGCAGTCCCGAACCGGATCCGGGGCAGGACGCCTTCGAGGGGATGTACCGCCGCCAGTCGGCGGCCGCTACCGAACCGCAGCATACCGCCAAGGGCGGCCAGATGCTGCGGTTCGGCACCGATCTCACGCAAAAGGCGAAAGAGGGGAAGATCGATCCCGTCATCGGCCGCAAAAAAGAGATCGATAAGATCATACAGGTGCTTTCGCGCCGCACGAAGAACAATCCCGTGCTCATCGGCGAGCCGGGCGTGGGCAAGAGCGCCGTGGTAGAGGGGCTCGCCCAGGCGATCGTGCGCGGCGAGGTGCCCGACCTTTTGCTCGGTAAAACTGTGTTCGCGCTCGACCTTCCGGGTATGCTCGCGGGCGCAAAGTACCGCGGCGACTTCGAAGAGCGCCTCAAAGAGATCATCGAGGCCATCCAGAAAAACGGCAACGTCATCCTGTTCATCGACGAAATTCATAACATCGTCGGCGCGGGCGCCAGTTCGGATAACAGCATGGACGCGGCGAACATCTTAAAACCCATGCTCGCGCGCGGCGAATTGCAGACCATCGGCGCCACCACCATCGACGAGTACCGCAAATACATCGAAAAGGATCCCGCGCTCGAACGCCGCTTCACGCCCGTGAACGTCGAACAGCCGAGCGTGGAAGAGACCATCGAAATTCTGCGCGGCCTGCGCGACAAATACGAGGCGCACCACAAAGTGGCGATCAGCGACGACGCCATCGTCGCCGCGGCCAGCCTTTCCGACCGCTACATCACCGACCGCTTTCTGCCCGACAAGGCCATCGACCTCATCGACGAAGCGGCCAGCCGCGCCCGTTTGGACAGCTACAACGGCCCCGCCGGCATCAAGGAGAAAGAGCAGGAGATCGAGCGGCTGAAAACGGAAAAATTCAAAGCCGCCCGCAAGGACGACTTCATCAAGGCCCAGCAGATCTACGAACAGATCTGCGCCGCCGAGCGCGAGATCGAAAAATTGCGCGCCGATTGGGAAAAGAGCCGCGGCGAGAGCGGCGCCACCATCGGCTCGGAAGACGTGGCGAAGATCGTGGCGAGCTGGACGGGCATTCCCGTCGTAAAACTCACCGAAGAGGAGAGCACCCGCCTTTTGCACCTGGAAGAGGAGCTGCACAAGCGCGTTATCGGGCAGGACGAGGCAGTCTCCGCCGTGGCGAAGGCCATCCGCCGCGCGCGGGCGGGGCTGAAAGATCCGAACCGGCCCATCGGCTCGTTTATCTTCGTCGGCCCCACGGGCGTGGGCAAAACGGAACTTTGCAAGGCGCTCGCCGGCGCCATGTTCGGCGACGAGCGGCTGATGGTGCGGCTGGATATGAGCGAGTTCATGGAAAAACACTCGGTCAGCAAGATCATCGGCGCGCCTCCGGGATACGTCGGCTTCGACGACGCGAGCGGCCAGCTCACCGAAAAGATCCGCCGCAAACCCTATTCGGTGGTGCTGTTCGACGAGATCGAAAAGGCGCACCCCGACGTGTTCAACGTGCTGCTGCAGATTCTCGACGACGGGCGCCTGACCGACAGCAAGGGGCGCGTGGTCAGTTTCAAAAACACCGTCGTGATCATGACGTCCAACGTCGGCGCGGCGAAAGCGGGCGAGATGCGCCGCCTCGGCTTTGCGGGCGGAAACGACGCCGCCGGGCAGGACGAATACGAGCGCATGAAAGACAAGATCGGCGAGGAACTGAAAGCGCAGTTCAAACCGGAATTTCTGAACCGCGTAGACGAGATCATCATCTTCCACAAACTCTCGCGCGAAGACGCGTCGAAAGTGTGCGACCTGTTCCTCTCCACGCTCACCGAGCGGCTGGGCAGGCGCGAGATCGAGATCACCGTCACGCCCGCGGCGAAAGAGCAGTTGCTCTCCGAAGGGTACGACGCGGTGTACGGCGCGCGGCCGCTCAAACGCGTGATTCAGCGGCGCATCGAGGATGCGCTCAGCGAGGAGATCCTCGCAGGCAAAGTAAATGCCGGGCAAAAGGTGAAGGTAGACGCGAAAGACGGCAAATTCATCTTTCAGCCCGTGTAAATAAAATAGCAGGAGGAAAATCGTATGCGTATCGAGATCAACGGCAAGAACTACAGGGTGAACGAAAAACTGGAGGGCGTACTGCAAAAAAAGGTGCGCCGTCTGGAAAAGTATTTCGAAGACGACGCCCTCTGCACGGTCTTTTTGAAGCAGGAGGCGAAGTTCACGAAAACGGAGATCACCATCGCGTATAAGGGCAACGTCGTCCGTGCGGAGGCCATAGCGGAAAATTTTTACGACGGCATCGACGACGTGCTGCCCCGCATCGAGCGGCAGATCTATAAATATAAGACGAAAATCGAATCCAAACTCAAAAAGGATGCCTTTGCCGGAAAGCAGATGTTTTTCGCCGACGAAGACATCGAGCCGAGCAAACTGGTCAAAACGAAAACTTTCGATCTCCAGCCCATGACCACCGAAGAGGCGGTGCAGCAACTGGATATGCTCGGCCATACGTTTTATGTGTTTCAGGATGCCGAAACGGGCGAGGTGCGCGTGGTGTACCTGCGCCGCAGCGGCGACGTCGGCCTGCTGATCCCCAAAAAGTCCAAATAAGAGGGGGAACGGCGGGGCGGCATTGCCCCGCCGCTTTCACCGTGCGGGCGGCGGGTATTTTCCCTTCCCTTATAGTCGGTATAAATTTTTTTAATGGCAAAATTGCGATTTGTGCCGCAAAATACTTGAAAAAAGTGCGCGCGCCATGTAAAATATCTGCGTATAAGTTTTATGGAGTGATTCATATGTATAAGATCTTGAAAAAGAGAGAGTTGAACCCCACCGTCACGCTGATGGAGGTGGAGGCGCCCTTCGTTGCGAAAAAGGCGCAGCCGGGGCAGTTCGTCATTCTCCGCGTAGACGAAGAGGGCGAGCGCATCCCGCTCACCGTCGCCGATTACGACAGAGAGCGCGGCACCGTTACCATCATCTTCCAGATCGTGGGCGGCACCACCATGCACCTGAATATGCTCGGCGAGGGCGGCTGTATTCAGGATTTCGTCGGCCCCTTAGGCGAGCCGTCGCATCTCGACGGCTTGAAAAAGGTGGCGGTGATCGGCGGCGGCGTCGGCTGCGCCATTGCGTACCCCGTCGCAAAAAAACTGCACGAACTGGGCGCGGAAGTGCACAGCGTCGTCGGTTTCCGCAACAAAGACCTCGTCATCCTCGAAGAGGAGTTTGCCGCCGCGTCCGACGTGTTCAAAATGATGACCGACGACGGCAGTTACGGCGAAAAGGGGCTCGTCACCGACGCGCTCAAAGCGCTCATCGAGGCGGGCAACAAGTACGACGAAGTGATCGCCATCGGCCCGGTGGTGATGATGAAGTTCGTATCCCTGCTCACCAAAAACTACGGCATCAAAACGGTCGTGAGCATGAACCCGATCATGATCGACGGCACGGGTATGTGCGGCTGCTGCCGCCTCACCGTGGCGGGGCAGACCAAGTTCGCCTGCGTCGACGGCCCCGATTTCGACGGCCACGAAGTCGATTACGACGAGATACTCAAGCGCGCATCCACATACCGCGAATTTGAGGCCCGCGAGCGCGAAAAGGCCTGCAATCTCTTCAAAAAGGAGGTGCGCTGAAATGGTGAACATGAAGATTCCGCGCCATCCGATGCCCTCGCAGGCGCCCGACGTGCGCAATAAAAACTTCAAAGAGGTGGCGCTCGGCTATTCGGCGGAAACGGCGATGGAAGAGGCGCAGCGCTGCCTGAACTGCAAAAACAAACCCTGCATCGGCGGCTGCCCGGTGCGCATACATATCCCCGAATTCATCGCCAAAGTGGCGGAGGGCGAATTTGAAGAGGCATACCACATTATCCAGCAAACGAGTTCCCTTCCCGCCGTGTGCGGCAGGGTATGCCCGCAGGAAACGCAGTGCGAGCAGAAGTGCGTGCGCGGCATCAAGGGCGAACCCGTCGCCATCGGGCGGCTGGAACGTTTCGTCGCTGACTGGCACAACGCCAACAGCTGCGACCTGCCCGTCAAGGCGGAGCCGAACGGCCATAAAGTCGCCGTCGTGGGCAGCGGCCCTGCGGGGCTGACCTGCGCGGGCGACCTCGCCAAGCGCGGCTACGACGTCACCGTGTTCGAGGCGCTGCACCTCGCGGGCGGCGTGCTCGTGTACGGCATTCCCGAATTCCGCCTGCCCAAGAGCATCGTGGAAAAGGAGATCGGCAACTTGAAGGCGCTGGGCGTGAAAGTGGAAACCAACATGGTCATCGGCAAAGTGCTCTCCGTCGACGAACTGCTGGACGATTACGGTTTCGAAGCCGTGTTCATCGGCAGCGGCGCGGGCCTGCCCCGCTTTATGAACATTCCCGGCGAAAACCTCAAAAGCGTGTATTCCGCCAACGAGTTCCTCACCCGCGTCAACCTGATGAAGGCGTATAAAGACGACTCCCGCACCCCCGTTCTGCACGCCAAAAAGGTCGCCGTCGTGGGCGGCGGCAACGTGGCGATGGACGCGGCGCGCAGCGCCAAGCGCCTGGGCGCGGAAGAGGTGTACATCGTCTACCGCCGCAGTGCGGATGAACTTCCCGCGCGCAAAGAGGAAGTCGAACACGCGGAAGAAGAGGGGATCATCTTCAAATACCTCACCAATCCCACCGCCATTCTCGAAGGCGAAAACGGCAACGTGGCGGGCATGACGTGCGTAGAGATGGAACTGGGCGAACCGGACGCCTCCGGCCGCCGCCGCCCCGTCGTAAAAGAGGGCAGCGAGTTCACTCTCGAATGCGACTGTGTGATCATGGCGATCGGCACTTCGCCCAACCCGCTCATCAAAAAGACGACGAAGGGTTTGGAAACGCAGAAGTGGGGCGGCATCGTCGCAGACGAGCGCGGCGCCACCTCGCGCGAGGGCGTGTTCGCCGGCGGCGACGCGGTCACGGGTGCCGCAACGGTCATCCTCGCGATGGGCGCGGGCAAAACGGCCGCGGAAGCCATCGACGAGTACATCCGTGCGAAAAAAGCGTAATGCGGAAATTGCTGTAAGCGGGGCGGCCATCGCCCCGCTTTTACGTTGCTCGTTCCGCCGGCTTTCAATCGGCCGCGGGCGGCGGAAAGCGTCCTATTTCCCGCGCCGCAACCCTTCCGCAAGGAGTGCGGAAAAGCCGCTCGATCGCTGCCTCGTTTTTATGCGGGCGCGGGGCTAAAACCGCATATTTTCCCCGCGCCGCGGCGGAAATTTCAGCGGATGCGGCAAAATCCGCGCCCGGATACCGCGCTTTTTTTGTTCCTTTTCTTTCCTCTCACACGATTTTCAAAATAGGCTTGTAAAATCTTTCTGTTTGTGATATACTTGTTACTGAAACAAGAGGTGCTTTTATATGCCGAAAAAGAAGGTTTTCAATTATCCGATGGTGGCTTTGCGCGGCAAAGTCATCTTTCCGGATACGGTGAGCGCGTTCGATGCGGGCAGGCTGATTTCCCTGACCGCCGTATCCCGTGCCACCGAACGCGACATGACGCTGTTCGTCGCCCTGCAAAAGGACGGGGAAAAAGACGAGATCGGCCCCGACGATGTTTTCACCGTCGGCACGGTCGTAAAGATCAAACAGGTGGCCAAGCTGCCTTCCAACAACCTCCGCGTATCCGTGGAGGGGCTTTGGCGTGCCAAAGCGGGCGAAATTTACGAAGAGGACGGCTGCTTTTTCGCCAACGTTTCCGAGCTGAAAGCGGTGCACGGCGATCCCGTGCTGGAAGAGGCGTATTTCCGCACCGCGCAGGACGTGATGCGCGACATCCAGGCCAATGATATGCGTTTCCCCAAAGACGCCGCGGCAGGGTTGGAAAAGTTCACCGAACCGGGTGCCTACATTGCCAACGCTCTCCTCTGGCTGCACATCAAGGAAGACGTAAAGCAGAAGATTCTCGAAACGCCGGGTGTGGTCGAACAGCTCAAACTGTTCGAGCGCTGCCTCAACGACGAACTGGAAATCGCCAAACTGGAAAAAAAGATCAGCGCCACCGTGCGCAAAAACATCGATAAAAACCAAAAGGAATACTTCCTGCGCGAACAGCTCAAAGCCATCCACACCGAACTGGGCGACGACGAGGAGGAGCGCGACACTATCGCCGAGCAGATCAAAGCAAAGCACATGCCCGCCGAAATCGAGGAAAAGGCGCTCAAAGAACTGGCGCGCACGGATAAGATGCCCCCTTCCTCGCCCGAATACACTGTCATCCGCAACTATCTCGAATGGCTGATCGACCTGCCCTGGACGGAGGAAACAAAGGATACCGAAAAACTTTCCGACGCGCAGAAGATTCTCGACGAAGATCACTACGGGCTGGAAAAAGTCAAAACGCGCATCACCGAATACCTCGCCGTTCTGCAGCTTACAAAGAGCATGAACGCGCCCATCCTCTGTTTCGTGGGGCCTCCGGGCGTGGGCAAAACGTCCATCGCCAAGTCGGTGGCGCGCGCGCTCGGCCGCAAATTCGTGCGCATGAGTTTGGGCGGCGTCAAAGACGAGGCGGAGATCCGCGGCCACCGCCGCACCTATGTGGGGGCGATTCCCGGGCGCATCATCTACGCCATGAAACAGGCGGGCAGCATCAACCCCGTGTTTTTGCTGGACGAGATCGATAAAGTTTCTTCGGATATGCGCGGCGATCCCGCCAGCGCGCTCCTCGAAGTGCTCGATCCCGAGCAGAACTCTTCCTTCCGCGACCGTTTCCTCGAAGTGCCGTACGATCTTTCCAAAGTGCTGTTCATCACCACTGCCAACACGGTGGAAACCATCCCGCAGCCGCTGCTCGACCGCATGGAACTCATCGAACTCAACGGCTACACCGTCGACGAAAAAAAGGAGATCGCCCGCCGCTACCTCGTTCCCAAAAAGATGAAGGAGAACGGCCTCAAAGAGGGCATTCTGGAAATCACTGACGGCGCCATCCTCGCCATCATCGAAGGCTATACCATGGAGGCAGGCGTGCGCAATTTGGAGCGCCAGATCGGTTCGGTGTGCCGCAAAATCGCGGTACGTTATGCCGAAAACCGCGATATCGAAATGCAGGTCGTCACCGAAGAAAACCTCGAAGAGATCCTCGGCGTGCGCCGTTTCAACCGCGAGGCGGCCGTGCTCGACGGCAACGAGGTGGGCGCCGCCACCGGCCTCGCATGGACGAGCGTGGGCGGCACTACGCTGACCATCGAAGTATCCGCCATGCCCGGCAAGGGCGAGATCCTGCTCACCGGCAAACTGGGCGACGTAATGAAGGAATCGGCGCGCGCGGCCATCAGTTACATCCGCGCCCATGCCGACGAATACGGCATCCCCGCCGAAACGTTCGGCGAAACGGATATCCACATCCACGTGCCCGAGGGCGCCACCCCGAAAGACGGCCCCAGCGCCGGCATCACCATGGCAACGGCCATTCTTTCCGCCTTCACGCACAAACCCGTGCGCAAGGATATCGCCATGACGGGCGAGATCACGCTGCGCGGCAAAGTGCTGCCCATCGGCGGACTGAAAGAAAAGGCGCTCGCCGCCCACCGCGCGGGCATCAAAAACATCATCATTCCCAAAGACAACGAAAAGGACGAGGAGGAGATCCCCGAAAACGTGCGCGGGCAGCTGCATTTTATTCCCGCGTCAGACGTCGCCTCCGTGTTCGGCAATGCCATCGTGGGGTTGTGATATGCGGCCGGTCAATGCTGAATTTCTCGTTTCTGCGGCGAGCGCAAAGGGTTTCCTGTACGCGGAAGAAAAGCCGGTGATCGCCGTCTGCGGCAGGTCGAACGTGGGCAAGAGCTCGTTCATCAACATGCTCGCCGGCCGCAAAAAACTGGCGCGCACGTCGGGCGATCCCGGCCGCACGCGGCTGATCAACTATTTCGATTTCGGCGGTTTTATCTTCGCCGATCTGCCCGGTTACGGCTATGCGCGCGTGTCCGCAGCGGAAAAACAGAAGTGGGCGCGCCTGCTCGAAGATTTTTTTGCGCGGGAGGGCACCGTTACGCACGCGCTCGCCCTCGCCGACATCCGCCACGATCCCACGGCAGACGACATTGCGATGCTCGGCTTTCTCAACTCCGCGCGCATCCCGTTCACGGTGATCGCCACCAAGGCGGATAAACTCGCCAAAACGCGCGTAAAAGAGGCGGTGCGCCGCCTCGCCGCCGCCTTCCGCATAGGGGAGGCCGACGTGATCGCCGTCAGCGCGCTTACGCAGCTGGGAAAAGACGCCGTGTTTTCCGCGCTGGACGCGGTCTGCGAACGGTTCGCCTGCCCGCCTGCCGAAATTGAATGAAATCCTGTCATACGATTGCATTTTGCTCGTGCTTATGCTATAATAAAAAGCGTATATAAGTTCTGAAAAATTTTTCGCATTGCGAGGCTGACATCTATGACGAATTTACTCGCATCCGGCGCAGGCTTTTTAAGCACTGCCTGGGGCCTGACGCTCTTTATACTGCTGGATATCGCGATTCTGCTTGTCGTGCTCGCCCTCAATTACAGGTGGCTGTTCAAGCGTGTGCTCGATATCCTTTTTTCCGCCCTTTTTATGGCGGTGTTTCTGCCCTTTTTCCTCGTGTTCCTGCTCGTGGACGCCATCTACAATAAGGTGCAGAACGCGTATAAGTCGCTGTTCGTGTCCGATTATTTTGCCGGGAAAAAGGGGCGCGTGATCAGAATCACCGTATTTGCCACCGAAAGAACGGAGAGGGGCGAAGACGGAAAACTGCTACCCGAACGCGAGCGCGTCACTCCCTGGGGGCGGTTCATGAAAGCCTGCGGCATGAAGTATTATCCCTGCCTGCCCGCCGTGTTTACCGGAAAACTGAGTTTTGTGGGCCCCCGCCCGATGACGCTCACCGATGCCGCCGCGCTCAGTGAGGAAGGAAGCGTGCGTTTTTCGGTGCGCCCGGGGCTGGTGAGCTCGCTCGAACGCTACGGCGGCGAATCGCTCACCTGGCCGGATATGTTCGAAGAGGATGCCGAATACGCCGCGCACCTTTCGCTGTTCAAAGACGTCTCGTTTTTTATGACGAAAATAGCAAACCGCCTGCGCGGCGACACTACCCAGCATCTGGGCGTTTGTGCCGAAACGGGCTATGTGGAATGGCTTGCGGAAACGGGCGCGATTACGGAAGAGGAGAGCAGAGAGTACGCCGAGGCCGGTTCGGAAAAACTGCGCTCCGCCACGAAAACCGACAGCGATCGCCGCAATTTCGAACGCCGCGATTTCGGGCAGCTGCGCTGACCGTTTTCATAAACGCCCTGCGTGACGGGCGGAACAAAGATGTTTTTCAGAATAAGGAGAGAATAGAATGAGCGAAAAAAAGAATCAGGCAGATCCTTTCGATCCGTTCGGGCTGGAGGAAAACGCGGCGGCAGACGCGGCCGCGGAAAACACTTTTGAAGGTGCGGCGGAGAGCGGCGATCCTTACGCGCAGGACGTGCATACGGATACCGCCGTTCTGGCCTGCCCGTCGTGCGGCGCCAACATGGTGTACGATGCGGAAACGGGCGACTTATACTGCGAGCACTGCGGCACGCGGCAGCAGATCTTCGCGCACGCGAGCGAAGAACAGGATTTCGAAAACCTTCTCAAACAGGATAACGGCTGGGCGGGGGAATCGCACGTTTTCATCTGCCGCAACTGCGGCGCGCGCGAAGTGCTCGATAAGAACGAGATCGCCAAAACCTGCCCGTTCTGCGGCACGTCGAACATCGTGCAGACGGACGAATTGCCCGGCCTGCGCCCCAACGCCGTGGTGCCTTTCCGCGTCACCAACGAGGCGGCGGCGGCCGACGTGCGCAAATGGGTGAGAAAGCGCCGTTTTGCGCCGCAGAAGTTCCGCAAGAGCGCCAAGCCGGAAAACATCAAGCCGATCTACCTGCCGGCCTTTACCTTCGATTCGCGCACCGAGTCGTGGTATAACGCGCGGCTGGGCAAGTATTATTACGTTACGCGCCGCCGCAACGGCCACACCGTGCAGGAGCGGCGGATCCGGTATTTCAATGTGAGCGGACATTGGGATTCGATGTTTGACGACGTGCTCGTGCAGGCTTCCGAAAATATCGATACGAAATCGCTCAACGCGCTGCAGCCTTTCGATACGGGCGGCAGCAGCGAATACAAGCAGGAGTACCTGAGCGGCTACACTGCCACGCAGAATACCAAGGGCGGGATGCAGTGCTGGGAAGAGGCGAAGGGGATTATGGGAACGCGGCTCAAATCGCAGATTCTTTCCCGGTATACATACGACGTCGTGGCATCTTTCAATATCCGCACGAACTTTTACGACATGACGTATAAATATATTCTCATTCCCATATACGTCGGCCACTGCAACTGGCGTTCCAAGCTGTACAACTTTTTCGTCAACGGTTTCAACGGCAAAGTCACGGGCAAAGCGCCCGTATCGCCCCTCAAAGTGGGCGGCGTGATTTTGCTCGTCGCCGCCGTTCTGGTCGGGCTGTACTTCCTTTACCGCTATTTCGGATAACTTTCCGTGCGGAGCTCCGCACGCGATGCGCCGCGCAGTTTGCCGCGGCGCGCACTTTTTGCGAGGTGACGGCTTATGCAGCAGCAATCGATGTTTATGAGCGAGGCAGATCTGCCCCTGGCGGCGCGGCTGCGCCCGCGCACGCTCGAAGAATTTGTGGGACAAACGCATCTTTTGGGCGAGGGCAAGGTGCTGCGCCGCCTCATCGAGGGCGACCGCATCGGCTCGATGATCTTCTGGGGCCCGCCCGGCGTGGGCAAAACCACCCTGGCGCGCATCATCGCCAACCGCACGAAGGCGGATTTCATCGATTTTTCGGCGGTGACGAGCGGCATCAAAGAGATCCGGCAGGTCATGGAGCAGGCGGAAAAGAGCCGCCGGTTCGGCGGGAAGACCATCCTGTTTGTCGACGAGATCCACCGCTTCAACAAGGCCCAGCAGGACGCCTTTCTGCCTTTCGTCGAAAAGGGGAGCATCATTCTCATCGGCGCCACCACCGAAAACCCGTCGTTCGAAGTCAACGGCGCTCTTTTGTCGCGGTGCAAGGTGTTCGTGTTGCAGCCGCTCAGAACCGAAGAACTGGTGCAGCTGCTCCGCCATGCCCTGCAGGACGAACGCGGTTTCGGCGGGCAGAAAATAACCATCTCCGACGACCTCTTGCAGGCGATCGCCTCCTTTGCCAACGGCGACGCGCGCAGCGCCCTCTCCACGCTGGAAATGGCGGTGCTCAACGGCGACCTTTCCGCCGACGGCAGCGTCACGGTCGAGGCGGCGTCCGTCGAACAGATCACTTCGAAAAAGTCGCTTTTGTACGACAAAACGGGCGAAGAGCATTACAACCTCATCTCCGCGCTGCACAAATCCATGCGCAATTCCGATCCCGACGCCGCCGTGTACTGGCTGGCGCGTATGCTCGAGGCGGGAGAGGATCCCATCTACATCGCGCGGCGGCTCACGCGCTTTGCCAGCGAAGACGTCGGCCTCGCCGATCCGCGCGCGCTGGAGCTATGCGTGGCCGCCTACCATGCCTGCCACTTTATAGGTATGCCCGAATGCAGCGTGCACCTCACGCAGGCGGCGGTGTATCTTTCGCTGGCGCCCAAATCCAACGCGCTGTACATGGCCTACGAGCGCGCCAAAAAGGATGCGCTCACCATGCTCGCCGAACCCGTGCCGCTGGTCATCCGCAATGCGCCCACGCGGCTGATGAAGGAACTCGAATACGGCAAGGGCTATCAGTACGCGCACGATTTTGCGGAAAAACTTACCGATATGCAGTGTCTGCCCGATTCGCTGCTCGGCCGCGAATACTATCACCCCACGGAAGAGGGCGCAGAGGCAAAATTCGCCGCGCGGCTTGCCGAAATCAAGGCGTGGAAGCGCGCCCATGCGCCGAAAAAGAACGCCGCGGCCGCCCCGCCGAAATCCGCTGCGGCAAAGGGGCAGGATGCCGCCGGCCCTGACGGCGATAAAGAAAAATAATTGACGCAAACGATAAAGGAGGGAATATGAAAACGAAAAAGATAGTGTATTGTATAACGGCTGTATTGATGGCCGTAACCATTGCAGCGGGTGTTTCCGGGTGTGAACCCCCCTTAAAGGACGCCGCGATGTATCTCACGCAAAAAATGAACGAAATACCCGTAGAATTTTTTGGGTATAAGTTAGTGGCGGCTGCTGGTTCATTGGATTGTATTGATATGTATCAAGGCGAGACAACTTTTCAAGACAAACCTATCAATATTGAAACAGGGGGATTCGGATATATAATACATTTTGATGGCAAAGAATATAAAATCGATGACGCATATATGCGTGAAAAAAGTGAGGTGTATAAAAAAATACATCGCATTTGGTATGAAAGGGGAACACTCAATCAAGAAGGAACAAGCGAGATATATAGCGTATGTATTTATGATAATAAGTTATTTATTGTAACGAACGGTATAGGAGAAAATATCATTGTAAGACCGGATTTGAGTTATCCGGTTACGTTATACTATTTCGATATAGAAACGGAAACTGTTCTTTATGCTGATTATTATGAAAATGCGGAGGGGCTCTATTCGAGAAGTAGTATTTTCAAAATCGAAAGTTGTTAAGGAGGAAGAAAGATGAGTAAACGAATAAAAACCATCGGTTTTTCGCGGGCGCCGTCTGTTGGTTTTTCTCCCGTTGCCGCGCGGGTGTCAAAACGCGGAAAAGGAACGGTCGGAAGAGGCGGAGAATCTCCCTTTTCCGCCGTTTTTTTGTATTTGCGGCATTGCAGCGGTTGACTTTTCCGCCTGCAAAATGTTACAATAATATGTAAACTGAAAGGGGCGCGGAAAGCGGCGTGTGCCGCGCGTTCTCACCCTTTTGCGGTATGCAACGAAACGATAATTTAGAGAGGTTTCTATGAAAGATTACTTGCGATCGCTTGCAAAAGCGGATATGCGCGATTATGCCCCGGTGCCGTTCTGGAGCTGGAACAACCGTTTGGAAAAGGAGCAGCTTTTGCGCCAGATCGAGCAGATAAAGGAGGCCGGTTGCGGCGGCTTTATTATGCACGCGCGCACGGGGCTCCGCACCGAATATCTTTCCGAAGAGTGGTTTTCGCTGGTGGAGGCCTGCCTGGATAAGGCCGCCGCGCTGAAAATGAACGCCTGGATCTACGACGAAAACGGCTGGCCGAGCGGTTTTGTGGGCGGCAAATTGCTGGAAAAAGAGGAGTTCCGCGCTCCCTACCTCGAAATGGAAGAAAAAGACGCGTTCGACGGCGCGGCCTACGCCGTGTTTGACGCGTCGGGCAAACGCCTTTCGCGCGGCGAAAAAGCGGAGGGCGGCAAGTATCGCTGCGTGTATGTGCGCCGTTCGCCCGCCAATACCGATATCCTCAATCCCGACGTGGTCGCGGAATTTATCCGCATGACGCACGAAGAATATTACCGCCGCTTTAAAGACAGGTTCGGCAAAGAACTGGTCGGTTTTTTCACCGACGAACCGCAGTATTACCGCTGGGGCACGCCCTTTTCCTATTCGGCGGAAAAACTTTGGAAAGAGCGTTACGGCGAAGACATCGCCGACGGCATCATCGCCCTTTTCGAGGACGACGAAAAGGCTTACCCGTTCCGCGTGCGCTATTACAAGATGCTCAACGAGCTGTATACCAACGTATTCTATAAAACGCTGTACGACTGGTGCACGGCGCACAACTGCAAACTTACCGGCCACAGTGTAGAAGAAACCAAACTCTATCTGCAGATGTGGGGCGGCGCGGCGTGCACGCCCTCGTACGAGTTCGAACACATTCCCGGTGTAGACAACCTCGGCCATTACAATGCAGGCACGCTCGCGGCGCGGCAGATCGGCGGAGCGGCGGGCCAACTCGGCAAAAAACAGATCCTCACCGAAACGTTCGGTTGCAGCGGCTACGGCTCCACGCCCGACCAACTGCGCGCCATTGCCGAAAAACAGTACGTACACGGCGTCAACCTCATGTGCCACCATCTCTTTGCGTACAGCCTCGCCGGGCAGGGGAAAACCGACCACCCGCCCTGCTTCAGTCCGCACATGACGTGGTGGAAACACTTTGCCGATTTCAACCTGTATTTTACCCGCCTCGGCAGGATGCTCGCCGAAAGCGACGCCTGCGTCAACTGCGCCGTCATCAACCCGATGCAGAGCGTTTATCTGCGCTATTATCGCTTTGCCGAAGAGCGCGCCATGCAGACGGACGAAAATTTTGAGGCGCTGCAGGCGGAACTCAACCGTGCCGGCGTGCTGTACGATATAACGGACGAAACCATCCTCGCCCGTCACGGCGCAGCGGAAGGAAAAACCCTGCGCGTCGGAAAACGCAAATACGACTTTGTAGTCGTGCCGGATTGCGCATCTCTCTCGGCGGAAACACAGAAAATGCTCAAAGAATATGCTGCCGCCGGCGGAAAGATCTATGCCGCGGGCGTGCCGAAGTATGCAGACGGCGTGCCGGGCGACTGGTCGTTCCTGCACAGCAACGTTACCCTCGGCGACATCGCCGCGGCGGGCGCCGTGCGCCTGGAAACGGACGGCGTGGCCGATTATACTTACCGCAAAGGCGACGGATTCGAATTTTTGTATATCGTCAACCCCTCGCACGAAAAAGAGGCGCATCTGCGCCTGCCTGCCGGTTTTTCGCGCGCCGACCTCTTCGAACTGGAGCTGTACGAGCAGCCGCGGGATATCGTGCTGCGTCCCGGAGAGGGGATGCTGCTCATGCCCGAAAAAGGTAAAAAACCCATCGTTTACGGCCAAGCGCACGACGTCACGTCTGAATTTTCTTTCCGTTCGGCCACAGACAACAATCTTACGATCGATACGGTACAGATCGACGAAGGCAGGGGATTCGGCGGCGACGAACCGCTCGTTGAGGCGTTCGATCGTCTGCTGCGCGCGCATTACAACGGCCCGCTGGCGGTGAAATACCGCTTCGAAGTCAAAGGTTTCGGCAAAAAACTGATTTTGCGGCGGGAAAAAGGCAAGTATACGTCTTCCTTGCTCAACGGTATTCCGCTCACCTTCCATGACAGCGATTTTGACCATTTGTTCGAAGAGGCGGATATTTCCGAAGCGGTGAAAGAGGGCGTCAACGAATACGTCAACACGCTGGAATTCTACGAGCGCCCGCACGTTTTCTGGGCTCTGTTCGATCCCCTCGCCACCGAGAGCGTGCGCAACTGCCTGTGGTACGATACCGAACTGGAAAACATCTATATCCTCGGCGATTTCCGCGTGGATGAAAAGCGCCGCATCCTGTCTCCGTCCGTTCCGCAATCGGCGGCGTCGCTGGAGAAAAACGGTTTCCCGTACTTTGCGGGCAGCGCCGTGTTCGCTGGCAAGGTGTTCGGCGAAAGCGAGTATGCCGAGTTTATTATCGACGGCGATTATTCGGTGGCGGAAGTGCGCGTGAACGGCAAAAATGCCGGCTCGGCGATGTTCGGCAACACCGTCGGAGTGCGGCTGGAAAAGGGGCGCGAAAACGAGGTCGAAATTATTGCCGTGGGTTCGCTCCGCAATATGTTCGGGCCCTTCCATTTTAAAGGCGACGAGGGCGGCATTTCGCCGTGGAACTTCACTTTCCGGGGCAACTGGAAAGACGGGAAGTGCGACGATTTTGCGCCCGGCTACAGGTTGATCCCGTTCGGCATCCGCAGCGTAAAAGCGGCGTTTGCAGAGAACTGATAGCATACGAGGGGCGGCGGTACGGAAGGCCGCTGCTTCAAACCTTTTGCAGAATAAAATAAGAGAGCGGCTGAGCCGCTCCGGAGGTTAAGAATATGAAACTCAGCGACAAAGCCGTCCTTTTTGTTCCCGACGGCGAAGAACAAACAAAGGCTATTTCGCGCACCACGCATATGGCGGTCTCTGCGCACCAGGACGACATCGAATTTATGGCCTATGCGCCTATCAGCGAATGTTTCGGCAAAAAAGACGCTTGGTTCGGCGCAGTGGTCGTCACCGACGGTGCGGGCAGCCCCCGCAACGGGTTGTACGCCGACTATACCGACGAGGACATGAAGGCGATCCGCATCGTCGAGCAGAAAAAGGCGGCGTTCGTAGGGGAATACTCCTTCCAGGCGCTGCTCGGGCATCCTTCCAAAGAGGTGAAGGATCCGAAAAACACGGCCATCGTCGAAGAACTGGTCAGCCTCTTCCGCGCCGCGCGCCCGCGCTTCGTGTATATGCACAACTTTGCGGACAAGCACGATACGCACGTCGCCACGGCAACGAAAGTGCTGGCCGCCCTGCGCCTTCTCAAACCGGAAGAGCGGCCGGAAAAGGTGTACGGCTGCGAAGTGTGGCGCGACCTCGACTGGATGCCCGACGACGAAAAGGTGATGCTCGACTGCGGCAATCATCCCAACATCGCCCGCTGCCTTTCGGGCGTGTTCGACAGCCAGATCGTCGGCGGCAAGCGTTACGAGATCGCGGCGGAAGGCCGCCGCGCGGCGAACGCCACCTTCTCGGCTAGCCACGCCTGCGACACCTACACCGCGCTCAACTACGCCATGGATCTCACGCCGCTCATGCTCGACAAAGATCTGAACGCGGCGGATTATATTTCCGGCGTCATCCGCCGTTTCGAGGCGGAAGTGCGCGACCGGATCGGAAAATTTACGGAGGAAAAATAACATGCAGTACAAAGAAACTCTGATGTGGAAAGAACTCAACGAGGCTCCCGCCGTTTTGAAGACGCTGGCGCAGAAAAATGCCGACGTACTCGCAAAAATCGTGCAGGACGCCAAGGATATTGCGGGCGTTTACACGGCGGCGCGCGGCACTTCCGACCACGCCATGATCTACCTCAAATACCTGTTCGAGAGCATTCTCGGCATCCCCGTCGCCTCCGGCGCGCCCAGTGTGGCCACCGTGTACGGCGGAAAACTCAACCTGAAAAACTATCTCGTCATCGGCTGTTCGCAGAGCGGCAAGGCGGCGGACGTTATGGAGATCGTAAAAGAGGGCAACGAGTGCGGCGCCGTCACCGTCGCCATCACCAACGACGAAACCAGCCCGCTCGCCAAGCTCGCCAAATACCACCTCTGCTGCTTTGCGGGGGAGGAAAAGAGCGTCGCGGCCACCAAAACGTTCAGCAGTCAGCTGTATCTTTCGCTGCTGCTCGTCACCGCCTTTGCGGGCAAGAAGGACGGCTGCGCATCGAAGATCGGCGATCTGCTGGAAAAGGCTGTTCCCGCCATCGACGCCGCCACCGATCCCATGGCGAAAGATTTCGTCGATGCCGACGAGTGCTTTGTCCTTTCGCGCGGCGTATCCTCCGCGCTGGCTTTCGAGTGCGGCCTCAAATTGCAGGAAACCTGCTACATCCGCGCCCGCGCCTACCATTCGTCCGATTTCTACCACGGCCCCATGGCGATGGTCGCGGAGGGCACGAAGGTGATCCTGTTCGCGTCCAAACATTCGCTGCACGGCGGCGACGAGGTGCACCGCGCCGACTGCCGCAAATGCGCCGAAAAGATGTGCGAACTGGGCGCCGACCTGTACATCGTGACGGACGACGCCGAAGCGTACGAAGACCTCATCGCGCACATCGTGGAGATCCCCGGCGGCGAGTGCGAGGCACAAACGGTGTTCTGCTTTGCGCTCACGGCGCAGATGCTCGCGTGCAAAACCAGTTGCGGCAAGGGACTCTCGCCCGATTCTCCCCGCGCCCTCAAAAAGGTGACGGTCACCAAATAATTGCGCACGGCTGTTTGCGCAAAACTTTCGCGTAAATATATGCGCAGGCATTCGGCACGATCATCCGTGCCGGCGGTGCAATGTTTTGCCCTGAAATATTTTTCGCGCATCGGAATACGATGCGCACAAATAATTTTCGTAAACAGCGCGCACAAATAATTTCCGCAAACAGACGCGCCCCGAAAACCGTTCCGGTTTTCGGGGCGCTTTTTGCTGCCGCGCGGTGCAGGGGCCGCAAAAAAACGCCCCGCGGCATCAGCCGCGGGGCGCGTCCATTTATACGGCGTTTATTCTTTGAACATCCTGTTGAGGCGGCGGGTGATGGAGCGGATGTTTTCGCGCACGGCGCTGCGGGCGCTGCCGCCGATCACTTTGCGCGCCTCCACCGAGCGGCCCACTTTCACGCATTGCAAAATGTCCTCTTCAAACAGCGTGGAAAAACTCTGGTAAACGTGCAGTTCCAGCCGTTCGAGCGTCTTGCCGTTCTCGATGCAGTAGCGCACGATCTGCCCGGTCACGGCGTGCGCGTCGCGGAAAGGCATACCCTTCTGTACGAGGTAGTCGGCAACGTCGGTCGCGGTCGCAAACCCGCCAGCGGCGGCGTTGCGCATCTTACGCGTGTCGAAGGAGAGGTTCTGCAAAAGTTCGTTGAAGATATTCAGGCAGCCGAGCACGGTGTCTTCCGCGTCGAACAGCGCCTCTTTGTCTTCCTGCAAGTCTTTGTCGTAGGAGAGGGGCAGGCCCTTGATCACCGTTAAAATGGCGGTCAGGTCGCCGTACACTCTGCCCGTTTTGCCGCGCACGAGTTCGGGGATGTCGGGGTTCTTTTTCTGCGGCATGATGGAAGAGCCGGTCGTATAGCCGTCGGCGATCTCCACGAACCCGAATTCTTCGCTCGAATAGATGATGAGGTCTTCGCAGAAGCGCGAGAGGTGCGCCATCAGCAGCGAGCAGCAGAATATGTATTCGGCCACGAAATCGCGGTCGGAAACGGCGTCGACCGAGTTCTGCGAAATTTCAGAAAAGGAGAGCAGGCTGGCCGTCATTCTGCGGTCGATGGGGAAGTCGGTGCCCGCCAGCGCGCCGCTGCCCAACGGCATCACGTCGGTGCGCTTGTAGCAGTCGGTAAAGCGTTCGAGGTCGCGCAAAAACATTTCGCTGTACGCGTTCACATACTGCGCCACCGAAATGGGCTGCGCCTTCTGCAAATGGGTATAGCCGGGCATGATAAAGCGCACGTTGTTGTTGGCGATGTCCAAAAGCGTGGTGATGAGCGCTTTGATCTGGTCGCACACGTTCACGATGCTGTCTTTGGTGTACAGGCGCATATCGGTGGCTACCTGGTCGTTGCGCGAACGCGCGGTGTGCAGTTTTTTGCCCGTCGCGCCGATGCGCTTGGTCAGTTCGTTTTCCACGAACGTATGAATGTCCTCCGCGCCTTCGATGGGCAGCGTGCCCTTTTCGATGTCGGCGAGGATGTTCACGAGCGCGTCGCTGATCTTTTCCGATTCTTCTTTGGTGATGATCTGCGTCTCGCCCAGCATCTTCGCGTGTGCGATGCTGGCGAGAATGTCGTGCCAGTACAGTTTGTAGTCGAACGAGAGCGACTGGTTGAAGTCATCCGCGCTTTTTGCGCTCGGTTGCGTAAAACGTCCTTCCCACAGCTTCATAATTTAATACCCCGCGTTTTTTTAAGCCTTTTTTAATTGACTTATTGCTCGGAAAACCGTAAAATAAATAGAGAGGAAATTCAGCACGTGCCGCGGTTTGCGGCGCACGTTACCCTCCGTTCGGGCCTTCCTTATTCTATTGTAATATATTTTGCAAAAAATTTCAAGTTATATTTATAAATTTTATCAACAAAGAGTAAAGAAATTGATTATTTTAGGGATCGACCCCGGTCTGGCGACGCTCGGCTACGGGGTTTTGCGCAAAGACGAGCGCGGAAACGTGTCCGCGGAAGATTACGGCGTGGTGCTCACGCCCAAAGAGGAGCGCCTGCCCACGCGGCTCGCCATTCTCGAAGAGGGGATCCAAAAGGTGCTGGAAAAGTACAAGCCGGACGAAGTGGCGGTGGAGGAGTTGTTTTTCTCCAAAAACGTCACCACGGGCATCGCCGTGGCGCACGCGCGCGGCGTGGCACTGTTGACGTGCGTCAAATTCTGCGGCAGGCTGTTCGAATACACGCCCATGCAGATCAAGCAGGCTCTCACCGGTTACGGCAAAGCGGATAAAAAGCAGATTCAGTTGGTCACGGCGAATTTATTGCGCTTAAAGGGCATACCTCGCCCGGACGACGCGGCCGACGCTTTGGCAGTGGCGCTGTGCCATTCGTTCACGTCGCGGCTGTCGGCACTTTACACGATATAATTTCTCGCGTTTAGGTTCACGAATTTTTGCGAAAAGAGTTCACAAAAATTCCGTGATTTCCAGGAAAAACTTTGGCGTAGCCGCCGCTTTGAAAAGGGGGCGGCTCTGCGTTCGGTTTTTCCTCTGCCGCTCGTCGCAACAAGGTAATTTTCGCGCGCGGCTTTCCGCCGCTTGCTCTTATACGCTTGTTGCTCCTCTTCCCAAAAAATCTTTGCTTTGCAAATCTTTTTCGGGATGCCCTATTTGTTTAAGTGGCTCTCCATTATAGAAAACGCGGCATTCACCTTTTCCGCCAAAGGCGCTGGGCGCGCAAATAGAGGGCGCTTAGGCAAAATGCGATTTCGCCACGCGCAAGTGATTGTTTTGAAATAATTGACTGCGCGTTTGAGAACCGCGTTTCTCAAAAAGCGCACCCCATTTGCCGTATTCTTACGGCTCATGCGGAAAGAGTGAATGCGCGCGATTATAATTTTGAAAGCGAAATAAAGTATCGCGCGCAGAGAGAAAACGGGCGGCCAGCCCGCTAAGCGGGCGCGCCCGCGGGTTTTCTCTGAATATCAAGCAAATATCCGCATCTCTTTTGCGGAGATTTGCGCGAAAATATAATAATTTACTCGCGCAAGCAGAGTCGCGCCTCTGCGCCAGCGCCCCCAATTTGCCGACACTTCGGCTTACGGAAGGGGTGAATGCGCGCGATTTTAATTTCGTAAGCCCTTAAAATATCGCGCGCAAAGGGGAAAGCCGTTCGGGTTTCCCCTCAATATCTCGGCGTTTCGCAGCGCCTTTGCGCGAGAAACGCGAGAAAATAGGTGTTATTATGATCGGTTACATCAAAGGTAAAGTTCTCTATTCGGGCGAAGGCACGGTGCTGCTGGAAAACGGCGGCATCGGCTACGAGGTGCTCTGTTCGGGCGCGCTGTTTGCCAAACTCGTCACGGACGGGCAGGGCGAGGCGTACACCTATCTGCAGGTGCGCGAAGACGGCATTTCGCTGTTCGGGTTCGTTTCCCCCGAAGAAAAGACCATGTTCTTAAAACTCGTATCCGTTTCGGGCGTGGGGCCGAAAATGGGCATCGCCATTCTGTCGGCACTGAGCGTGGGCGACGTCGCCGTGGCGATCGCGTCCAGCGATGTTAAAATGCTCAGCACCGTAAAGGGGCTCGGCAAAAAAACGGCGGAGCGCATCATTCTCGAACTGCGCGAAAAAGTTTCCGCCGCCGAACTTATGCCCGCTTCGGGCGGCAAAACCGTCGCCGCCGCGCCCGAAAAACTTTCCGACAGGGAGGAAGACGCCATCGTCGGCCTGATGTCGCTCGGCTATACGCGGGCGGAGAGCGTGCGGGCGGTTAAAGCCGCCATCGAACGGGGCGCCGCCACCACGGAAGAGATCGTGATGAGCGCGCTCAAAAATATGTAAACCGCGAACGGCAGCAAACGGGTATGCCGCGCAAAATCAAGCATTCCGCACGCGGAAAAGCAAATCGTAAAAATCGGGCAAACCGCACGCGAAAAGAGTAAACCGCGCCTGCGCGCAAAGGAGAACGCATGAGTTTCGAAGAGGATTTCGAGAACGGATTCGGAGCGGACGAACGCCTCGTAATGAGCACGAAAGGGGAGTTCGACGCCGAAGAAAACGTCCTGCGCCCCAAAACGCTGGCAGATTACGTCGGCCAGCAGAAAGTAAAAGAAAATATATCCGTGTTCATATCCTCGGCGAAGATGCGCGGCGAGGCGCTCGACCACGTCCTTTTGTACGGCCCGCCCGGCCTCGGTAAAACCACGCTCGCGCACATTATCGCCAATGAACTGGGCGTGCAGATCAAACTAACCAGCGGCCCCGCCATCGAGCGCGGGGGAGACCTCGCGGCGATTTTGACCAACCTCAACGAAAACGACGTGCTGTTCATCGACGAGATCCACCGCCTCAACCGCTCGGTGGAGGAGATACTCTATTCCGCCATGGAAGACTACGCGCTGGATATCATCGTCGGCAAAGGCCCGTCTGCAAAGAACCTTCGCTTTCCGCTCAAACACTTTACGCTGATCGGCGCCACCACAAAGGCGGGCATGCTCGCCTCGCCCCTGCGCGACCGTTTCGGCGTGATGTGCCGCCTGGAAATGTACACGCCCGACGAACTCATGCAGATCGTTTCGCACTCGGCGAAGATGCTGGGCATCGGCATCGAGCCGCAGGCCGCGCGCGAAATCGCCCGCCGTTCGCGCGGCACGCCGCGCATCGCCAATCGGCTGTTGAAGCGCGTGCGCGATTTTTCCGCCGTCAAGGGCAATGCAACGGTCACGCTGGCGGATGCGCGCTACGCACTGCAAAAAATGGATATCGACGAATTGGGGCTCGACGATACCGACCGCGGACTTCTGCGCGCGCTCATCGAAAAATTCGGCGGCGGCCCCGCGGGCCTCGAAACGCTCGCCGCTACCATCAATGAGGACGCAAACACCATTGAAGACGTGTACGAACCGTACCTGATGCAACTCGGGTTTATCGCGCGCACGCCGCGCGGCAGGGTATGCCTGAAAGGCGGCTACGAGCACATGGGCGTGAAGATGAGCGAAAAGCAAAAGGCGCAGATATCCATGTTCGATGAATAACTCGCGAAAATCTCAGCGAGCTGACGCTTGCGATTTTCTGCGATTGGAGGGTTCTGCCCTCTGCGGCGCGCTTTTCAAGGGCTCACCTTTTTAATGCGCGCCGCATTCACCCGCTGCGCGAGGACGTAGTCCGCTGCCCTGCCGAGGGTTCCCGTTTACGGGAAACGGCA
>CALVHW010000004.1 GCA_944328905.1 uncultured Clostridia bacterium | reverse complement strand
TCGCGGCTCTTGGGTGCGAACACGACGCCGCCCTTCGTCCACTGCGGTGCGCGGATGGAACCCTGGCGGGCACGGCCGGTGCCCTTCTGGCGCCAGGGCTTTGCGCCGCCGCCGCGCACTTCGGTGCGGGTGAGCGTGCTCTTGGTGCCCTGCCTTTCGTTGGCGAGGCGGGTTACGACCGCCTGGTGAATCAAAGGCTCGTTGTATTCGGCGCCGAAAATTTTATCGGAAAGCTGCATTTCGCCGGCGACCGAACCGTCCATTTTATATACTTTAACCGTAGGCATTTCTCTTTCTCTCCTTATTTGGCCTTGACGCTGTCGCTTACCGACACGATGCTGCCCTTGGGGCCGGGGATGGCGCCCTTGATGAGCAGAGCGTTGCGCGCGGCATCAACCTTTACGACTTCGAGGTTCTGTACGGTAACTCTTTCGTGACCGTACTGGCCGGGCATATTCTTGTGCTTGAAAACGCGGCTGGGCGTGGAGTTCGCGCTCATGGAACCCACTTCCCTGTGTACGGGGCCTACGCCGTGCGTTTCTTTGAGGCGGCGCTGGTTCCAGCGTTTGATGACGCCCGAAAAACCGTGCCCCTTGCTGGTGCCGACGACGTCTACCTTGTCGCCCTCTTTGAACTGTTCGACGGTGACGTTTTTGCCCACTTCGTACGAGGACAGGTCTGCGAGGCGGAACTCTTTGAGAACTTTTTGGGGTTTTACGCCCGCCTTTTTGAACTGGCCGAGGTCGGGTTTGCTGACTCTCTTTTCCGTCGTTTCGTCAAAGCCGAGTTTGAGAGCGGCGTAGCCGTCTTTTTCCACGGTTTTGATCTGCACGACCGGGCAGGGGCCCGCTTCCACTACCGTTACGGGAATCACTTTCCCTTCCGGAGTAAAGATCTGCGTCATTCCGACTTTGCGTCCGATGATTGCTTTATTCATAGATAAAGTTCACTCCTTAAAAATTATATTTCGGCAATACCTTGAATTTACAAAGTATTATCTTTACGTTGTTCACGAATTTTTACGGAAAGAGTCCGTAAAATTCAACTGTATTTACAGTTTGATCTTGATGTCGACGCCGGCGGGCAGGTGCACACTGTCCAAAAGTTTCGCGTTCGCGGTGTAGATGTCGATGATGCGCTTGTGCGTGCGGATCTCGAACTGTTCGCGGCTGTCTTTATCTTTGTGCGGCGAGCGCAGAATGGTGACCACTTCTTTTTCGGTGGGCAGGGGGATGGGGCCGCTGATCTTGGCGCCCGACTTCTGCATCGTTTCGACGATGCGCTGCGCCGCGAGGTCTACGAGTTCATGATCGTAAGCGGCGAGTTTGATTCTCAGTTTCTGACTTGCCATAGTTTGTTGATTCCTCCGATTTTATACTAACTTTTCTGTCAACTGCGCCGTGTGTTTCGGAGTACCGCAGAAATAAAAAAACCATTCAGTTTTTAGTTGAATGGCTGCACTCCGGTTAGTCGCAGGAGTCGTGCTCCCACATTTGTCGGCATAAATTATCTTCGCAAAGGGCGCGATTGTGCTGTATTTATCCTCGCAACCCAAAGCGATTGAAGTAACTTTATACCTCAACCCTATTACACAGCTTATCTATAATACCATATCCGTAAAGCTCTGTCAAACAAAATTAACAACTTTTTCAGAAAAATTTAGAAAGTTTGTGCCTTCTTCGGCGATTTCGGGATGTAAAACGCAAAATAAAAGCCCTGCCTCATTTTAAAAAAGCGGCACAGGGCTTTTTCTGTTTATCCCTCCCAAAAAGGCGCAACACCGGCGGCGCGCAGTGCGCGGGCAACCTCTTTATCGTACAGGAACAGAGTGTAATCTTCGGGCCGCGAGTCGAGGAACTCGTAAAGGTCATCCATATTCCGCCCGAGCAGCGGCCCGCGGATGCCGCGCGGAAATTCGACGGCGACGAGCGTACACGGCCGCTCCGCGGGGCCGAAGTCCGCCGCATAGGCGCGCACGGCAACGAGGTCTTCCCCCATCGCATTCAGCCGCGCACCGATGCTTTCCAGCACCGCGGCCGGCAGTGCGGTGGGGTGCAGCGGGATCTTTTTTGTCCATTCCGTTTGCTTCTCCCTGTCGTATGCCTCCTGCGCCGTTTCGGGGGCGGAAGCGCGGTATTCCTGCAATAACTGCTCATTGCCTGAAAGCAGAGCAAACTGTCCTATCTGCTCTAAACAATATTCGACCATCCGGTGGTTTGCGCACATGGCGGCGCGAAACTCCTCCACACAGCGTGAGTCCAATTCGTCAAAAAAGATATTGCCGCGGTAAAGGTGCGCATAGGCGGAATCAGGATCGGCAGCCAATAGTTTATCCGCAACGGCGAGTGCCTTTTCGTTATCGACTATATAAAATGCCTGCATACTGCGCACGAGTTGATCAAGCGACAGTTCTTTTCCCTCTTCGACGCTCTTTTCATATTTTTCCATCTGTTTTTTGCGGGAAAGATACGCCTCTTTATGCGCCCGCTCATATTGCGGCGCGATCGCCTCGCAGTTCTGCCTGTTTGCAAAGGCGATGAGTTTGTTCATCTCGGAGATATTTCGTCCGTTTCGGCGGTATCGGCATCATATGTATCGACGCCCATCGCCTGCATCCGTTGTTTGAATGTAGGATGGGAAGCGATGCGTGCAGGAAGTTCGTCTGCAAGAACCTGGCGCCACCGTTCGCCGTAACGTTCGAGTGCGGAACGGAACGTTGCCAGGTCGAGGGAGACGAGGTTTTCGGGCGGCGTTTCCCCCGCATAACAATCGTACCGCGTTTCGCGGAACGGATGCGCGTCGTACAGCGCGAACAGTGCCGCTTTGGCGGTGGCATTGATATACGTCTGCGCATTGCCGGAGACGCGTACCTTTTCGTCTGCAAGCATCTCGTGGTGGCGCGTGGCGAGCGATTCGTACATCATTATATTCATGGATGCGTTTTGAATATAATAGCAAAAAAACAGATCGCACAGCGGCTCCAATACGATCTCTCTATCCGAAAAACGATCTTTCGCCCGCGCGAACTTTCTGCTGCGCCCCGTATCGACGTTGACGACGTGTGCAAATTCGTGCAGCATCACGGTATACAGTTCTTCGCGCGTGAGCAAAGCGGTTTCGGCCGATTTCAGCCCGATGATTACGCCGTTCCCCACCTCACTGACGCCGATACTGACCGACAGTTCAATGCGGATCTTTCCTTTATAGCCCACCGTTTGTGCCGCGCGCATTACTGTTGCGTATAAAAGCGGATAGTCCTTTTCCCGTAAATAATTTTTTTGATCGAGCGGCGCAGATAAAGTGACCGCCAAACCGAAAAGCGAATACAAAAGCAGTACCAGTACGGTAATCGGCCCTCCTGTCCACGCCGCACGGGCTGCCCCTATAAACATACACAGCAGAAAACACAGCACGATCATAACCGCAAGCATCCCATCCGCGCGTGCAATGGAACGGAGCGCAGCCCGTTCGGCCGCAAGATAGTCCTTTTCCATTTCCTCCTGCACCTTTACGGTGTAATCGTATACCTGACGGGCCGACATATCTTTATACTTTTTTGAAAACCGAACAAACAGCACCAAATTCACGGCCATCAGAACAAGAATGGCGGCAAATACGGGAATCGCCACCCACGCCGCCGGCTTCGGCAGCAGGTAGCCGATCAGCACTCCGCCGACAGCCACCGCCAAAGCGCACAGTGCGCAGATCAATACCCGCAAAACATTCAAAAATCTTTTTTTCATATCCCCCTCCTTTTTTCGCACGGTTCCGCTCAGACACTTTTTACCATTATATCGTAATTCCCGCAGTCTGTCAATATTTATACAAATTTTATGCCGCCCCCTTTACAGCAAAAAAGCACCCTCGCGGGTGCTTTTTCGTATCGATTTGATTTGCGGATTACTCCATGACCGCCGTAGCGCCGGCTTCCTTCATGCGGGCAACGATCTTTTCGGCTTCTTCTTTGTTGACGCCTTCTTTGATCATGCCGAGGCCCTCGACGAGCGCTTTCGCTTCGGCCAGGCCCAAAGACGTGAATTCGCGGACAGCCTTGATGACCTCGATCTTCTTGTCGCCGATCTCTTTGAGTTTGACGTTGAACTCCGTCTTCTCTTCTTCCGCGGGAGCAGCAGCGCCGGCTGCGGGAGCAGCGGCAACCGCCACGGGAGCAGCGGCGCTGACGCCGAACTCCTCTTCCAAAGCCTTCACGAGCTCGTTGAGCTCTACAACCGTCATGCCTTTGATCTCTTCAATGAACTTTGCGATATCTGCCATTTTAGTATTCCTCCGAAATTTTTAATTTGTTTTTTTATTTTAATTTTTTCCGCCCTGTTTTACGCCGAGGCGGGCCGGCGGCGGCAAGTGCCGCGCACACCGGGCAAACTTATGCGCCCTTTTTCTCTGCGATCGCGTTGAGGGCGATCACGACGCCGCGGAGCATAGCCGAAAGAACGCCCGCGAAGTTGGCGATCGGCGCCTGCATGGAGCCGAGCATCTTTGCGATGAGTTCTTCTTTGGAAGGCATACTCGCGAGAATCTTGATGCCGTTGGCGTCTACATACGCGCCGTCGACATACGCGCTCTTGGGAATGATCTTTTCGGGCATGGCTTTGACCGCTTCCGCGAAAATTTTCGCCGCCGCCGTTTCATCGGGGCTGAAAGCCGTCGCCGTCGGGCCGTTGAGATCGTTATCGAAAGCAGTTACGCCGAGGTCGTTCATCGCCTTGCGCACGAGCGTGTTTTTATACACTTTGTACTCTACGCCCGCTTCCCTGAACTTGTTGCGAAGCTGAGAAACTTCCGCCACGGTAAGCCCTTTATAGTCTACGAAAATAACCGACTTACTGTTCTGGATCTTGGTTTTGATCTCCTCGACAACCTGCTTTTTTGCTTCTAAGTTGGCTGACAATCTTTTTACCTCCTATATAAGATTTGGTTCACGAATTTTTGTGAAAAGAGATCGCAAAAATTCCGTGATTTTTAGGAAAAACCCAATGTTCGCCGACCTGCGTCGGCTCTGCATTCGGTTTTTCCTCTTTGCATAAAACAAAAACCCTTATACCGCGCGGATATAAGGGCTTGCATTCAGAATACAAACAGTTTGACTTATAACCTCGGCGGGCGTTTCCATTAAACCTTGCGGTACCTGCTTTCTGCGGTCGATATTTTTGTTATGCAGTTGTAATTGCCTGTCTATTATACCGACTTTGCGGTCAACAGTCAAACGTTTTTATGCCGAAAAATAAATTTTCCGAAAAAATTACGCCTTATTGTAGTTGATCTTGATGCCGGGGCCCATGGTGCTGGATACGGCCACGCTCTTGATGTACTGGCCTTTCGCCGCGGCGGGTTTCGCCTTGACGATGGCGTCCATCAGCGCGTTGAAGTTTTCCGCAAGTTTTTCTTTGCCGAAACTCTTTTTGCCGATCGGGCAGTGAATGATCGCCGTTTTGTCCAGACGGTACTCGACTTTACCGGCTTTCACTTCGGAGATCGCCTTGGCGACGTCCATCGTGACCGTGCCCGACTTCGGGTTCGGCATGAGGCCTTTCGGGCCGAGCACTTTACCGATGCGGCCGACGACGCCCATCATGTCGGGCGTGGTGATCACGACGTCGAAATCGAACCAGTTTTCCGTTTGGATCTTCTGGATCATTTCTTCCGCGCCCACGTAATCGGCGCCGGCCTGCTGCGCGATGTCTGCACGCTCGCCCTTGGCGATGACGAGAACTTTTTTGCTCTTGCCCGTGCCGTTGGGAAGAACGAGCACGCCGCGGACCTGCTGGTCTGCCTGGCGGGGATCGACGCCCAGGCGCACGTGCAGTTCGATGGTTTCGTCGAACTTCGCCTTGGCGGTGTCGACGGCAAGGCCCATGGCTTCGTCGACGTCGTATGCTTTGGAACGGTCGTATGCCTTCAAACTTTCGGCATATTTTTTCCCGTATTTCATTCTATTTTACCTCCTTGTGGTTGTAACGAGAGAAACTCTCTCCCACTTTCTCCTTAAATTTATTCCTCGACGGTGATGCCCATGCTGCGGGCGGTGCCTTTGACCATGCTCTTTGCGGAATCGAGCGACGTGGTGTTCAGATCGGGCATTTTGAGTTTGGCGATCTCTTCCACCTGTGCGGCCGTGAGTTTGGCCACCTTGTCGCGGTTGGGGCGGGCGCTGCCGCTCTCGATCTTGCAAGCCTTTTTGATGAGCACGGGGACGGGCGGCGTTTTGAGGATAAACGTGAAGGACCTGTCCTGATAAATGGTAATGACGACGGGAATGATGAGCCCCGCCTGATCCGCCGTTTTCGCGTTGAATTCCTTGGTGAAACCGGGGATGTTGATACCGTGCGGGCCGAGCGTGGAACCGACGGGCGGGCCCGGGGTTGCTTTGCCTGCCGGCAACTGCAATTTTACGACCGCTGTGATCTTCTTAGGCATAAAAATGACCTCCTGTATGTGGTTTTAGCAAAGCGCCGATACATATTTGCGCTTCTCCCACTTTATTCGAAAAAGGACACCGTCCTTTATTCTTCCGATTGACTTTCCTGCTGCGCAAGGTCGAGCTTCTGCAACTGCGTGTATTCGACCTCTACGTCTGTATTCCTGCCGAACATGACGACGTTGACTTTGGCTTTCTGCGCCGCGTCGTTGAGTTCTTTGATCTTGCCGATGAACCCGGCGAGCGGGCCGTTGTCGATCTTGACGTCGCTGCCCACTTCGAGGTCAGACACGACGGGCTTTTCCAACTGCATCTTGCGCACCTCTTCCTCTTTGAGGGGAAGGGGGCGGCCCTGCGGGCCGACGAAACCGGTGACTCCGCGCGTGTTGGTAACGAGGTACCAGACCTGGTTGGAGTAGATCATCTTGATGAAGACGTAGCAGGGCAGCAGCTTGCGCTCGACCACCTTTTTCTTGCCGTTCTTCTCTTCGATGGTCTGTTCCATCGGAATCTTCAGATCGAAAATACTGTTCTGCAGGTTGTTGTTTTCGATCAGCTGTTCCAGGCTGCTCTTGACCATGGCCTCATACCCCGAGTAGGTATGCAGCACATACCATTTTGCCTGGCTTTCGAGAGAATTCTCCATACGCTCCCCTTTTATCCGGTCAGCCGTTGGTGATGTTTGTGATCAGGCCGAGCAGCTCGCTCAGGCCGAAGTTGATGGCCGTGAACACGATCAGGAAGGAAACGATGACTACGATGACCACGCCCGTAGCCTTCATCACCTTGCCGAACGACGGCCAGGTGACCTTTTTCAGTTCGGAAAAAACTTCCTTCAGCTTTCTGCCCATCCGGACAAAAATGTTCGGTTTCTTGGCGGCGGTTTTTGCTTTCATGTTTTCCCCTTATATTACTTGGATTCTTTGTGAACGGTATGTTTTTTGCAGAAAGGGCAATATTTTTTCAGCTGCAGCCTTTCCGGATCGTTCTTCTTGTTCTTTACGTTATCGTAATTCCTGTGTTTGCACTCGGTGCATTCGAATGTTATTTTCGCTCTGTTTATGGCAGCCATTTTACAAAAACTCCATGCAAAAAAATCACACCTTCGGGCGGTGTGTTCTTAAAGTTTACCATAACGTAAAGCGTATGTCAACCGTTTTTTCGTCTTGTAAACATGAAATTTCCGCTTTTTTCGCGTTTTCTTTGCCGCAAACGGAGAAAAAACCGCGCCGAACACGGTTTTTTCGGCGCGCGGGCGAAAATCCTTGCACATTTTTTCGCTTTGCTCTATAATACTGTATGCAGCCGGGCGGAAGGCGCGGCCGCACCGCAAAATCTATTCTTTATAATAATGAGGAAAGCAACATGAAAGCGACGAAAATCTGCGAAGGCGTGTACTGGGTGGGCGCGATCGACTGGGATCTGCGCAACTTTCACGGCTACGAAACGGAAAAAGGTTCCACTTACAACGCGTACCTCGTGCTCGACGAAAAGGTGACGCTGATCGATGCGGTCAAAACGGGATTCGAAAACGAAATGATCGCGCGCATCTCCTCCGTGATCGACCCGGCGAAGATCGACGTGATCATCTCCAACCATGCCGAACCCGACCACAGCGGCGGCATCCCCGCCCTGCACAAACTGGCGCCGAACGCCAAAATTTACTGCGCGGCGGGCGCGGGCGTGAAAGACCTTACCGCCTACTACGGCGACCTCGGCTATATCGGCGTGAAGGCGGGCGAAACGCTCTCCGTCGGCAAGCGCACCTTCACCTTCCTGCCCACGCCCATGGTGCACTGGCCGGACAACATGGTGTCGTTCATGGCGCCGGACGGCATTCTCTTTTCCAACGACGCGTTCGGCCAGCACTACGCGACCTTTGAGCGGCTGGACACCGAATGCGACCTGCCCGAGGCGTTCGTGCAGGCGCGCAAATACTATGCGAACATCGTGCAGCCGTACGGTATGCAGACGGCAAAGGCGCTCGCCGCGTGCGCGGGCCTGCCCATCCAGACCATCTGCCCCAGCCACGGCATCGCCTGGACGAAGCACATCCCCGAGATCCTCGCGCTGTATAAAGCGTGGTCGGCGGGCGAGCAGGAAGACACCGCCGCCGTCGTGTACGACACGATGTGGCACTCGACCGAGCAGATGGCGCAGGCGATCGCGGACGGGTTTGCCGCCTGCGGCATCAAGCCCCGCCTGTACAACCTGCATTACAGCCATAATTCCGACATCATCGCCGACGCGATGACGGCCAAGTACATCGCGGTCGGCTCCCCCACGCTCAACAACAACATGATGCCCTCGGTGGCCTCCTTCCTCACCTACTTCAAGGGGCTGACGGGCAACAAGAAAAAGAGCATCGCCTTCGGTTCGTTCGGCTGGGGCGGGCAGTCGCCCGACCAGGTGCACGAGATGCTGGCGGCGTGCAAATGCGAGGCGCTGCTGCCGCCCGTGCGCGTGCAGTACAGGCCCACGGAAGAACAGCTCGGCAAGATCACGGCGGACGTGTGCGCCGCGCTGAAAGGCGAATAAAATGGAACGCTGTACGAATTTTACTTACGAACTGGACGGAAACCTGTACATCAACCTCACCAGCCGCTGCACCAACGACTGTACCTTTTGCGTGCGCAACGACAAGGCGGAGTACTTCGGGCACAAGCTGTGGCTGGCGCGCGAGCCTTCCCCCGCGGAAGTGCTCGAACGCATCCCCGCGGATATAGGCCGCTACAAAGAATACGTGTTCTGCGGGTTCGGCGAGCCGACCATGCGCCTCGACGCGCTGGTGGAAATCGGCAAAGCGCTGAAAGCGCGCGGCGCCACGGTGCGGCTGAACACCAACGGGCAGGCGGAACTCATCTGCGGGCGCGACGTGAGCGCGGAACTGGCGCAGGCGGTGGACAAAATAAACGTGAGCCTGAACGACAGCGACGCGGCCGATTATGTAAAACTGTGCCGCCCGCGCTGGGGCGAAAAGGCATTTTACGCCTTGCAGGAGTTCGCCAAACACTGCGCGGCGCGGGGCATAAACACCTGGTTTTCGGTGGTGGACGTGATCGGCGAAGAGAAGATCGCCGCCTGCCGCCGGATCGCCGAAACCTGCGGCGTGGCGCTGAAAGTTAGACCTTATATAAAATAATAGTTCACGAAAATTTGCGAAAAGGGTTTGCGGGTAAAAACCACTGTTCGCGCGATTTTGCTTTTTTGGGCTGATAAAGGGCGCGATATTGCTTTATGGCTCTGCCCTGCCGCCCGAGCGCACATTTTATTCGGCTGATATGGGGCGATTGCCCCATGCCCCAAGACGAGATACCTGCGCGGTAAAAATGCTTAAATAATTTACTCGCGCAAGGGAAATCGCACTTTTCCGCAGCGCACCCCTGTTTGCCGACACTTCGGCTTACGGGAAAAGGGTGAATTTGCGGCTTTAATAATAGTTTGGAGCCCTTAAAATAAGCCGCAAAGAGGGAGAAAACGCCGCAGAAAATGCGTAAGCATTTGAACGGCGGTGTCTCCTTCAACTCTCGGAAAATCGCAGGCGTAATCGGAGACGATTGCGGTGCACTCGTTTTCGCCATTGCAAGCAAGTGAAAGCCTCGTGCACCTTCAGCTCGCCGAGATTTTCGAGAACACATATAAAAAGAAAGCCATTTTTCCGAAACACATTCCGCAAAAACGACTTTCCTTTCTCATTTGTTCGCAAACTTACAAACATTTTCGCAAACTTTTTTCTGCACTCATGCACCTCTCGTTCGCTCCGTTTAAAGTTTACATTTACAGTATGGCGCACGAAAGGGCGTTTATGCGCCGCATTTACAGGGAATTTATGGAAGATCTTCGCGAGATACTGCGCGGCTGCGGTTTTACCTTCAAAAAGCAGTACGGCCAAAATTTTATATCCGACACCAACCTGCTCAAAAGCATCGTTTCCCTTTCGGGTGCGGACAAAAACACCGCCGCCGTGGAAATAGGCTGCGGCGCGGGCACGCTCACGCGCGAACTTGCGGCCGCGGCGAAAGAGGTGGTCGCCTTCGAGATCGACGCCAAGTTGCAGCCGGTGCTCGCGTGCACGCTGGCGGGCGTGGAGAACGCGGAAGTGATTTTCCGCGATTTTCTCAAAGCCGACCTGCCCGCGCTGGAAGAAAAACTGGGCGAATACGTGGTGGTGGCCAACCTGCCCTATTACATCACCACACCCCTCGTGATGCGGTTCGTGGAAGAGGCAAAGCGGGTGAAGAGTCTCACCGTTATGGTGCAGGACGACGTGGCGCGGCGCTTCTGTGCGGACGCGGGCACGCCCGATTACGGCGCGGTGACCGCGGCCATTGCGCGGCGCGCGGAGGCGAAGATCGTAAAATTCGTGCCGCGGCGTATGTTTTACCCCGTGCCCAATGTAGACAGCGCGGTGGTGCGGTTGGATTTTATAAAAGACCGCATCCCCGTTGCCAGCGCCAAAATGTACCGCGACACGGTGCGCGCCGCCTTTTTATCCCGCCGCAAAACGCTGGAAAACAACCTGGTAAACGCCTTTTCGCTGCCGCGCGAGCGGGCGAAGGCCGTTATAGCGGCGGCGGGCATTGCGGAGATGGCGCGCGGCGAAACGCTCGCCCCGCAGAAACTTGCCGAACTTGCCGATATTTTGTACAATGAGATCGGCCGCGGCCCAAAAAAGAACTGACTTGCGCAGATTTCTGCTATACGTCAATAAAAAACGTGCAATATTTGGCGGGCGGCGCCTTTCGGCGCCGCCCGCTTTCATTATTTTGTATCCGCTTATTTTTGCGAATGCGCTTTGGCGGCGCGCACGAACTCGCGGAAGAGCGGGTGCGCCGCGTTGGGGCGCGATTTGAATTCGGGGTGGAACTGCACGCCCACGAAAAAATCGCAGGCGGGGATCTCCACCGCCTCGACGAGCGAGCCGTCCGGCGAGGTGCCGCAGATGCGCAGGCCCGCTTTTTCCGCCGCCGCGCGGTAATCGTTGTTGAACTCGAAGCGGTGGCGGTGCCGCTCGGAAACGAGGTCTTTGCCGTACGCCGCGCGCAGTCTGGTGCCGGGGAGCACTCTGCACGGGTATGCACCCAGGCGCATGGTGCCGCCCATCTTCACGCCGCGCTGGTCGGGCATGATGTCGATGACGCTGTGCGCGCCACCGGGCGAAAATTCCGACGAATCGGCGTCTTGCAGTCCCAGCACGTGCCGCGCAAATTCGATGACCGCCACCTGCATACCCAGGCAAATTCCCAAATACGGCACGTTGTTTTCGCGCGCGTATTTTGCCGCGGCGATCTTGCCTTCGATGCCACGGCCGCCGAACCCGCCCGGCACAAGAATGCCGTGTACGTCCTTTAAAATCTGCGCCGCGTTCTCCTCGGTGATGGTTTCGCTGTCGATCCATTCGATATCCACCTTCGCCGCGTTTTCGTAACCCGCGTGCCGCAGCGATTCGGCCACGGAGAGGTAGGCGTCGTGCAGTTGCACGTACTTGCCGCACAGGGCGATGCGCACGGGGTCTTTGCAGGCGTGCGCGCGGCGGAGCATGGCGTTCCATTCGGAAAGATCGATGTTGCCCGCCGGCAGCCCCAGTTTTTCGCAGACGATGGAAGAGAGGTTTTCCTCTTCCAGCATCACGGGCGCCTCGTACAGCAGGGGCAGCGTTCTGTTTTCGATGACGCAGTCCGGCCGCACGTTGCAGAACATGGCAATTTTGCGCTTTATATCGTCCGGCAGGGGCATATCCACGCGCGCGACGATGATGTCGGGCGCGATGCCCATGCCCTGCAATTCTTTGACCGAGTGCTGGGTGGGTTTGGATTTGAACTCGCACGAGCCGGAGATGTACGGCACGAGCGTGACGTGCAGAAAACAGCAGTTTTCCCTGCCCTGCTCCATGGAGATCTGGCGGATGGCCTCGATGAAGGGCTGGCTCTCGATGTCGCCGATGGTGCCGCCGATCTCGGTGATGACGATATCCGCGCCGCTCTCGCGCCCGACGCTGCACACGAATTTTTTGATTTCGTCGGTGATGTGCGGGATGACCTGCACCGTTTGGCCGAGGTATTCGCCCGCGCGCTCTTTGTTGAGCACGTTCCAGTACACTTTGCCGGTGGTGAGGTTGGAAAATTTGTTCAGGTTTTCGTCGATGAACCGCTCGTAGTGGCCGAGGTCGAGGTCGGTTTCGGCGCCGTCTTCGGTGACGAACACCTCGCCGTGCTGGTAGGGGCTCATGGTGCCGGGATCGATGTTGATGTACGGATCGAGTTTCTGCGAGGCGACTTTGTAGCCGCGCGCCTTCAAAAGCCTGCCCAAGCTCGCCGCCGTGATACCCTTGCCCAGTCCCGAAACGACGCCGCCCGTCACGAATATGTATTTCACTGCCGTACCCTCCCGATAACCGATAAATCCGCACGAACGCGGTCTTTTGGCTTATTATACGGCGGAAAGCGCCCGCGCGTCAAGCGCGGGCGCCGAATACGAATTTTCGTTTGTTTTTATGCTTTGCATAAGAAAAGGTTATAAATGCGGAAAACGGCGCCTCTGCGTACCGACGCGCCGCACCTGCACTGAACGTGTCGTGCGTGCCCGCCGATGAACGAACGCGCCGTCAATGTTCGTAAAATCTGATCTGCCCGCCCTCTTCTTCCGCAAACGAAAATTCGCGCACGGAGAGCGAATCGTAGGCGCGCAGATAGTATTTGCCCGCGGCGGCGTCGATACAGCAGGCGTAGCGGGTATAGTCCGGCTTGCCCTCTTTGGTGAGGACGCTGCCGCGCACCATCTCTACGCCCGAAAGCAGGTGAAAGAAATGCGCAACGCCCTCTTCCCTGCCCGCGTTGTGCAGTAAAAACGCCGCCCGCACGAACCGCGAGGGCGAACCCGCGTCGCCGGGCAGGCCGTGCGCGCCCGCGCCCTGCCAGTCTGCCTGTACGGAAAGCGCGCCGAATTTGCTCTGCGGCGGCTGTGCCGAAAGGCCGGCGTAATTGCCGAGGTTGGCCAAATGATACGGAAAGGGCGGCTCGTTGGCGAGCACGCACGCGTCGTTGCGGTAAATTTTCAGGCCGTCTCTGCGCGGCTCGGCGACGATGCAGCGGGAGGCATCGGCGATCATCCAGTGCAGCGGCGCGGCGGGCAGTTCTTTATAGCGCTCGCCCACGATGCGCGTGTTTTCCAAAAGTGCCTGCGCCTGCGAAACGCTCTCGCACTGCCCCAAAAGCCAGGCGATGAACTCGTGCGGCGCCACGTTGTGCACCCCGCCCGCGCGTGACTCGGCATAATGCGCGCTTTGGGGAAAATTCAGCCCCGCGGCGCACAGGCCCTTTTCGTTGACCGCCTCGGCAAACAGCGGAAAATCGGGATCGCCCGCCGCCGTGCCCAGCATGGCATAGTGCGCGGTCTGCTGTTTTTCGGCGCCAAAGCGCAGCGCAAAAGAGCGCGGCACAAACGCCACCCTCTCGCCAAAAGAATACTCCACATCCATGTTCCTGCCGAACAGGAACTTATCGCCGTAAAATGCAAGGCACGTACACACGTTTTTCGATCCCCCTTTATTTTTAACAGTTTTTCCGCACGGGCGCGGTTTTATGCGCCGCGCCCGCGGGTTGCGGCTTTTAATTTCCGAAAAAACACCTCGCGGCGGTTTGGGGCGCGGTGCAAACCGCCGCGCGCGCACACGCCAAAAAGCGGCCGCGGCGGGGTTTACAGAAAATATTCGTACACGAAATCGTCCATGGCAAAGCCGCCGCCGATGTCGGTGACGATGCTCTCCGCCAAAGTAAAGCCGAATTTTTCGTAGGCGCGCACGGCGCGGGCGTTGCCCTTGTTCACGGTGAGATACACCCGCTCTTTGCCCAGTTTGCGCGCAATACCGGTCACTGCGCCGAGCGCTTTCTGTCCGATGCCCTTTCCGCGGCAGTTTTCCGCGAGGTACAATTTGGATAAAAACAGGCTGTCCGCCTCGGGATGCAGCGCGCAGTAGCCGATGTTTTCGCCGCCGCGGCGCAGAAAATAATAGAGGTAGCCCTCTTCGCGCATCTGCCGGCGGATCTCCGCCGCGCTCTGAAATTTACCCGTCATGTAATCGACCTGCGCAGGCCCCAGCAGGCCGTCGTACGCGCTGTGCCACAGCGACGCGATAAAGGGCGCGAGTTCTTCCGCATCGCTCTCTTTTGCCTGTACAAACAATTCCGACATATATTTCACGCTCCTTTTCCGTTTTTTCTCTATTATATCGCCGAATTGCCCCTCTTGTCAACGCGCCCGCGGGAAAATCGACGCAATTCGACAAACTCTGCCCCGCCGCCGCGGCATTGCGCGCAAAAACGGGGCATAGAGTATATGCGTATAACCGTATAAGGAGAGAACTGTATGACGGAATTTGTGAGCGAACTGCTCGGCAAGCCGCTGATCACGCGCGGCGGCGAGCGCATCGGCTATGTGAAAAACGTGCAGACGGACCGCGCCGTGCGGCACATCCGCAATTTGGAATGCTGCGACGAGGAAGAGGAAGAATACCTGCTCCCCCTTTCGGCAACAGAGGCGGGGAAAGACGCCGTTGTGGTGCGCTCGCCCGCGGCAAGGCCGTGCAAAAACTGCATTTCCGCGCCGCTGGGCATGAC
This sequence comes from uncultured Clostridia bacterium, assembly GCA_944328905.1. Lineage (GTDB taxonomy): Bacteria > Bacillota > Clostridia > Christensenellales > Borkfalkiaceae > Borkfalkia. The sequence goes on along the minus strand of CALVHW010000004.1, from coordinate 26,344 downwards.
CGTTTATTCCGCGGACGGGGAAGAACTCGGCAGGCTCGCCGACCTCGCCCTCGAAGAGGGGGGTATCTCCCGCCTGCTGCTTTCGGGCGGGCAGAACATCGCCGCCGAACGGCTTCTGAGCGTGACAGACGCGGCGATCATAGACCTTTCGGAAGACTTTGTGCCCAAAGGAACGGGCACGAGAACGGCGCGCCGCTCTTCCGCAACTAAACCGCGCGCAAAATCGCCCGCAGAGGGACGTGCAGTCGGGGAAAGCGCGGCCGATGCGGAAATATCCGCCACGGCGGGAACCGCCGAAAGCGCCGCCCCTGCCGCCGAAGAGCCGGCAGCCGCACGGCAAGCGGACGCCAAGCAGGCCGCCGAAGAACAGGTTATGGAAAGTGCCGAAGCGGCGCAATTCATTGCGGCCGGTGCCGATGCGGCGAAAATGCGCGAGGCCGCCGCATCGGGCAGTGACGCGGCCGAACGGGAAACAGCGTTTACGGGCGCGGCGCAGCCGGCAAGGAGCGTGCGGAGGGCGGGCAGCAGCCTTTTGACGGGCAAAATTCTGCCCAAAGACTTAAAAGACGTGCGCGGCAACGTACTGGCGCGGGCAGGAACGGTGGTTTCGCGCGAGGTGATACGGCGGGCGATGGAGCACGGCAAACTGTTTGAACTGACGCTGTTGTGTGCGAACGCCGCGTTCACAAAATTTTGAGAAAAGAGTTCGCGAAACAGTTCACAAAATTTGTTTTTTAGCAGTTCACGAAAATTTGCGAAAAGAGTTCGCGAATTTTCCGTGATTTTTAGGAAAAACCCAACGTTCGCCGCCGCTTTGAAAAAGGGTCGGCTCGGCGTTCGGTTTTTCCTCTGCCACTCGTCGCAACAAGGTAATTTTCGCGCGCGGCTTTTCGCCGCTTGCTCTTATACTCTTGTTGCTCCTCTTCCCAAAAAATCTTTGCTGCGCAAATCTTTTTCGGGATACCCTGTTTGTTTAGGTGCTCTCCTTTATAGAAAACATCGCATTCACCTTTTCCGCCAGAGGCGCTGAACGCGCAAATTGAGGGCTTTTTCCGCAAAACGCGGTTTGCGGAAACGCAAGTGATTATTTCAATACGAATTACATCTTCATAAAAAAGTACAGCCGCACAGCGCGAATTGCGCCGTGCGGCCTTTTCAAAATACAGAATTGATCGGTAAAACTTTCAGCGGCGGTTTTTATTAGAAATGCAACAAAAACCGGCAAAAAAATTATCCGTGCACATCGCTTTCCCGCAAGTGCTCTAAAACCTCATTCAGCATTTCATTGGAAAAGGCACCGGAGGACAGATTTACGAGAGCTCGCAAAGGCATATTTTCCATCATTGAATTAAACCGCTCGTGCCCTATGGCCCGCCCGTTCTTCATTGAAAGATAATCTGCATTGAAATTTCCGAGAATGGCTTTGATCAGGTATTGTTTGAGCTTGTTTTCTATAATCTCGATTCCTTCCGGCGTTTTCAGCAGTTCACCGATCAAAGTGTTGCGGTCATAATGCTTTCTCTTTTCGCCCGGGATAGTAAGCAGCCTGCTTGCTATGATTTCCCGCGCATTTTTCCGCACGCTGATCTCCGCTTTGCCGCTATAATCCGTCATGCTGTCCGTGTTATAATCATAAACTTCAAAACAATCGCTATTCAGCGCAATTTCCACATACCGTTCGCCGCCTTTCGGCACCAAAACCTTGCGGAATTCTTTCAGTTCGGCCCCCGGGCGCGCATAGCTGCAATCTAAAAAATTTACATAGATCTGTACGGTTTCCTTTACGTCATAATCAGACGTATTCACAAGATGTATCCGTATTTTTTTGTCTGTGATCTCTACCTCTGAATATTTTACTTCTCCGTAATGCAGGCCGTACCCGAAAGGATAAATCACTTTCATGTTTCTGGAGTTATAAAACTTATAACCGACAAAAAGTCCTTCGCCGTAAATTTCGACATCCGGATTTTCCGCCACATAGGGACAGCAGGAAAAATCTTCTGCCTTTCGCACTGCCGTTTCCGCCAGCCGGCCGGCGGGCGGAACATCGCCGGACAGAATTTTCGCCGCCGCGGCGCCCGTAGCGCTGCCGCCCAGATAGCATTCCACAACGGCTTTCGCATATTTTTCGAAATCCAGGCATACCATCCCGCCGTTGTAAAGCATGACGACAATATTTTTATTTACCTGATACAGTGCTTTCAGAAACCGGATCTGCCAGCCCGGCACTTTCAGACTCTTGCGGTCGTACCCTTCCGATTCCAAACTTTCGGGCAGTCCCATCGCCACGATGCAGACATCGCTGTTCTGCGCGACGGCAAGCGCATCGGATACCAGCTTTTCCGCCTGTTTTCCGTTTTTCCCTTCGGCAAACCCGAGAGAAAATTCGCACTCGCAGTGTTGAAAACGCAACCGAACGGCAGTAAACACGTCCTCGGCGCCATAAGCCTGAACATTGGCACACCCTCCGCCCTGAATACGCGGTTTTATTGCCAATTCGCCAAAAACACCGATTCTTTTTTTGCCTTTCAGAGGGAGTATTTTTCCCTCGTTTTTCAAAAGCACGGAACATTCGGCCACTATATCGGCCAGTTTGTTATACGCCTCCTCCTGATCGAAACGAACGTCTTTGCGCCTGCCGCATATGCCGTCTAACCGTCTGAGCAGATCGGCAGTGTGCGCATTCAGTTCTTCCTCCGGAAATTCGCCGGAATATACGCTCTTTTTGAGGATTTCCGTATTGCTGTCGTTCACAGGCATTTCGAGATCGAGGCCGCAGCGGATAGAATCGACGATATTATTGACCGCGCCCCAATCGGAAATGACCAGACCGTCATACTGCCAATCCCGGCGCAGTACCTTTTTTAATGAATATCTGTTTTCTCCGGCATATTCGCCGTTGATCTTATTGTAGCTCGTCATTATTGCATCCGGCCTGTACTTTTTGACAATACGGGCGAACGAAGACAAATACGTTTCCTGCAATGTGCAACGATCGACTATGCAATTTAACGACATTCTTTTGTTTTCTCTGTTGTTGACGGCAAAATGTTTTACGCACGCACCGGTCGTTCGCTGTATTCCCGCAACAAAAGCGCCGGCAAGTTCCCCCGTAAGGCAGGGATCTTCTGAATAATATTCAAAATTTCTTCCGCAAAGCGGATACCTTTTCAGGTTGATCGCCGGCCCCAATACAAGATCTACACCGCGCGAACGCGCGTCCAATCCCAAATAGTACCCCACCGTATTCAGAATATCCCTGTCGAAAGAACACGCCAGCAGACAGGCGGACGGATAACACAGCGATTTTGTATGCCCGGTGCCGCAATCCGCCACATCGCCGCGGATGCCGTTGGGGCCGTCCGTCATGCAGATCGAGCGAACGCCGGATTCTTCGAATTCTTTCGTCCGGCTCCCGCTCGCCCCCGTGAAAAGAGCGCAACGGTCGGCAACGCTCATTCTTTTTACATCTTCAATATAATTTCTATTCATAGACAATTCATGCTTCTCCGTCTGTTTTTACGATGCAGAAAATTCTTTGCGCAGCTTTTCAAAAACAGTGGCGCTTTCGCTCATAACGGAGATGCCCGCCCGCCTGGAATAATCGGCCATCTTTATCGCAAGACGCCATTTTTCATAATCGGTACGTTCGGGGTACAGCTCGCCGAAATATTTCAGTTTCATCCAGATGGGCGTAACGGCAACGCCGCATAACCGCCTGTATAACTGGTCTTTTCTGAACTCGGAAAGCGATTCGTCTGCCCTGATCTTTTGCATTCCCGTTTCGATCGCCTCGATCGCGCTGTCCAGCGTTTGCGGAGTAAGATTTTCCGCGGTGCCTATCTCTCGATACGGCCCGAACATATCCTGTGCTTTATATCCGAGCGAAGCCACAACTTTATCATATTGCGCATCCAATATGGCCATCATTTTTCGCACATATTCCCCTGCCGGGCCATAGCACCCGTCAATATATTCATCTTTCAGGCGCTGGACGTCAGCCTCGACGTCCCACATTTTTTTCGACCAGACGTACAGTTTCATATACGATTGCCAGTCGTTCGGAGCATCGTGCGTCGACTGCATATGCAGATACTGAACGCCCATATCTTTCATTAAGCGCACCGTTCCGTCTATCTGGCCGAACGACGGATCATATACCAGATAGTCGGTATAAACAGCGTCATAACCCCAAAACCACAATTCTTTGCCGATCGCTTTCCAACCGGCGTTGGTTTCGAGTGTGACGGCCGACTGCATGGGACTATCGTATGGATAATACTGAAAGCAGCCGTATGCCAGCTGAATCACCAGATTATCGGCGGGAATCACGGTGGGATCAACGGCTGCATACTCTCCGTTTTCCGTTCTTTTTACCGGAGGTTTCTGCGTCTGATTGTAGGCGAATGTGACGATTTTTATCGTACGTCCTCCCAATTCCGCATCCGCCCATTTTTGCAGTTCGCGCGCGATAACGTTGCAAAAACGTATGATCACGCCGGCCGGAGTATACTTTTCCGCCAGTTCTTTATCGGTGACCGGATCGATGCAATCTTCCTGTTCAAAAAAGAAATATTCCGCTTCCGGATGAGCGAGAACATCCTTCTTCATTTCTTCTATCACAACTTTGGCAACGGATACGTCCATGCTTTCGTCCAGCGAACCGTCTTCGGAAATTCCGTTCGCCCAGTCGATCGTAATAAACGCCCCTTCCGACCATTTGACTTCGCCGTATTCCGGAGGCGGCGTAACATGATGATAAAATTCCGGATGCGGATCATGCCCGGGAACAAACGCGCCCGTATAACCGGTCGATTCCCGGGTGCCGTATTTTTCGGCCGGAACAAAAAAATGTGCATTGTGCGCCCCGGCGCCGCGGCAAAACACTTTTGTTCCGCCGCCGTATCTGGCTTCGGGCTCCATCCATGTGTGCAAGTTTCTCGCATGGACAATGTAATCCCAATCCGGATTCAACTTAAAAACCGGATATGCCAGAAACGTGCGCATACGAAAGGCGGGAACAGATCGGTATTCTGTTTCATAAAGCGGAATGTCCGCTTTTTTCGGAATGACCGTTTCCTCCGGAGCCAGAAACCGCACGCCGAAAAATTTTTCCAGTATTTCATACGTTCCGTATAAAAAGCCCCTGTCGCTGCCGGCGTCTACAATCAGATTTTTGCCTGCGGTGCGGATAATAAATCCGTCTGTATTGAGATCGGGGTACGGGGTTTTTCTTGTGGAAACACAGCATTTCGTATTTCCGACAGATATGCAGAGACTGACGGGACGCCCGCCCTCCTCCACGACGTCGATCGCCCCGCCGGTAACGCGCAAAAAATATTCGGCAAATTCTTCGGCGGCCTGTCTGACGGCGGGCGTTGCATCTGCCGGAATCAGAACGGCATAATCGGTTTTTCCCGCCCGGGAAAGATAAGATATCGGATTATTATTCATATCAGCTCCTTTTGGAAAAACCAACGGCGCGGAGCAATTCCGCGCCGCCGGATTCAAAATCAGATGCCATAGCTGAGACTCAGACGACCTGTTAAATCTTCGTTTTCGTTCAGTCGTTTCACACCGCCCTGCCCGGCAGTATTGTTGAGCAAAATCGCCAGTTCTGTTTTTTCTCTGGAATCGGCCAAAGGATTCAGCTCTGAAAAGAATTTCAGTTTCATCCACAAAGGCGTAACTTTGACCGCCGCCAGACGGCGCATAATGTTGTCTTTTGCTCCGGACGTCAGCGTTTCGTCCGCCTGGACGATCTGTTCTCCTTCTTCCAGAATGGCGACGGCCTTGTCAAGCAGTTCGATGCTCAGATTGGAGCCGTTGCCGATCTCACTCTTCCAATAGGCGGATCGCGCGGCTATATCCGGTATTTCCGCCACAATTTTGCCGTAGTGCGCATCCAGCAGATTGATCATTTCTCTGACCTTATCCGCCGCCGGGCCGTAATAACCCGTTATATACTCTTCTACCAGGCGGGTAACTTCCTGATCGGGATTCCACATCAGTTTGGACCAAACATAATGTTTCAGATATGCCTGCCAGTCGTTGGGAGCACAATGCGATGACTGCATCATCACATATTCAACCCCGATGCGGCGAAGCATCTGTATGGTATCGTAAGCGCCGCCCAAAGAAGGATTGTAAACGATAAAATCTCCGGATGCAGTGCCGTCTCCGCCGTACATGGCGTCATATCCCCAGAAGAAAAAGTTTTCGCATATAGAGCTCCAGCTTGCGCTCATCTCCCGCACTTGTTCGGATTGCCGTTCGTCGTCGTACGAATAATATTCAAATACGCTGTATGCGAGCCGGATATAAACATTATCCGCCGGGATGACCGTTGAATCATTCGGCACATATTTACCGTTCTCTTTCTTCACCGGAGCATTCTGCGTCTGGTTATAGGCGAAGGTCACTATTTTGATCTCTCTGCCGTCCAGTTCCGCATCCGCCCATTTTTGCAGCTCCGTAGCGACGACGTTGCAAAAGCGGATCAGAACGCCGGATGCCCCGTACTTATCGATTTGCTCCTGATCGACGACGGGATCGATCGTATCCTCCTGTTCAAAAAGTATATATTCTGCTTCCGGATTGGCCAAAATATCTTTTTTCATCTCTTCAATAACGACTTTAGCCACGGAAACATCCATGCTCTCATCCAAAGTTCCGTCCTCCGCGATGCCGTTCGTCCAGTCGATCGTGAGGTATGCGCCTACATTCCAGTCGATTGTGGCACCGGGGGCCTGAATATAAAACTCGGGATGCGGATCGTGATCGGGAGCAAATTCGCCGGTATAGCCGGTAGATTCGCGGGTACCGTACTTTTCTGCCGGCACATAGAGCCGCGCGTTGTGCGTGCCTTCTCCCCTGCCGTAAATGGGGCCCTTGCCGCCGAAGCGGTCGCTGAACGTGTTCCAGTTGGAAAGGTTCCGGGAATGGGCGGAAAATTCTTCATCGAAGCCGAGGGGGTGTTCCATGTAATTGAGATATGTTCTCAGGCGGAAAGCCGGCACCGACAGAAGATCTGTTTCATAAACGGGAATCTCGCTGAGCGACGGAATGTACGTTTCGTCCGGCGCCAAAAACTTTACTCCGACCATTTTTTCCAGGAATTCGTATGTACCGTAAAGAAAACCGCGGTCTGTACGGGCATCGACGATGACGTTTTCTCCCTGCGTTTTGATCACGAAACCATCTCCGTTCAAATCGAGGTCATCGCCGATCAGTCCCGCCGAATTCCTGAACGTTGTGCGGCCGATGGAGAAATAATGACGGTTCGAACTTTCTACGAATGCGGTATCACGCACCGTAGGGATTTGTACTCCGGTACTTTGCGCAACATACCTGACCAGTTCAAAAGCCGCCTGTTCCTCGGCCGGAGTGGCGTTTTCGGGAATCACGACGCTGTAATTGCTGGATCCGTCTTTTACCAGGCTCCCGACCTGATTGTTCAGGTTGAATCCTTCATAGTAATCGGTATATGCAGGCTTCGGACTGCTATCGTTCTGAGGCGCACAGCCCGTGATCATAAAAGCAAAGGCTGCGATCAAAGCGATGATCACCGCAAAAATATTCTTTTTCAAGTTGCTTCACCCCCTTAATAAACATTGATATCAAAGTGCGTAAACACGTAGTTGCCGGCAGCGTCTACGGCGCAGTACGTCAGCTTGTAATGCCCTGCATGATCAAAAGTAAATTCGTCGCCGGGCGCACAGATGATATCCGCATAATCCGGACGTTTGACAATCACAGAAATTTCAATGTCTGCGGCCGCGCTCATATTGTCGCTCGCCGTCGCCTTCAGCAGAGTCACTTTTGTTCCGACCGCATAATCCGTTTCGTATGTGCCATCGACCGTGAGCACGGGGGCAACGGAATCCACCGCCTTGATCAGATAGGTCTTTTCGATCGAGTTGATGCCGTCCCACATATAATACGACAACCGATAGTAACCGGCCTTATCGAGGACAAAAGACCTGTCTTCGCCGGCATCTGCTTTATCGAGCAATTTATTGCCGTCCGGATCGGAAAATGTCACATCGATGGCGGTCGTATACTGCAAAACATCGAGTGCCATGCCTTTAGGAACCGTATATGCGCTGCCGAGCGACACGTTTCCGCTCACAACGGGGCTGGCGGTCGCCAGCTGCGGTGCAGACAAATCGCCCATCACGAGTTTTTCTTTGGCAAAGGGCTGATTGCCGAGCTGCGCGACGGTAAATTCTCCGTTTTCCGTTACATCGAGGAGCCGGACGGAAACGCGCACCGTTCCGCTCGGAAAACCGGTAAATACTTTGTTGCCCGTCGTATAGCGGAGCACCGCTACCATCGTCTGGTTGGCATTGTAAACGGTTTGCGTTTCATTATCGTAAAAGAAATGGTATAATTCTCCCGCCGCCAGTTTATAAGAAAGCGGATATTTGTAAAAATCATAGCCGCCTTGCGCATCCATGAGCAGAAAATTATCGGACACGGTTTTATCTGTTCCCAAACGGAAAGCCACCTGCGTATCGGGATAAACCGCATCGGTCAAAACGATTTCGGCAAAGCTGTACGTCGGGGTATCCGGCAGCAGGAAATGCATTTCCAGATACATGGCAGACAGAACGTTTCCGAACGTCATCGCTCCCGTTCCGGACGGCACGTTCATCTGCACCCCGCTCGACGTGTGCGACGCCACTGCATTATCGACCGCAAAGAATGCCGCCAGATTTATATTTTCATTGTCGTAATCCAGCACCCGTACCGTAAACTGCTGCGAGACCTCGCTGTTTTTGCCGGCCGAATATACCACCGTCAGAGTACCGCTTTCCGGAACGGTAAATTTGCGGTCAGCGCCGAGCGCCGCGCCGTTGACCGTGATCGTTTTATCGGACAGTTCTGTTGCGGCTGTTCCCAAATTTTTTGCGCTGAAATCGGGAAACACTATTTCCTGCCCGGCGAAAAGTATTTCGGGCATGGGAGACAAAGTTTCAAAACTGTACCCCTCTTCTATATCGACGGTAAACTCTTTTTCTGCCGATGTTCCCAGAAAATCCGAGGCAGAGGCTTTTACCTTCAGCGTGCCGCTTGCCGGGAACACAAATCCGCCGTTGGCATCCGGCTGTATCGCTTCATTGTTGAATTCGTAAGCCAGAGAAAGCTCCTTCTCCCCGCTGCCGCCTTCAACGGACACTGTGGGCAGCAAATTCCATTTCCCCGCCGAAATTGTATTATCGGCTCCATTCAATTTAAAAGTCATGTCGCCTACCGTTTCAAGCACCTCAAAATTCATGCGCTTGATAACGTTGTTTCCGGCCATGTCTTTGCAGGCATATATGACTTCGTAGGTTCCCGTTTCATCAGGAATGAACGTATCCTCTTCCCACAGCATCTGCGTTTTGCCGGAAGGCGACCTGACCATCGTGCCGATGTTCAGTTTGCCCATGAGGATATCCTCGCCGAAAGCGCGGGGAACTGCATAGGCTTTCCCCTTTTGCCCGGCAGGGAAGCCCGTTCTGTATTCCGGGCGCGTATCCAGGCGGATCACATCGTTCACCGCCGGTTTAAGATCTGGCGACGAAAGGTCTTTGCCGCCCACGCTCGTAACGATGATGCCGCCCTTTTTGCCGATGGCGTTAAAGGTGAACTTTACGTATACTTCGCCTGTGGTAAACCCCTGAAAGCAGGAAGTATCGTTGCCCATGTGGGCAGGATCGTCTACGTCCAGAACGATTCGCTCTTCCATATCCGGTATACCGAGCCTGGTGAGCACCCTGTTTTCTTTCAGGTCATATTTGAAATTAAACGGATCGTGGTTCGGCTCGCCGCCGATCGTGATCCACGAAAATTCCTCGCTGAAGTTGGAAATATAAGAAATAGCCCCGTATTCCACGCGCGACAGGCCGAACTGGTTATCGGCCCCTTCATACATACAGCCGCGCGAAACGCCGTTGCAGTTTACAAGGATATTGGAAACGACCGGATTGCTGTAGTTGAACCAGTTCACTTCCACGGAATTGTTTTCGTCGTAAATGTCTACCAGTTCGACGGAAACTGAACTCATGCTGTAATCGGCGCCGTCGATTCCGGTAAGGACTTCGAACGTGACCACATTTCCGGTCACCTTGTTCAGATCCACAATTCCCGTATACCATACTTCCGTGCCGGCGTTCGACGCCGTGATTTTTACGCCGCTTTTCGGAAAGCTGTAATACGACAGACCCGAAAAACGTTCGGGGATGGCGGAAGCATACTCTATCGATTCGATTCCGGTTCCGTAAGCGAAAACCCCCTTTTCATCGGTGGTTAAACTTTTGGCCCCCGTTCCGCCCGAATATTCGACATCCGGTGGCTGCACCGGCGGGATGCGGTTATCGCCGCCCGAACCGTTGCTGCAAGCCGCAAAGGCAAACAGACAGACCGCTGCTAAAATCAAAATGAAAATTCCTAACTTTCGTTTCATTTTCCTCTCCTATTTCATCAACCTTTTAAGCCGCCCACCATGAAGTTGGCGGTGATCACTTTTTGAAAACATATATACAGTATTATCATGGGAAGGGAGACCACTACAAATCCGGCCAGTATCTGCGGCATCGTTGCCCCGAGATCAAGCCGCCCCAGATACTGGAAATTGTAGATGCCCCTCGCCACGTTCGCATATGACGGCAGCCACAAAAGAAAAGTTTCGTAATCGTTCCATCCGCCGATAATGCCGAGAAGGACGAGCACCCCTGCCGACGGCAGCACCATCGGCAGCATGATGCTCAGAAACACCCGCAGATGCCCGCCGCCGTCTATAAACACCGCTTCGGCATATTCCCACGGCACGCCTTTGAACGCCGCATACATAATGAGAAAATTCATGCCGCTGAACGCCACCGAAGGCCCTGTTAAGATCATAAGGGGCATATTGTCGAAAATGCCGAGCTGACGCCTTACCAACATGGCCGAACCGCTCGATCCGACGATGGGCAGCACCATGACGACTATTCCGAGGGAATACAGAAAATTTCTGCCCGGGAACTTATAGCGCGCGATGACATAGGCGCACATTGTGGTGACCAGAATGCTGAACGCGCTCGGCACCACGGCCCAGATGATGCTGTACATAAACATCCACGGAAGTGTGTAAACGTATGTGCCTTCCGGCCTTTTGACCTCGTATTTTATGTTGTTCAGAAAAAAGGCATAGTTATCGAAATCCAGCGATTCCGGCAATGAAAAGGTCGGCTTTTGGTAATATTCTATATTCCCTTTGAACGAATTCATCAGCATCCATATGACGGGCACCAGCAACGACAACGAAAGGATAATGAGCAATATGTAGAAAAAAATCTGCACGCCTTTGTCGATGCGCATTTTGCCGTTCATTTTTTGTTTCATCCGCATAACTCATCCCTCCACCGGCGAAAGCTTTTCCAAAATGTGGCGCAACAGCAGCGTTAAAGGCGCCATGATCATTGTCAGCATCAGGCCGCCCGCCGCGATCTGCGGATATCCGGTAGGATTGCTCGCTTTTGCAAGAGTTTCTACCAGAATATAATATCCCATGGTGTACGCCTGCGCCGGTGCGCTGTACATATAAAAGGCGACCAGCGGCCCCGCGCCTGAAAACATCCCCGAAAAGCCGACGATCAGAAACGTGGAAACGGTCGGAAAAATCAGGGGAAGTATAATGTAGCGGAGCTCCTGCCACATGGTGCACATTCCGTCTATACGTCCGCTTTCAAAAAGAGCCGGATCGATGCTGCGCATGGCGTTCGGATAAACGATCAGACTGGTGGAAAAGGATATCCATATCTGATAAAAGATCGTTGTGCCCAGAGCATAATTGGAATCATCTACGAGATTCGGAAAGTTTTCCGCCCCCAGCCCTATCATGAACTGCTGCAGTGGCGCCCCCGCAAAACTGCGGAACACCAGACAAAACACGAACGACGATATGATGGAGGGAAGCATGATAACGATCCGAATGACGGGAGAACCGAACACCTTTTTAAACAGCAGCCACGAAAAAACGATGTACAGAGGCATACAGATGACAAGGTTGATGAAGTAGATCTTGATGGAGTTGAAAAAACTGATCCGGATCAAACCCGATTCGGTCAATCCTTTCAGAAACATTTTGAAGTTTGCAAAACCCACCCATGAACGCTGCCCTTCCAAAGTGATGTTCTGAAAAGCCAGAATTATTGAATTGATGTTGACGTACACGTAAAATATGATAAAAAGGATGATCGGATAGAGCAAAAAACTATAGCTGAAAATATAACTTGAAACTTTAAAAGTCGTAAACCCTTTTTTACTTTTATTCGTCATGGACATTTATTCTCCGTCAACTCCATCCGTGAAGAACCCCTGCTCTTTGGCCTGCTGAATGTATCTTGCCCATTCGTCTGCCGAATAGAAAGCGCGCAGGCCCGTTTTGATGTCGTCCAATGAGTATTCGCGCACGGCCTGGAACGGTGCCGTTACCGCCACGCCGTTTATTTTGGGAACAAAGTAAGAGAAGTTGACGCGGTCAGATGCGTATGCGATGGGCGAATACATCGACGCCAGCTGCGGGCGCACGATATCGATATTTTCCTCATCGTAATAAAGTTCGATCATGTTTCTGGTAAACGGCGTAAGTTTTGCCATGTCCTCTTCCGTAAATTCGGTATCATAGGGCATCAGACTGCCGGTTATCGTAGTAAATGTTTTGATCCCTTCATCCGAAAGCATATAGGCCAAAAATTCTTTCGTAACGGCAAGGCGCTCTTTGTTTGAATCTTTCGGAACGATAAAGGCACCCGTCTCACAGACCGATATAGCAGATTTTTCACTCTTCTGGCCGGGCAGATCGGGGAAAAGCATCATGCGGTATTCCCGTTTGCCGTAGCCGCGGTCAGGCTCTGTTTCTGCAAGGCTGTTAAACATTGCCCTGGCTTCGTATTCCCACCATGCGCCGTCGAGCAGCATTGCGCTCATGGGATTGGATTCGGAACGCTGATAACCCAAAAGATATAAGCTCTGCGTGTCAAGGTGCGACTTTGCGCCGTCTGTTACGGCAGGATGCAAACTTACCAGCGGATCCCCCGATTTGCGCGAATCGAAATATTTTGCGACGAACTCGAAGGCTTTGTAGATGCCGTCGATCCAGTTGCATTTGTATCCCGTTTCCAAAGTAAGGGGTGCACTCGTGCCGTCTGTATAGTTCAGAGCGACACCGTTCGAATCATACGTAAAGTACGAGTTCCAGGCATCTATGCCTGAATACTGGGCAAAGAGAGCCGATACGACGTGCTGTGAATAATCGCCCACGCCTCCCGCGGAGATAAACGCCTTTGCGGTGAGGCCGATTTTACGGATGAGATTGTCCCAATCCTCTACCGTGATCGGCTGCCCGTCGTCATAGGTGCCGTATTTTCCGTCTTTCCCCGGCGTTAAAATAGGATCCCCCGCCTCAAAGTTGGTTTTATGATCGGCAGAATCAAACACGAGTCTTCCGGCGTGGCGCCCCGTGCCTTCGGAACACACGATGCCCTGCGCCTCGATGGCCGCACGGTCTGCCGGAGCCGCAAACGTGTACCAGTTGTTTTCGATAAACATATCGTGATCGTACACGAAACTCATGGTACTGTCTGCATACGGCAGGGCGTAAAGCCCTTCCCCGTATTTGGAGTAAATGCTTTTCCATTCTTCGGCGCGGACCATTTTTTCACCGATCGTTTTGCCGTTCTCGCCGTCCGGCTTCATCAGTGCAACGTCGCTGAGGTCTTCCAGCAAATCGGAATATGCCAATTTCACTACGTCGTTTTGCGCCATAACGTACATCTGTTTATCTCCGAATCCGGAAGTGAGTTCGTCCGTCACGATGCCCGAATGCACCTTTTCGGGTACATATTCGATGTAATACTTACCCTCATATTCGGGATGTTTCGCCATAAAGTTATCGATCAGCGTATCGAAATAAACTGTGCCGTGCCCGCCCGAATATAAGCTTATATAGATTCTCGTGCCGGTGCCGCCGCTCTGCAGCTTCGGTTTGCAGGCCGCAAAGCCGAACAGCATGAGCACGGAAAAAAACAGGGCGGTGATCTTCAAAAACAATCTTTTGACTTTCATTTTTATCTCCTTAAGGAACTTAATTTGCCTCTACGAACCTGATGTTCTGAATATCCATTTGCCCGTGGCAATGCAATAATATCCACACCGTTCCGAAGTTATAGGAAAACTTTTTCGCCGGTATCAGTACGGTATACCAAACCTCATTCTGCATATTCGTATAGGGATCCGTGATCTGCTCCTTTCTTTCCGTATCGCTGGCAAGATAGACCGCAAGATCCGCTAAATTCTGGTATCCGCCGGAGCCGGCAGTATCCGACAGATAGAACACCGTAAACGGATTCGTATTATCCTTTGCAAATTTGAAATCCAATGCCATAAAATCATAATCGGCCAAACCTGCGTTGTACTTTTTGTAAAAATCGGAGGATTCATCCGTTTTGATGATCGTGCCGTTGCTGGTATCGAATATTAACTCCTCGTCTTTGAATTGTCCGCTCCCGTTCAACGGCGCGAGGATACGATCGAATTCTTCCTGCGTGCAAACGGTAAAGGCGATCGACTGCCCTTGCGTTTCGGCGACATAATAGCCCGCGTGATCCAGGGTGATCTTGTTGCCGTCTGTCAGTGCGGCGCCGGAAGGGCACTGCGAAAGCGTCCATTCGGTTTCCGCCGCCGGAAGCTGCATAACGGTTTGCCCGGCCACATAATAGTAACCGTTTTTGATCTCTTCGTAAGTTGTTTCCTGTTTCAGTCCTTCAAAACGGATATTCGACCAAACTGCGCTGAAACCGTCTCCGCAATAGAAAAATTCATTGTTTTCCAGCGCCAGTTCGCCCGTGAGGAAATATACGGTGTACAGAGTATCGGCTTTCAAATTATCGTGCACGATTCTGTTCGCCTTTGCCGTATCCGTTGCCAGATAGACCTCCACCTCTCCGTACCAGATTCCCTGCGCGAGAAGATCTCCCATCTTAATTCTGACAGACATTATTCCTTTGTCTGCTGTGAATTTGACATCTACCGCGAGATAGTTATACTGTTCGTAGCTTGCCTGGTATTTCTGTATCAGTGCATCGGACGCCGTGAACTTTGAAGAAGTGACCGTTCCGAACTGCATGGGATTGTTGGCCAGCACCCTCGCGTATTCGTCCGTTTCATAAATATCGAAAGAAACCGTCTGTTTGCCGTCCACCGTTACAGTATAGGAACCGGGCACCGACATTTTAATGCTGTTTCCGCCGATCAGTTCGGCACCGTCGGGGCCTTCCATTTCGTACTGCGCATCGGGATTGCCGAAGGTCGGGAAACTCATCTCTTCTTCGCTCTGTTCGTAAATATAGCCGTCGCGAACTAAATTCAGTTCGTTTTCAAAGCGCACGTTGCGCACCCAAAGGTCTGTATAGGGAGCCTGCCCGGGAGATTGAGAAACGAAGATTTTATTGTTCAGATATTCTTCAAACAGCGGCCCCGTTTCCACCAGAACGGTGTACCACGTCTGGGCGGTCAGGCCGGACGCATCCAACAGAGACGATCTGTCGAGGTCGTCGGCGGCATATACGCGGCAGTCGGAAAGCAATTTGATAGAACTTCCGATATAGAAAATTACGGAATTGAAATCTGTTCCGATCGTACCGTCGAACATGATATCGACGGCTACATAATCATAATTCGCATAATTGGCATTGTATTTTGTCAAAAATGTCGATTCGGGTTTGACGGTGATGGCGGCATTCAGTTCGGTACCCGCGGCCGACAGCGTTTTATTCGTTATCGTTCTTTTGTAAGCCTGTTTTTGGGCATCGAATTCAACGGTACCGTCGTGGGCGAACAGAACGGTGAGCTCGCCGTCGAACTGGTCGCTCGTAAGAGGGGCAATTTTCTCGGCATATTCTTTTTCACCGTACACGGTAAACACGGCCTCTTTCGAAGTATCGGCAGCAGCGCCCCGGTAAGCCGTGGCCACCAATTTGTGCGTACCGATCCCCGCACCCGTAACAGTTACAAAATCACCGTCTGCCGACAATTCCGTGTCGCACCCCGCCACCTCAAAGCGCAGGGTGTAATCCTGTTTGTTTTCTTTTTTCGGCACGGGCAGCCTGATTTCCGCCCCCTCTTCGAATATGTAATTGTTGCAGCTCATTTCACCGAAAACGGCCGGTTTCGCATCGACAAGGGAAGCCGTCGTTTCCGCATACCACTCGTCTGTAATGATGCGGACGGTATAATCGCCCAATTCTTCTATTTCCAACGCATCCAGAATATCCGTCTGCACCGTGATCTTGTTTTCAGAGGCGGTGTAGGACGCGGGATCGACGGGTTTTCCGTTAAACCAAATCCCGGAAACCTCGGTATCCCCGAGTGAAACGGCAACGTCGAACGCGGTATCGATCACGTCGAATTGCAGCGGCGCGACAACGGGGGCGTTGTTTCCGGCTACGGTATATTTTACCGTTGCCGTTGCGGTATTGCCCGCGTTATCGGACGCCGTATAAACGACGTTGTAATCGCCGTAATCGCCGATATACAGTTTTTCGGGACGGGCAGTGACCGAAAGGGCATTTCCGAATGTATCCTGCGCGCTTATGCCAAACGAAGCCGCAGACAGAAAATCTGCCGCGTTTGCCTCTTTATATGTAAGAGCCAGGGTTCCCGGCAGCTCTTCGCCGTTCCGATTGAAAACCGGCATACCGTATACAAACGCCGTTTTTTCGATTTTGCTGTTGCCCAATGAGTAGACGATCACATACTTGCCGGCTTTCTGCCAATCGACAGATGAAACATCCACCTCGATGCCTTCTGCCAGACCGGAAAAATCGGCCGTTTCGCCCTCTTTGACATGGACATCCGCCGCAACTGCGACAAGTTCCTGCATATTGTTTTCCGTATTGTCGTTCCGTCCTCCGCAGCCGACAAAAAGCCCGATCGCCGATACCGTTACGGCCAACAAAAAAAACAATGTGAGAATTTTTGTTTTCATCTCTTCCCTCCGCCGATTAAATTTGCACGTACGCATTTTTGCGGTAAAAATTCCATTGTATTAAGAAATAAGCCGCAAAAGTGAACGTTTCGATATATAAATTATATCAGCATTCCGCAGCCGCTTCTACCCAAAAAAGACAGAGATGTTACCAAAACAGACACATAAAAGCCGCCGAAAAAGTTCAAAAAAAGGACTTTGCTCCAAAAACAAAGTCCTTTGCCGAATGCTGAAAAATCACTTCCCGGTCAACGGTGCCGGTTGCCGTCCGGCAGTTTGCCGAAACACCTTTTATAGCTGCGGTAAAAGGTGGTAAGCCCGGAAAACCCGCATTCCAGAACGATCTGAACCAGCGGCCAGTCGTCATATTTGGGATCCCGCAGCATCTGATCCACCCGTTCGGCCCGCACATTGTTTACAAATGCCCTGAAATCCATCTGCACATTGCGCTGAAACAGTTTTACGATCTGCGAACGGGAATACGAAAACGTATCCGCAACCGATTGCGGAGTGATCGGATTCATGAAGTTATCGTATATGTACTCCAACACTTTGATCAGCAGCGCCTCTCCCGCATTCTTTTTGATCACTTTATAATTCCTGCATATGATGCTGCATATTTCGTTGGCAAAAATTTTATTTTCCATAAAAAAATTATCTTTCTGCAAATCATAATATTTATCAAACAGACCGATAATGATTTTATTTATCGCTTTATCCCCTAAAACGCTCGGAAAAATATATTCGGGAAAATCTTTATTGAAATCGGCAAAATATTCTTTTGATAAGATGGCGATGATCACTTCGCTGTCTTTGCTTTTGAAATAGCGGTGTATTTCGCCGGGATTGAAGATGATGATCTCTCCGGTATCGGCCCGCCCCCGCCTCCCGTTTACCGCATATTCAAAGGAACCCTTCCTGACGCAGCAAATTTCCGTTGCGTAATGAAAATGCGGATAATAATCTTCTACCGCGTGTTTTTTGATTTCGAACAAATGCTCGCTGTCTCTGAACTTTTCATAAGACGCATCGAACCGATAATCGTACATTGCCCGTCCCCCGGTATAGAATAGAACGGCTGCGCAAATAAAAAAAGCCGCCCTTCGAGCGAAAAGCGACATCTGCAAAATGTCCTCTCCGCTTAGCTGCGACACTAACTTAAAATCTGTGAAAGATTTGTACGCGAAAAAGGTACACTCTACCAAAGAGTATACTTTCACAGAATAAGGCATTAAGTTAGGTCGCATTTTTATTGTAGCACTTTTTGCGTTTTTTGACAAGGTATTTTTTTAAAGTTTTCCCCGGAGAGCGGCCGGCGGCCGCACTCCGGCCATAAAAAAACTCCGGCAACAGCCGCAACGCCGCACCGAAGAATCTTTACTGTCATATTGAATTTTTTGCGATTCCGTTCACACATCATACTTCGCCATCATTTTTAAGACGGCGGCGAGGACGTCGTTGAGGGCATCGGCCTCCCGCCCCGAAAGTTCGCCCTTGGCGCGGTACACCGCCAGCAGATCGCTCATTTTCTGCGCCTCTAACCGGTCCCCCGCGCCCAGCGGCAGCGACAGCAGCCTTTCCAGCGCCGCCGAAACGTGCCCCAAACGCACGTCTTTTTCCAGCGTGACGCGGTCGTCGTCGGAAAAACAGCGCACTTTGGGCGGGCGCGGCTCTTCCGGCACGGGCGGCAGTTCCGTTTCCTCCCCCACGACCTGTTCGGCGCGTTTCTTTATTCGATCCGCCCGACGGCGCCTGCGCTCCGCGCGCTTTGCCGCGCGCGCGTCGCGGCTGCTTACGGGGATAAACAGCAGGCCGTAAAAGAGCAGGTGCACCGCCGCGGCCGCCGATGCCAGCGCGAACGAGGCGGGCAACATTTCCCCGTATGCGAGCGCCAGCGCGCAGAAAAGAAAGAGGCAGGCGCCCGAAAGTGCGAGCGCCCACCGGCGCGGCGCCGTGCGGCACTTTTCCCACACGAGGCGCAGTACGAAAAAGACGAGCATGGCGGCAACCGGCGCGAGCAGCAGCGTGAGCGCGGCGGCGTCGCCATAGAGCGCGCCCGCGCGGGAAATCAAGGAAAGAATGCGGCCGAGAAGGGCGGAAGACACGGCAAAAACCCTCCGAAAAAACACTTTCTTCCATTATAACCCGAAAAGGGGCGCTTTTCGTCGGAAATATGCTCTTATTTTGTCGGAATGTGTCAGATCACACGTGTACGTCTACCGAAAAACCGCGCAAAATGTTGACGATGCAGGCGGAAACGCGGCGCACGCCGGGGATCCTGCGCGCCGCCGCCGCGTAGATGCGCAGCTGCGGCAGATAGTCGGCGGCCAGGCGCTCGGCATTGTGCGAAGAGTACTTGTAGTCGACAATGACGCACTCCTCGCCGCGCACCGCCAACAGGTCGATGACGCCCTGCACGAGCAGTTCGTCCTCCGCGTCCGCCACGCCGATCTCGCGGGCGGGCACGCTGAGCAGAAAGGCGCGCTCGCGGCCGAGCGCAAAGCCGCGCAGCGAGGCGAACACGGGCATGGCGAGAATGTCTGCCATCTTCTTTTCGTCCAGCCCCGTGTACCCCTCGGCGGTGAGCAGGGTGTACAGCCTCGCCGCCTCGGCGGCGGGTTCCGCCTCGAAATCGGCGCGTTCGAGAAAGGCGTGGTACGCGGTGCCGGTGGCGGCGTCGGCGGGCGTTTCGTAAAACTCTTCGTCCGCGCGCTCCCCTTCCGTTTCCGCGTCGATGCGGAATTGCAGCAGCTGCGACGGCGAGGTTTTGGCGGGCAGGTCCAGCGCCTCGGCATGGGCGTAGGGAACCCGGTAGCGCCCGCGCACGGCGCGCACCGCCTCGTCGTCCGGCTTGCCCGCCGCGAGCACGCGCGCGGCGGGCGGCGCCACTTCCGCGCCGAACACGGGCGTTTCGCTTTCGGCAAACTTGGCAAGGTCTACAAAATCGGCAAAACAGCCCGCTTCCGCCACCTTTTCCGGCTCAAATTTCTTATTTTTGGAAAACACGAGGTGCAGCCGCTCTTTGGCGCGCGTGACCGCCACATACAAGAGGCGCATTTCGTCCTCGGCGCGCTTTTTGCGCACGCGGCCCTTTAAGGCGGTGCGCAGCACCGTTTCGCCGCTGACGTACTCTTTAAAATCGTACGAAGGGAAGGCGAAGCCCCACTCGTCGTCGTAAATGACGCCGCGCAGATCGTCGCTGTTGAACTCGTTGTTCATGCCCGCCACGATGACGACGGGGAATTCCAGTCCCTTCGAGGCGTGCACCGTCATCAGCCGCACGGCGTTTTCGCCGCCGCTCTCCGAAAAGCCGATCTTTCCGCCCGTTTTCAGCCGTTCGAGAAAATCGGGCACCGAAAGCGTGCCGCTCTCGGCGATCAGCCGGCCCAGCCGACGCACCCGCTCGGCGCCCATGGGGCGGGCGAGCAGCGCCGCTTCCATGCCCGTGCGCGAGAGCACGGCCGTCATGATTTCGGCGGCGGAACGCACGCAGGCGAGCAGGCGCAGTTCTTCCGCCAAGGCGTAAAAGGCGCGCAGTTTTTCGGCGAGCGCGTCGCCCGCGCCGTGCGCATAGTTTTCGCAGGCGGCGTAAAAGGTATCGTCTTTGCCCGCAAACAGGCGGATCTTTGCCAGTTCCTCGTCGGTAAGTCCGCCCATTTCGCTGCGCAGGGCGCAGGCGAGCGGGATGTCCTGCGAGCCGTTGTCGAGAAACTGCAAAATGCCGATCATCGTCTTTACTTCGGGGTAATCGCGCACGTCCACTTCCGTTTCCGAGGCGACGGGAATGCCCCGTTTGACCAGTTCCGCCAAGAGCCGCGCCGCTTTGGCCGTTTTGTAGCGGGTGAGCACGACGATATCGCCGAACCCCACGGGCACCTGCCGCCCGTTTTCGAAACGCGTTTTTTGGCACTCGTCGGCGACGATGGCGGCGATGAGGGCGCCCTCGGCGTACTCTTCGTCTTCGGGCGGGGTGAGGTGTTCGGCCACCGAATACACGCCGCGCGGCGTTTCCGGCTTTTCTTCCTCTTCTTCCGGCTGTTCGGGCACGAACTCCACGCACACGCGGCCGCCCGCCTGCCCCTCGGGATCGCCCGCCTGCATACGCGCCGTTTTGTCGTAATCGACGGCGCCCGTTTCCTCGGTCATCACGCCGGAAAACAAATCGTTCACGGCGCCGAGCACGGCGCACTTGCTGCGGAAATTGCCGTTGAGCGTGAGCGCGCGCCCCTCTTTTGACAGTTCTTCGTACTTGTTCGCGAAAAAGGCGGCGCTGCAGCCGCGGAAACCGTAGATCGACTGTTTCATATCGCCGACCATGAACACGTTTTTGCCGGAAACCAGCGAGAGGATGCGCTCCTGCGCGGGGTTGATGTCCTGGTACTCGTCGACGAAAACATAGTCGTAGCGGGCGCGCACCTCTTCGCCCACGTCGGGCAAAGAGAGCAGTTCCAGGCATTTGTGTTCGAGGTCGGAAAAATCCAGCACGCCGGCGCGGCGTTTGAGTTCGCCGTAGCGGCGGTAAAAGCACTGCAGCGCCTCGCACATGGCCGCGGCCGTCTGCCCGGCGTTTTCGAAGGCGGCAAATTCTTCGGCGCGCGGGCGCAGGTCTGCCACCGTCTTTTTCATGGCGTCGACGGCGGTTTTGAGGGCGGAAATGCGCTCGTCGAGCGCGAGGGCGCCTTCATCGCCGCTGCCGTGTATCTTGCGGTTGGAGGGTTTGCGCATCAGTTCGGTGCCGTCGAGCGCCGAGGCGGCCGCAAACAGGTCGGGCGCGCCGCACACTTCCTGCGCCAGCAGGGAAATGCCCGCGATGTAGGCGGCGTGCATTTCGGTGGTCAGCCCCGACGGGCGGTAATACTCGCACTCCTCCGCAAGGTTCAGGCATTCGGCGTGCAACTTTTCGGCGCGCGCGCGCAGGGCTGCGAGCACTTCGCCGCACACCGCATCGAACCGCTCTTCGGCGTAAAGGGCGGGCACCTGCTGCAAAAAGCCCTCGAAATCTGCCTTGACGATGAGTTTTTCGTACGCTTCGAGCACGGCTTTTTTGAGGTTTTTGAAGCCGCGGCTGCCCGCGTACACGGCGCCGAGGCGGGAAAAGCGCTCCGACTTGGCTTCCAGAAGTTCGTCGAACGCGAGGTCGACGGCGCGGCCGCGCAGTTTATCCGCCTCGGCCGGCTCGGCGACGCGGAAATCGGCGGCGACGCCGATGCGGTAAAAGTAGCGGCGGATCACGCCCGAACAAAAGGAGTGCAGCGTGGAGATGTCCGCCGTGCCGATTTCGGGAATCTGCGCTTTGAGGCGGGCGCGCACGCCGGCGTCCTTTTCCTCGTTGACGCGCGCGACGACGGCGGCGCGCAGGCGCTCTTTCATTTCGGCGGCGGCGAGGTTGGTATAGGTGACGGCGAGCACGGAACTCACCTCGGCTTTGCCGGAAAGGATGAGCGAGATCATCTTTTCGATCATTACGAACGTTTTGCCGCTGCCCGCGGACGCGGAAACGAGGATCTCCCCTTCCGCCTCGATGGCCGCCCGCTGTTCGGGCGTGGGTTCTCTGCTCATGGATGCGACCTCCTGCGTAAAAATTGATAGCGGTACACGTCAGCCCCCGTTTTCGCGCGCGATGCGCACGATCTCTTCTTCGGTGACCTTTTTTTCCTGGCGGACGCCTTCGGATACGTCGTACCCGCACAGCCCGCCGTACGGGCAGTAGTCGCAGGCGCCCTTATAGGGCGAGGCGGCGATGCAGCCGCGCTCGGTCTCCTCGGCGCTCTTGCGCGCGGCGAGCACGGAGTAGGAGATAAACGCCTCGAAATCTTCGCCGCGCATCGCCTTTTTGCTCTTTTTTTCGTAATACGCGTCGATGTAACGGCTCTTTTTGCCCGATTCGACGGTTTTGTCGCTCATGCGCACGACGGCGTCTTCCCCCACCGTAAAGCCCTGCATACGGAAGGCGGGGTCTTCGGCGTCCGAACGGAAGGAAACGCGCGCGGGGAAATAATAGGCGCCCGCCGCCTTCCCCTCGCCCTTTGCCGCCGAAAGGTACAGTTCCAGCTGCAGTTTGCGGCCGGTGTAGTAACTCTCCGCCTTGGCCTCGAACAGGCCGGTTTTGTAGTCAACCACGCGCGTGTAATCGCCGCACCTGTCCACGCGGTCGATCTTGCCCGCCAGCCACAGTTTGCGGCGGCCGGAGGTGAGCGGGATGCCGCCGAAGCGCGAATCGGGATAGCCGAACGTTTCCTCGGCGGCGACGACGGCGAAATCGGAATTTTTTAACTGTTCGTACACGTTTTTGCCAACGATGATCGCCTCGGAAAGCAATGCCTCCGCCGTGTACCCGCCCGCCGCGGTGTCCGCCAGAAAGCGGTACGGCGGCTCGGAGAGCAGTTTTTCCGCCTGTTCGCGCAGGAACGCCTCGCACTCCTCCTCGCTTTGCAGACGCGGCACCGCCTCGGCCAGAAGGCGCATCAGCTCGTGCACGAAGTTGCCCGTATCGACGGGCTGCACGAGCATCTCTTCGCGCTCGGAAAGTTTGAGGGCGCGTTCGGCGAAATTGCGGTACGGGCAGGCGAAATACCCCTCGATAAAGGTGGGCGACACGGTGTTTTTGCCGCGGAACGCCGCCTCCGCCGCGTTGGAAATGAACGCCGGGCGCGCGGGCGGCGAAAAGAGCAGGTCTGCCGGGGCGTCGCCGCGCTCTTTGAGCACCTCGTACACGGCGGCGTGAGCGGAAAATTCGCCCTTGCCGCGGCGGAATGCGTCGGCACGGGTGAGAATTTCGCGCACGGCGGGCACCTTTTCGCTGGCGACGCAGCCGAGATAGCGCAGGTACGCCGAGGCCGAACTTTCCTCGCTCCGCTCCAGGGCGCGGCGCGTTAGGGGCGTGACCGGCTTGCCCGCGGGCGTGCGGAAGATGGCCTGTGCGCCGCTCACGATCTCGCTGCGCTTGCACTCCGCGCCGCTTAAAGACAGCGGGTAGGAAAGATACAGCCGCTCGGTGAAGCCGCACAGCGCCAAGCCGGCGTTTTCGCGGGCGCGCGCGTTGACCTCGCGGATCTTGGGGCGGATCTCCACTTCCAGCGAGCGCAGGCGGTCGATGTCGCGGTCGGAGATGAGCGCGGTGTCGGCGCCGCACATGGGCACGGCATCGGTCAGCCTGCCGGCGAACACCACTTTGGCCGCGCTCTTTTTGCTCTCGGAAAGGTCGCCCACGTACACGGCGTCGAGATACTGCGGGATGAGGGAAATTTCCAGCGAGGAAAGCCCCTGCGAGAGCATGGCGGAAAATTCTTCGGCGCGCAGGCGCGTGCCGCCGAGCAGGTTTTCCGCCTCGTCGAGCACGCGGAAAAGGCTTTCCAGCCCGCGCGAAAAGTACTCGCTTTCGGCGAGCAGGCCGCGGTCTGCGAGGCTTTTCGCGATGTTTTGCTGCGTTTTTTCGCACTCAAACTTTTCCATGAGGGCGCGCACGAGGCGGCAGTACTCCCCGCCGCTCATCGCCGCCGAGGCGCCCTCGAACGCGGAGACGAACCGCTCGCGCTCGGCCAGCAAAACGAGCGGATCTTTCATATTTTTGCCCTGCGTTTTATCGGAAGAAGGCTGCAACGCCGCTTCCTTGACGGGGCGCAGGGCGCCGCCGCGGTAATTGGCGTATTTGGCGAGATAATTGCGGAAACGTTCGCGCGAGGTGCGGTCGCCGCCGAAAAATTCGCTGCCGATGAACGCGTCGGCATCGGCGGGGTCGAACCCCTCGGAGAGCAGCGCGAACCAGCGGGAAACGAACGCCGCGAGCGGATGCGCCGCCGCGCTGCGCTTTTCGTCGGAAAAATACGGGATGTTGTACTCGGCGAACGTCTTTTCCAGCGCCACCGAATAATCGGCGACGTCGGATAAAAACAGCGCGATCTCGCCGTAGCGCGTGCCGCGGTCGAGCACCTCGCTCTTGATCATGGAGGCGATGAAGGAGAGTTCGTCCTCTTTATCCGCCGCCTCGAAGATACGCACCTTATCGGTATGCAGCGGCTCGGCGGGCAGAACGGGGTCGAAGATGCCGCGGCGCAGCGCGTCCGCCTCCGGGCAGAGGGTGCACGGCAGTTCGACGCGCCCGCACTCCGCGCCCGCCAGGCGGCAGTATTTCTCAAAATCGGCGGCCGCCTCGTTGGTGTACAGTTCGGCGTCGCCGCCCAGAAAGATGCCGCTCACGTTTTTCGCCGCCGCAAGCGCCGCGCGGATGCCCTCCGCCGCCTGCCGCGTGAAGGAGGAGAACCCGGCAAACACCACGTTGGCGCCCGCCAGGGCGCCGCCGGCGATGACCTCGGGCAGCAGGGCGAGCTGGCCGCTCTCGTCGAGGTAGCCCTCGTCCAAAAAGGCGAGGTAGCGGCGGTAGATGAGGGAGATATCCGCCAGTTTGCCCGCGAGCGCGCCCTCGGCCTGCGAGCGGGCCTCGTCGAGCATATCGGGCGTGACGCAGGCGGCGCGCAGCTGGGCGATGGTTTCGTACAGGCGCGCGGCACTCCCCGCAGGGTTTTTGCCGAACAGGTGCAACTCGTTTTTCGCCGCGAGCAGGGCGTTGCCCACCACCATCACCGAGCCCTGCTTGGACAGCGTTTTTTTGCCGTGTGCGCCGCGCAGAAAGCGCGCAAAGGTGGTGACCGACGTATCGAACGCGGCGCCCTGGGCGCGCGCCACGGCGCGCTCCGCCTCCAGCGTCAAGCGGTCTTCGCAGAAGATCACGTTTTTTTCGCCGCGCGGCAGGCCGGAAAGGTGCGCGAGCAGTTCGGCAACCGTGGGCGCTATGTAAATTTTAACTTTCATCTGCACTCCCGAAAGGTTTCCGCCGCCTGGGCGGAAACAGTTTTCCGTGAAAAATATTGCAAAAAGGAAACGGTTTGACGGCGGTTTTACCGCCTTTTTTTAAGTATAGCACAATTTCGCTTTTTTTTTAAGCGATTTTCACCTTTTTTGTTTTTACAAACGGCGGGATTTGTGATATACTATACTAAACTGTTCACGAAAATTCGTGAAAAGAGATCACGAATTTTCCGTGATTTTTAGGAAAAACCCAACGTTCGCCGCCGCTTTGAAAAAGCGGGCGGCTCTGCGTTCGGTTTTTCCTCTGCCGCGTTACTTTTAAATGGCTCTCCATTATAGAAAACGCGGCATTCACCTTTTCCGCCAGAGGCGCTGGACGCGCAAATAGAGGGCGCTTAGGCAAAATGCGATTTCGCCACGCGCAAGTGATTGTTTTGAAATAATTGACTGCGCGTTTGAGAACCGCGTTTCTCAAAAAGCGCACCCCATTTGCCGCATTCTTACGGCTTATGCGGAAAGAGTGAA
>CALVHW010000003.1 GCA_944328905.1 uncultured Clostridia bacterium | reverse complement strand
CATCAAAGTGGAAGTGGTGTACGGCATGGACCCTTCCAACGTTTCCGAAACGCAGGGCGAGGCGTGGGAGATGATGCGCCGCGCCGTGCGGCAGACGTGGACGGACGCGCTGGTTTCTCCCTACCTGATGCTCGCGTGCAGCGATTCGCGCCACTACGGCGAAATTTCCGACCACGTGTACCGTTTTTCCGCCATGGCGCTCTCCAAAGAGGAGCGCGGCATGATCCACGGCAACGACGAGCGCATCCCGCTGGAAAAGATCGTGCAGACGGTGGAGTTTTACCTGCGGCTGATCAAACAGTTTTAAGGTCGCGGGCGTGCGGGCACACATGCGCGGCGACGCAGGCGGCGCGTTTGCCGCTCGTTTCAGGCACATATGCGGTTGAGCGCATATTATTTGTAGTTTGTATGCGCAAATTTGCCTGCGCAAACATTTGACAAACCGCACGTCCGTGTATTATAATATCTGCGATTTGAAAGATTCTTTGGGGCGGGGCGAAATTCCCCACCGGCAGTGATAGTCTGCGAAAGGCGCGAGCCTCCGAACGGGTGCAATTCCCGTACCGACGGTACAGTCCGGATGTGAAAAGAATGTTTTCGGTTTTGCGCCCGTACGGGCAAAAAAATCAAAAAACGCGCCCCGCATTTTTTGCGGGGCTTTTTTCATGCGGCCCCTTGAAAATATTTTTTCGAGGTGTTTTTTTATGCAGGAAAACGTGTGCAAATGCGCGTGCGGGCGGGATGCCGCGGCGCGCGGAACAGAAGAGGACGCGCCCCGCGCGGCCGCCGTGCAAACGGAAAGCGCGGCGGAAATTGTGCCGGCGGAGGCCGCGGAAATTGCCCGTGCGGCGGAAGCGGCGAACGATGAAAAAATTTCTGCCTCGGCGGTGTGCGAGGTCGGCAAATGCCCCAACTGCGGCGGCAAAATGAAGGAAGAGCCGCAGGGCTTTGTATGCCCGTACTGCGGCACGCGCACGGCGCGGCAGAACGGTGCCGCGGCGATACCCGCGGGCGGTGCGCAAGCGGAAAATGCGGAAAAAAGCGTGCAATCGGGCGGCGCATGGGCGGCAGAGAGCGCGGCAGGCGCGCCGGCAGAGGCCGCGGCAAATGCACAGGCGGAAAGCGCGAATACACAGGCGCGTAGGGCGCGGCGAAAACTTTTTTCCGCATCGGGCATTGCCAAACTTGCCATGCTCTCGGCGCTGGCGTTCGCCGTGTCTTACCTCGAATTTCCCATATTTCCGGCGGCGCCCTTTTTGCAGATGGATTTTTCCCTCGTGTTCGTGCTGCTGGGCGGCTTTCTCTACGGGCCGGCGGCGGCGATCGTGATCAGCGGCATCAAAGAGTGCCTGCGCCTGTTCACGTCGGGCACGGCGGGCGTGGGGGAGTTGGCAAATTTTATCGTTACCGTCAGTTTCGTCGTCGTGCCCACGCTGGTGTACCGCTTCAAAAAGGGCCTGCCCGTGGTGATAATTACCCTTGCCGTCGGCTGCTTTCTGGAGATTGGCGTCAGCCTGCTCACCAACCGCTACATCAACTTTCCGCTGTTCATGGGCGAGGGCGCCGCGGCGCAGTTCGAATTGCTGTGGTGGTACGTTCTGCTGTTCAACCTCATCAAGAGCGTGGCGGTCAGTCTGGTCACGGTGTTGCTGTATAAGAGAATTTCGTGGCTTTTTAATAAGTTTTAATTGCAAAATCGCGCGCAATATATTATAATGGAATCGGCTCGGCTGCGGGCCGATTCCATTTTTTTGCGGGGCGCCTATGATCTCGAACAGCGAAGAACAGACGATAGAATTTGCGCGGCAGTATGCCGCCACCCTGCGCGGCGGCGACGTGGTGCTGCTCAAAGGGGAAATGGGCGCGGGCAAAACGGTGTTCGTAAAGGGCATCGCCCGGGGCCTGGGCATCGACGAGGAGATCACCAGCCCCACCTACGCCTACATGAACGACTACGGCGGAAAACTGTACCATTACGACTGTTACCGCCTGGAAAACGGCGCGCAGGCCGAGGCGCTGGGCCTGTGCGATTATTTTTACGCGGGCGGCGTGTGCGTCATCGAATGGGCGCAGAACATTGCCGACGTTCTGCCCGCGAACTGCAAGCGCGTGCGCATTGCAAAGCGCGGCGAAAACGAGAGGGAGATCGTGTGCGAATGAAAAATTTTATCGCGCTGGATACGTCGGGCGAATACCTCACGGTCATCGCCAAAAAGGGCGAAAATACGCGCGTTGTTTTTGAAGAAAACTGCGCCATGCAGCACTCGGTGCGCCTGATGGACGCGATCGAAGAGGCGGCGGGCGCCGTCGGCCTGGCGCCCGCCGAATGCGATTTTTTCTGCACGGCGGTGGGGCCGGGTTCGTTTACGGGCATCCGCATCGGCATTTCCGCCGTCAAAGGGCTGTGCGCGGCGACGGGAAAACCGGCGCTCGGCGTAACGACATTTGCCGCGCTCGCATATAATGCAGAGGAAAAAGCGCTCGCCGTTATCCCCGCCGGGCGGGGCGATTATTATGTGTGCGGGTTCGGCGAGGATAAGAGCGTTGTGTATCCGCCCGCCGTCGTCGGCGAAGATGTTTTGCGCGAACTTTCAAAAGAATATGCCGTGTATGCCTATGCGCCGCTGCCCGTGCCTTACCGCCGGGCAAACCCAGCCGCGGGGCTTTTGGCGGCGGCGGAGAGCGCAAAGGCGGAAAATTTCGGCCCGCTCGCGGCGTTTTACCTGAAAAAGAGCCAGGCGGA
This sequence comes from uncultured Clostridia bacterium, assembly GCA_944328905.1. GTDB lineage: Bacteria > Bacillota > Clostridia > Christensenellales > Borkfalkiaceae > Borkfalkia. The sequence goes on along the minus strand of CALVHW010000003.1, from coordinate 43,889 downwards.
GGCGGAACTTCTCAAAAAAACGCAGGGGAAAACGGGCGATGCGCCCGCGAAAGGGTAGGTATGGAATACAGAAAATGGGCGTACGAGGACGTGCTCGCCATCGCCGCGCTGGAACGCGAGTGCTTCACCGATCCGTGGTCGTACAGGATGCTCGCCGATACTTTTTTCAGCGAATTTACCGTCACCGTGCTCGCCGAAGAGGAGGGTAAGGTGCTCGGCTACGGCTTTTTGGTCGCCCCGGGCGAGGACGCGGACTTGGCAAACATCGCCGTGGGCAAGGAGTACCGCCGCCGCGGCATCGCGCACGGCATCCTCGAAAGTCTGGAAAGCAAGGCGGTATCGCTGGGCGTGCGGCGCATCTTTCTGGAAGTGCGCGTATCCAACGCGGCCGCCATGTCGCTGTACCTCAAAGAGGGGTTTGTGGGGCGGTATGTGCGCCCGCGCTACTACGGCGACGGCGAGGATGCGCTGGTGATGGAAAAGATTCTGCCGCAAAAATAATGCGGTTTGCCGTATCAAGCGGCCGCCCGAACGGCGTAAAAAACAGAGAGGGGAATGCAGAATTCGGAATTTGTGCGGCAATGCGTCGTAGACGGAAAGCAGGTTTCCGTCTGGCAGCAGGGCGCTGGCCAGCATCTGGTGATGCTGCACGGCTACCTGTCGAAAAAGGAGAGTTTCTACTACCAGATAAAGGAATTTTCCGCGCAGTACCGCGTTACCGCCTTCGATTTCGTGGGCATGGGCGACAGCGCGCCGCTCACCGAGGCGTGGTCGGTTTCCGATTATGCGCGGCACACGCTGCACATTTTAGATGCGCTCGGTATAGAGAAGTGCCGCCTGCTCGCCCATTCGTTCGGCGGCAGGGTGGCGCTCAAACTGCTGGCTGGCAGCGGCGAGCGCGTCTGCCGCGCCCTCTTAACGGGCTGTGCGGGCGTTCCGCCGCGGCGGGGGCTCTCGTATAAACTGCGCGTAAAGGCCTACCGCGCCGTGCGCGCGGTCGCGCCGGGGTTTGCCGAAAAACACTTCGGCTCGCCCGAATACCGCGCGCTTTCGCCCGTCATGCGGCAGAGTTTCAAAAAAATCGTCGGCGAAGACCTCACGCCGCTGCTATCCGCTGTGCGTGTGCCCGTGCTGTATGTGTTCGGCGATCAGGACACCGCCACGCCGCCGTTCATGGCGGAAACGCTCAAAGCGGGCACGCCGGGCGCGGGGTTGGTGTACATGAAGGGCGGCTCGCACTTTTGCTTTTGCGAACGGCCGCAGGAGTTCAACGCCGTCGCGCGCGAATTTTTTCGCTGAAAGGGGAAAGGTGTGCCGCAAAACACGCAAACAGCCAATTTTGTCCCGTGCGCGGAGAGTGCGCCTGCGGGCGGCGCAAAGATACCGTGCGGTCGGATTTTCCGCTGAATGATCCGGCCGGATTTTCGCCGGTTTCCGCATTTTTTCGCCGGCGGGAGAGGGCCTCACAAGACATTTTCAAAAGGATAAAAAGTATGTCGGAATTGCTCGTATTCATCATAGAAAGTTGCATCATCGCCGCGTTTGCCGCGCTGTTGTACGCGCCGTGCGCGCTCACGCCGCTGGGCGCGTTGCAGCAGGCGGGGTACAACGGCAGGCAACTGGGCGCCTGGGCACGGCGCAAAGGCAACATGATCCGCTCGCGCTATGCGCTGCTGGCCATGCTCATCGCGCTCGCCTCGCTGGTGCTGGGGCTGTGCTTCACCTTTGCCGGGCGCTGGGCGGCGTACATCGCGCTGCTGCCCCTGCCGCTGTTTGCACTGCTGTACGGCTTTGCCGACCGCCGCGCCCTCAAAGTGCCGCTCGTCGGCACAAAGCGCGCCAATCGTATCTATGCGCTTTTGATCGCTTGGCTGTTTATCGTCAGCCTGGCGCTGGTTTTTTTGGGGGACGTGATTGCGTTTTACGCGCAAAACCGCTTTGTTACAGAACTGCGCTTCCTGCTGCTCGCGGCCGTGCCGCTGCTGTTTGTTCCGCTGCTGCGGCTGGCGAATGTGTGCGAAAAGCCCTTTTCTTCGCGCAAAAATAAAAGGTATCTCGCCGCCGCCGCCGAAAAACTGCGCGCCGCGCCCTGCAAAAAGATCGGCATCACGGGCAGCTGCGGAAAAACCAGCGTCAAAAATTTTCTCGGAACTATCCTTTCGGAAAAATACCGCGTGCTCGTCACGCCGGAATCGTACAATACGCCGCTCGGCATCGCCAGGGCGATCGAGCACGAAGACCTCTCGCAATACGATTATTTCATAGCGGAAATGGGCGCGCGGCACGCGGGCGACATCGCCGAGCTGTGCGCGCTCGTGCATCCCGACCACTGCATCCTCACGGGCATCTGCCCCCAGCACGTGGAAACGTTCAGCAGCGTGGAGGGCGTGATCGCCGCCAAGAGCGAAATTTTTGCGGGCACGAACGAGGGCGGTTTTGCCGTCATCGGCCTGGACGAATACACCGAAAAACTCGAACCGTCTGCGCAAAATCTGGTCAAAGTGACGGTGGGCGAGCACGGCGAGTGCTGCGTGCAGGATGTGGTTTGCACCTGCGAAGGCATCCGTTTCACGCTGGCGCTCGGCATCCTGCAGGTGGAACTGCAAAGCAAACTTTTGGGCGCGCACAACGCGCTCAACATCGCGCTGGCGGCGGCGCTCGCCTTTAAGCTTGGCATGAGCAAGGAAGAGATCGCCGCGGGCGTGGCAAAAATCGACTATGTGCCGCACCGCTTGCAGCCCGTCTGCAAAAAGGGCGTCGTGATATTGGACGATGCGTACAACGCCAACGTGCGCGGCGCGCAGGCGGCCGTGGAGGTACTGCGGCTGTTCCCCGGCCGCAAGATCATCGTAACGCCCGGCCTGGTGGAATTGGGCATTTTGCAGCAACGGGAGAACGAGGCGCTGGGCGGCAGGCTCGCCGGGCTGGATATGGTCATTTTAGTGGGCGAAACGCTCGTCGGCGCCATAAAGAGCGGCTACCTCGATGCGGGCGGCGAGGCGGAAAAACTGACCGTCGTGCCTACGTTGCAGGCCGCGCAGGATCTGCTCGAAAAGGAGTTGCGCGAAGGGGATACGGTGCTGTTTTTGAACGATCTGCCCGATATTTACGGCTGAAACCCGGCGGATGTAACGGCATTTTGCGGGCGTTTTTAAGCGGCGGCGTGCGTTTGAAAGCTGGCGGTGCGGCTGTTGCGCGCGGCGCGGGTTTTGAAAAAACGCGCGGCGGTAAAAAATATGCGGCATTCAAAAAACGCGCGGCGGGCCGCGGATTGAATTTCAAAAACCAATACAGAAGAAACACCAAAGCAATTTTTATGCGGAGGTGTTTTTTTATGCAGAAAAACGTGGCGGTGATCTTCGGCGGCAGGTCTTGCGAAAACGAGGTGTCCATTATCACGGGCACGATGTCGGCCAACCTTTTGCGCGGCCAAAAATATGCGGTGTATCCCGTTTACATAGCGCAGGGCGGCGAGATGTACACGGGCGAGCAGCTGTTCGACATTGCGGCGTTCCGCGCCGAATCGCCGGAAAAAAAGTGGAGCCGCGCCGCCTTTATAGACGGCTTTCTGTGCGAGGTGAAGGGCAGGCGCATCCGGCAGATCTGCAAGGTAGACTGCGCCCTGAACTGCTGCCACGGCATGGGCGGCGAGGACGGCACGGTGGCGGGCGTTCTGCGCTTGAACGGCATACCCGACGCCTCGCCCGATATGGCCGCTTCCGCCGTGTTCATGGATAAGGCGATGACCAAACTGATCGCCAAGGCGCTGGGTGTGAAGGCGGCACCCTTTTTCCGCATTGCCGAGGGGGACTTTCGCAAGCGCGGCGCCATGGCACTGCGCGCCATCGAGGAGCGGCTGGGCTATCCCGTCATCGTAAAGCCGGCGCGGCAGGGTTCGAGCATCGGCGTCACCGTGGCGGAAGACCGCGCCCGCCTTTCCGCCGCCATCGAGGCGGGGTTTTGTTACGACAGCGTGCTCATCGCCGAAAAGTACCTCGCCGGCAGCCGCGAGATCAACTGCGCCGCCTATCGCAGCGGCGACGAGATCGTCGTTTCCGAATGCGAAGAGCCGAAAACCGAGCACAAAATCCTCACGTTTGCCGATAAGTATCTGGAAGGCGGCAAAGAGCGCTCGGGCGATTTTCCTGCAAAAATTTCCAAGGCGAGCGCAGACCTCATCAAGGCGTACACAAAACTGTTGTACCGCCGCATGAATGTGCGCGGCGTGGTGCGGGCAGACTACCTGCTGTGCGACGGCGAGGTGTACTTTAACGAAATGAACACGGTGCCGGGCTCGCTGGCGTGGTACCTGTTCTGCGATAAACTGGCCGATTTTTCGCAGGTGCTTTCGGCGCTCATCGAAGAGGGTATCTGCGAATACCGCGAGGCGGCGGGCAAAACGCTGCTGAAAAACAGCGGCGTGCTCGGAGGTTTTTCGGGCGGCGGCAAGCGCAGGGGATCGTAAAAGTGCGCCTTATATCGCTTGTTGCCGCGTTTTTTAAAAGTCAGATAAAATCATAAGATTCTGATAAAATTTCTTTAAATTATGATAGAATTTATATTCTTTTTGATGTAAAATGATTATAGGGAATTGAACAGGAATAACGGCTTGTAAGATAATTGCGGGAAACGCAAAAGAGGATGCAAAACGAATGTACAGAGTAACGGCAAACGGAAAGGAACTGGAAGTGCATGGCATGAGGGTGTCCGCCTGCCCTCTGAACAGACTTTTCGAGGGCGAGCAGCGCGACCTTCGGTATACGGAAAGGGCCTATTGGCTCACGCTCGATACAGACAGGCCGCTCGAACTGACGATCGAGGCGGAAAAAGATTTCAGCAGCTATGAACTTCGTCCGCAGAAGAGGAATTTCTGCGAAAAGCGGGAGGGCAGAAAGATCGTTTTAACGGTTTGCGCGCCGATGCAGTTCGTTTTGGGGCTGGACGGCGTTCGGGAGGCGCTGCATATATTCGTAAACCGGCCTTCCCGCCCGCCGCGCGGCGGCAATGTTTTGTATTTTGCCAAGGGCGAGCACCATGCCGGACTGATCTGGCTGGAATCCGGCCAAACGCTGTATCTGGAAGAGGGCGCGCGCGTTTACGGCGCCGTGTACGCGAAGGATGCGGAGAACATTCGTATCTGCGGCAGGGGCGTCATCGATTCTTCCCCGTACAGGCGCTATAACGACCTTCTTCCCGACGGGCATGAATTGCAGAAACAGCTGGCGGAACACGGTTTGTGCGAGGCGGATACGCATTATCTGGGCAATCTCACGCTGTACCATTGCAGGGATGTCAGCATCGAAGGGGTTGCGTTCGAGGATGCGCCCTTGTGGTCGGTGACCGTGCGGAACGGCTGCGAAAACGTTGTGATCGACAACGTCAAGATCATAGGGCAATGGCGGTACAATGCGGACGGCATCGACATCTGCACCTCTGAAAACGTGACCGTTCGGAATTGCTTCGTGCGGTCATTCGACGACTGTATCGTGGCGCGGGCGGCGTATCTTCCCGGCGAAAACGCGCCGGTGCGGAATCTTCTCGTGCAAAATTGCGTGCTTTGGTGCGATTGGGGGAAATGTTTGGAAGTGTGGGGCGGAAATATCCCCGCGGCGATCATAAACGTCGCGTTTGAAGATTGCTGCCTGGTACGGCTCTCGTGGATCGCCATGAGCATCACCACTATGTACGGGAGCGAGGATATGCGCATCGAAAACATATCCTACAAAAATATTTTTATCGACGAAGACAAATACTTTCTGCCGCCCGTGTTCGTCGGGGCGGGTTGCCCCGATTCGGAGTATTCGGCATCGGCGGCGCGCGGGTTTTCGCCGTTTTTGGTCTGCATCCGCGCGGAAAAACTGGGCAGGCGGCTGGAACTCGGATCGCAGCTGTACGAAGAGGCGGATGACCTGAGCGGCTTTTCTATAAGATACAGGAATATCGCCTTTGAAAACATTGCCGGCGGATGCGGTTCGATGCCCGTATCCGTTATGGAAAACACGGATTACTTTAAAATCGAAAACCTGCTTTTCGTGCAGGACGGGAACGGCAGGGGAACATCGCGTTAAGACAGACCGTGTTCCGCACAACGGGCGCGCGTCAGACGGTCATTCAACCGCGGCGCAGCGGAAAAGGTGCGTAAAGCACCGCTATGCGAAACCGCCCGTGCGGCAATGATTTTTCATTGCCGCACGGGCGGTCTTTTGTTTTTCGGCCGGCGGTCTGTGCCGGCGCCGTTTTCAGGCGTGCATTGCTTTTGCGTCGGGGCTGCGCTCAGAAGATTCCGCTGCCGCTCGGCATATCTTTTTCGGGGGCGAGCAGGCAGAGGTTGCCGCTCTCGTCTTCCGCGCACAAAATCATGCCTTCGCTGACGATGCCGCGCAGTTTGGCGGGCTTTAAGTTGGTGATCATCACCACTTTTTTGCCGACCATTTCTTCCGGCTTGTAAAATTTGGCGATGCCGCTCACCACCGTGCGCGTTTCCTCGCCGATGCGCACCGTGCTTTTGAGCAGTTTGTCACTCTTTTCCACCTTTCCGCAGGCGATCACTTCCGCGATCTGCATTCTTACTTTCGCAAAATCGTCGATGGAAATTTCTGCGGGGTATTCCGGTTCGTGCGCGCTTTTTGCGGGTACGTCTTTGCTTTTTTGCGCCTTTTCCGCGGGAGCGGCCTGCTTCCCCTCGCCCGTGTGCGCGTGCATCGCCTCGTATTTCGCTTCCACGTCTTTATAGTTCTGGCGGGCGAAGAGGTGCGTTTCGGTGGGGGAGACCGTGGTGCCGTTTTCCAAAAGCCCGAACGCATCCAGTTTGTCGTAGGCGCGCATCTTCGTGCCGAACTGCGCGAAAACCTTTTCCGCCGTTTCGGGCATGAACGGCTGCAACAGCGACGACGCGATCACGATGCTTTCCGAAAGGTTGTACAATACGGTGGCGAGCCTGTCTTTTTTCGCTTCGTCGCGCGCGAGCACCCAGGGCGCCGTTTCGTCGATGTACTTGTTGCAGCGGCGCAGGAAGGCGAAAATTTCGCCGAGCGCGTCGGAAATCTTAAATTCGTCCATGGCGGCCGCCACTCTTTTGTAAAGCCCCTCCGCCATGGCGCGGATCTCGCCGTCTACCGGCTCCGCCGCGCCGGCGCTGCGAATTTCGCCGCCGAAGTATTTCAGCGTCATCGCCGCCGTGCGCGAAACCAGGTTGCCGTAGGTATTGGCGAGGTCGGAATTCACGCGGTCGTTGATCAGTTCCCAGGTGATGTTGCCGTCGCCTTCGTAGGGCATATCGCCCAGCACAAAGTAGCGCACCGCGTCCACGCCGAACACGTTTACCAGTTCGTCGGCATAGATCACGTTGCCCTTCGATTTGCTCATCTTGCCGCCGTCCATCAAAAGCCACGGGTGCCCGAAAACGTGTTTGGGCAGCGGCAGCCCCAGCGCCATCAGAAAGATGGGCCAGTAAATGGTATGAAAGCGGATGATATCCTTGCCGATCACGTGCACGTCGGCAGGCCAGTATTTTTGAAAAAGTTCGCCCGAATCGCCGTCCGCGTCGTAGCCGAGGCCGGTGATGTAGTTGGTCAGCGCGTCCAGCCACACGTACACGACGTGTTTCGGATCGAAATCGACGGGGATGCCCCATTGGAATGAGGTGCGCGAAACGCACAGATCCTGCAGCCCCGGCTTTAAGAAGTTGTTCACCATCTCGTTTTTGCGGGATACGGGCGCGATGAACTCGGGGTGCTCTTCGTAGTACCGCATCAGCCTGTCCGCATACTTGCTCATGCGGAAAAAGTACGCCTCTTCTTTGGCGGGTTTCACTTCCCGCCCGCAGTCTGGGCACTTGCCGTCCACCAGCTGCGAGGGCGTCCAGAACGATTCGCAGGGCGTGCAGTACATTCCTTCGTACGAGCCTTTGTAGATGTCTCCCTGTTCGTACAGTTTTTTGAAGATTTTCTGCACCTGTTTTTCGTGATCCTCGTCGGTGGTGCGGATGAACTTGTCGTAAGATACGTTCATCAGATCCCAGATCTCTTTGATCTGCGCCGCCACGCCGTCTACGAACTGCTTGGGCGATTTGCCCGCCGCCTTCGCCTTTTCTTCGATCTTCTGGCCGTGCTCGTCGGTGCCCGTCTGAAAGCGCACGTCGTAGCCCTGGTTGCGCTTGAAGCGCGCGATGGCGTCCGTCAGCACGATCTCGTAGGTGTTGCCGATGTGCGGCTTGCCCGAGGAATAGGCGATCGCCGTGGTGATATAATAGGGTTTCTTGCTCATATTGCCCTCCGCTCCGTACGAAATTTTCTATAATATGGTATAGTTGCTATTCATTATACCGCAATTCGGGCGGAAAGTAAAATTATTTTACGGGATTTTCGCGCGGGCGCGCAAAAACAGTGCATAACTTGTCCGGCGGCGGCATACAGTTAGGGCAGGGGAGGACTGTTTATGAACGTCGTTTTTCTCGCCGTGTTTCTCGTTTCTGTCGCGCTGGTCGTTTTGCGCGATCCCGCCGCCTTTCTGCCCGCGCTGCTTACCGGGGCGGGAAAGGCGGTAACGACCTGCCTCACGCTCGCGAGCGCGTATGCGGTGTGGATGGGGTTTTTGAAGATCGCCGAGGCGGCGGGGGTGCTGCGCGGTATGTCGCGCGCGATGCGCCCGCTTTCCCGCCGCCTGTTCCGTACAGACGACGATAAGGCGCTCGAACAGATCGCCGTGAACCTTTCCGCCAACTTTTTGGGCATGGGCGGCGCCGCCACGCCCGCGGGAATCTCCGCCATGAACCTGCTCGGCGTGCGCGAAAAAAACGAATACTCCCGCGCCATGTTCTTCGCCGTCAACTGTTCGGGCGTGCAACTGCTGCCCACCACGGCGCTGGCACTGCGCGTACAGGCGGGCGCGCAGAACGCGTACAGCATCCTCTTGCCGGCGTATCTTTCCGAACTCGCGGCGCTGCTGGTGGGCATGGCGCTGGTGATGATCGTGTACGGGAGAAAACGCGGATGACGTGGGCGGCGTACATACTGCCCGTTTTGTTTGCGGCGGTGCTGATTTTGGCGGCCGTGCGCAAAGTAAAGGCGTACGACTGTTTTGCCGAGGGCGTGAAGGGCGTGGTGCCGCTGCTCACGTCGCTCTTTCCGTACATTGCGGGCGTTACGGTGCTGGCGGAACTGTTCGAGGCGAGCGGGCTTTCGGCGGGGCTGCGCAGCGCGCTCTCGCCCGTGTTTTCGGCGCTGGGCGTGCCCGAAGAGATCGCGCCGCTCTTTCTCATCAAACCCTTTTCGGGCAGCGGTTCGCTTTCCCTTTTGGGCGACCTGCTCTCCCGCTACGGCGCCGATTCGTATGTGGGGCGGTGCGCCAGCGTGGTGTACGCCTCGGGCGAAACGGTGTTTTACCTTTCCGCCATCTATTTTGCGGGCGCAAAGGGCAAGCGGCCGGCGCTGCCCGTGCTTATCGCCTTTGCCGCAAACTTCGTTTCCGCCGTGCTCGGATGCCTGTTCTGCCGAATTATGTGAATTTTGTGAAATTTGTTAAAAAACGGTACAAATCTATTTTCCGGTAAAATCAATCGTGAAAATAATTAACAATATTTACGATTATTCGACAAAAAACGACCTTTTTTCCGAAAACGTGATAAAAATTAACATTTTTTGAAAAGAAAATAAATTACAAAAAATTTCAAAAAAATTGTTTTTATTTGCTTTACTTTTTTTTTCGGGACTGCTATAATATGCGTGTAATCAAACGAAGGGCGCAACGCCTCCGCTTGGTTACAGAAATCGCTCATCATTTTCCCCCTTATCATATATGGATCGGGCATGGAACCGCAAGGCTCCGTGCCCGGTTCATTTTTACCGGAAATTTGCTTTGCCGCGCACGGAATGCGGCAAGGAAGGATTGTCCCGCGGGCACGGCAGGCAACGCCGCGCCCGCGGGGTTTTTTTGTAAGGGTGGGCGGGGAAAAGCGGTTTTGGGGCAAGCCGCGCCCGCGGGGTTTTATTTTAAGGGGGAGCGGGGCAAGAGAGGATAGGCGCGGCGAGCGGCTGCGGTTTTAATTTCAGGGGTGGGCGGTGTAATGGTAGCCATGGCAAGCGCCGCGGGCCGGCGGGCGGCGCCGCACCTTCCGCCTTGCATTTTTATATAAGTATGTAGGCAGTGGAAAAGGACGGGCGGAGAAACGGCAGGCACAGAACAGGGGAAGGACAAGCAAAGAGCAGGAAAGGCAGGGGAAGGGCAGGCAAAAAAGGCGTGCGGTGCGCGGGCGGGGAAACGGCACTGACTTCCTTTCGTTATCTGTCATTTTTTTACCTCTCGCGTAATGCCGCCGCAAAATAAAAAACTTGTACCGAAAACCCCATAAGGATTTTTCGGTATAAATATAAAACTTTATACAGGGAGAGCGAGTGAGCCGTGCGCCGCTTTGCCTGTTTGACAAAGGCGCTCCGTTCGTGGTACAATAGGCGGCAGAGGTAAAGAGTATGGATTTTTCTGCCGAAAAGAGCGAAAAACTGAAAAACGGCGCGCACATGATCTCGTACCGTGCGCCGCATCTGCATACGGTCGCTTTTTCCGTGGTGCTGCCGTTCGTGCCCGAATACACGCCCGGCGTGTACCATTTGGTGGAGCACCTGTTTTTCGAGCGCGCGGGCGAGCGCCGTGCCGAAGAGATCAATGCGGAGATGACCTCGCGAGGCTCCGAGATCAACGGCTATACGTCCGCGAGTTATATGTGCTTTAATTTCGTGTGCCGGCAGGAGGTGTTCCGCCCGCAGCTGCGGCTGCTGCACTCCATGCTCACCCACCGCGATTACGGGGACGAGGAGTTGCAGAAAGTGCTGCCCGTCATCCACAACGAAATTTTCGAAAGCGACTTTTACGACGGCCGTGCGGGCGACGTGCTGTGCGATTTGTGGTTCGATTCGCGCTACGCAAGTTCCGTGCTCGGCGATTCGGGCATTTTGGAGCGCGTCGCCGACGAGGAGATCGCTTCCGCGCGCGAGAGTTTGTTTTCCGAAGATATGTGCCTGTTCCTCGCCGGCAGTTTTGAGGAGGAAGACGTGCGCGAAATTTACGATACGTTCGGCGAAATTCCGCTCAAAAAGCGGGAAGATTCGCCGCCGCGCAAAGAGGAGCGCATCACAAAACCGCTCAATCGCGTGGGCGGTGGCAGGGAGTTGCAGGTGCTGGTCACTTACCACGTGGAGCGCGCCGATTACGAACTGAAAATGGCGGCGCACTGGCTGCGCAGCGCCCTGTTCGACGGGCTGGACGCCAGCGCTTTCCGCTATTTCGACGGCAAAGGGTTCCAGTTCTATTCCATCGACGGAAATTACAATATCCGCGGCGACGAACTGATTTTTTCGTACCTCGTGCACATTGAAAAGAGCGACAAAAAGTATTTTCTGCCGCTTGTCGACGGGTTCGAGCGCGCGGCGGAAAAAACGGATTTCGTGTCGCTCGTGCGGCCGTACCTGTACGATAACCTCGTGTTTTTGTTCGATAATCCCGAACGGCTGTGCGCGCACTACGTCGATGCCTGGCAGGATATGTCTGCGCCCGCCACCCTGCGGGAAGAGGCGGAGTTTTGCGGCTCGTTTACCAACGAACAACTCGCCGCCAACTGGCGGCGCATCGCGCGCTCGCTGCGAAGGGTGTTTTTGATTGGAAGGTGAAGGGGGTTCACGAATTTTTACGGAAAGAGTCCGTAAAAATTCCGTGATTTCCAGGAAAAACCCAACGTTCGCCGCCGTTTACGGCGGCTCTGCGTTCGGTTTTTCCTCTGCGACGTTATTTTTAAAGGCTCTCCTTTATAGAGAACGTCGCATTCACCTTTTCCGCCAGAGGCGCTCCCGCGCAAATGGAGGGCGCTTTCCGCAAAGTGTGATTTGCGGACGCGCGAGTAAATTTTATATACTCGGCGAAATCTTTTCGTGCTGACGAAAATATTTCGTCCGATTTTGAGGGAGAAACCACCGTTCAAATGCTGGCGCATTTTCTGCGGCGTTTTCTCCCTCTTTTTTGCCTTTTTGAGGGCTCGCCACTCTGTTCACGAATTTTTGTGAAAAGAGTTCACAAAAATTCCGTGATTTAAGGGCGCTGCCCTCTGTGCGCGACCTTTAAGGGCTCACCATTATAGAAGTCGCGCACATTCACCCTTTAAGCGCTCACGCGCAAATTGGGTTGTGCTGCGGAAAAGTGTGATTTTCCTTGCACGAGTAAATAATTATGCTCGGCGAAATCTTTTCGTGCTGACGAAAATATTTCGTCCGATTTTGAGGGTGAGAGCGCCGAATGCCGCTTGAAAAAGCGGGGCAGTCGCTCCATCATAATAACTGTATAAAAAAGGACAGCGCGCCCGTGCGGGCGCGCTGTTTTTGTATGACGTAAATTATTTTTGCGCATTTTCCGGTTCCGCCTGTGCAAACAAACTGCCCGCCGTCTGCCGCTTTTTGAGAATGCGCGGAAAGGCGACGGCGAACACGATCACGGCGAGGATCGCCCCGGCGATGTCTGCCGCGGGCTCGGCGTAAAACGCCGCCTGCACGCCCCAAAGCGCGGGAAACAGAAAGGTGCAGCCGAGGTACACCGCCACTTTGCGCGTGAGCGATACGATGATGGCATAGTGCGGATAGCCGAGCGCCGTAAGTCCGTCAACAAACGCATAGGGCAGCGAGAGGGGAATGGCGCCGATCATGAACACGCGGATGCCCCAAACGCTCTTTTCGGCCACTTCCGGCGTGGAGGTGAACAGCGACACGAACGGCCCCGCGCACAAAAACGATATGGCCGTCATGAACGCGGTAAAGGCGAGGCAGAGGGATAAAATGTATTTTTCCGCCCGCTTGATGAGCGCGATGTTTTTGGCGCCGTAGTTGTAACTCAAAACCGGCTGCGAGCCGGTGCTTATGCCCATCATGGGCAGGGTGACGAGTTGGAAAAACGCCTGCACGATGGTGGAAACGGTGATCCAGAAGTCGCCGCTTTCCCCGCCGCGCGCCTGCAAAACGGCGTTGGTGGCGATGATGATCAGGCTGTCGGTGGCGGCGATGAGAAAGGGCGCGAACCCGAGTTTGGCGATGCGGCCGATCAGTTTTGCGTCGAAAGGGGAAAATCCCAGCCGGATGGGCGCCTTTTTCCGGCATAAAAACAGCACCGCGAGCAGGCAGGAGAAAAACTGCGAGAGGATGGTGGCGAGCGCCGCGCCGGCGGTGTCGAGATGAAAAACAAAGATGAACAGCGGATCGAGCGCGATGTTCAGGGCGGCGCCCGTGAGCGTGATGAGCATGGCTATGCCCGAATACCCCTGCGCGGTGATGTACTGGTTCAGCCCCATCGTTAAAATGGCGAATACGGAGCCTGCCGCGTAGATCAAAAGATACCGCCGCGCGTAAACGTAGGTCGTTTGGCTGGCGCCGAAGGTCATCAGCAGCGGCCGCTCCAAGGCGATGACCAGCACCGAAACGAGCACCGCCACCGCCGTCAGCGCGTACAGGGCGTTGGAAAGGATCTTTTTGGCCTGGTCTTCCCGCTTTTCGCCCATCGCCATGGCAAACAGCGGCGCGCCGCCGATGCCCACGAGGAAAGAAAAGGAGGAAATCAGCGTTGCGATGGGCGCGCATACGCCCACGGCGGCGAGCGCGACGTCGCCGATACCGGCGATGTTGCCCACGTACAGCCTGTCTACAATGGAATACAGCACGTTGATGAACTGTGCCGCCATGGCGGGCAAAACCAGTTTGAGCACCGTGCGGAATACTTTTTCGCTGCCGAGGTCGGGCGCTTTCATTGCATACTCTCCGAAGTGCGTAGTGTGCGGAAAAATTCCGTGTCGGCTTGCTATTATAGCACGGGCGCGCGCGCAAGTCAATGCCTTCCGCGCCCTTTTTGCGGGTACGAAAAAATTTTTTGCCCCCGTTATTTGTTGTAAATTGCCGTCGTTCGTGTTATAATAACAGCAAACAGCCTTGCATGCGCAAGGTTTTTTAATGTGCGGAGAGAACGATGGATAAAACCAATGCGATGCGCCTTTTGGACGCGAAAAAGATAAAGTACGAAAGTTTTACCTATTCGCCCGACGTTACCGACGGCGAAGAGGTGGCAAAGATGCTGGGCGAGGACGCGCGCGCCGTGTTCAAAACGCTGGTCACCGTTTCGGATAAAAACGAGCACTTCGTGTTCTGCGTGCCCGTGTGCGCCTCGCTCGATCTGAAAAAGGCGGCGAAGGCGGCGGGCGCGAAGTCGGTGGCGATGATCAAGCAACGCGAGCTGGAACCGCTCACCGGCTACATTCACGGCGGCTGTTCGCCCGTAGGCATGAAAAAGCGCTTCCGCACCTTTATCGACGCGAGCGCGCAGGAGTTTGCGGAAATTTACGTCAGCGCCGGCAAAGTGGGCATACAGATGAAACTTGCGCCCGCGCAGTTGGCGGCGTACGTCGGCGCGGCGTTCTGCCCGCTGGCGGCGGAGGCGGAAGATGCGCGCTGAAAGGGGGCGTACCGCGCGCGCCGTGCGCCGTTCCGAAAGAAAAAAAGAAGTGTTTGCAGAGCGCGGGCAGGCATGTGCCGGTAAGGCGAACGCGCGGCAGAGCGGCTCCAGCCCGGCGGCGGTATTTTGGCGCGAGGTGGGCGAAACGGCGGCGTACGCGCTGCTGGGGCTTGCGGCGGGGCTGGGCATCGGCGCCGTTGTGGGCGTGTTCGGCAGGGGCGTGGAGTTCTTTTCCTCGTTCGGGGCGGCGCACTTTTCGCTGTATGTGTGGTTTTTGCCGCTGGCGGGACTTTTGACGGTGTTCATGCTCCGCAAATGGGGCAAGCGCGGCATCGGCATGGCGGCGGCGTTCCGCGCCAGCCGCGGCGAAGAGAAAAATTTCCCCCTGCGCAACGCGGTGTTTCAGTTTGCCGGCACCTGGAGCGCGCACCTGTTCTGCGCCAGCGTGGGCAGGGAGGGCGCGGCCATGCAGACCGGCGCCGCCATCGGCGGCGGCATCGGCCGCACGATCAGATTGCACGGCGCCGATACCATCCTCATCGTGGCGGGCATGGCGGCCGGCTTTTCCGCGCTGTTCGGCACGCCCGTGTGCGCGCTGTTCTTCGCGCTGGAAGTGACCGTTGTCGGCGGCATTCGCCTGCGCGCGCTCACCGCGTCCGCATTTGCGTCGTTTGCCGCCTATTCCGCGTCGCGGCTGTGCGGACTGGCGGGCGAGGCGTTTTCCGTGGCCGTGCCGCAGTTCGCGTTGGCGTCTTTGCCCGCGCTCGCGGCGGTGGGCGCCGCCTGCGGTTTGGCGGGGCTTGTTTTCTGCGTACTGCGCAAAGCCTCGGGCAGGTTTTTCCGTTTCGCCGTTAAAAATCCGTATGTGCGCGTTGCGGCGGCGGGCATTCTGCTCGCGTGCCTGTTGTACCTCACGCAGGGGCGGTACGCGGGGCTGGGCACCAACCTCGTGCACGCCGCCTTTACGGGCGAAAAGGTGTACGCCTTCGACTGGATCGTGAAAATTTTATTCACCGCCGTCACGCTCTCCGTAGGGTTCATGGGCGGGGAAGTGACCACGTTTTTTGCGGCCGGCGCCTGTTTGGGCGCGTCTTTGGGCGGTATGCTCGGCCTCGACCCCGCGTTTGCCGCCGCGCTCGGCTATGCCGCCGTGTTCGGCGCCGCCACCAACACGCTGTTTGCACCCGTGTTTTTGTGCGTGGAAGTGTTCGGCGGGGCGATTTTGCCGCAGGCGGCGGTCGTGTGCATCGTGGCGTACCTGTTCAACTTCGGGCATTCGGTGTACAACCAGCGCGTGCGGGAAGACATCGTTTGGCACGTTGTGCGCCGCATCGGCGTACAGCGCAAAGAACTGCCCCTGCGCGGCAAACTGGGGGCTTTCCCCGTCTTGCCGTAAGCGGCGGGGTTGCTCCGCATTTTACAGCATTTGCGCCGTGCGTTCAACGCGCGGCTTTTTTGGCGGGAGCGGGGAAAAATTTCTCGTTTTTGGCGGCGGGCGGCGGTTTTTTCCGCGTTTTTGTTGCTTTTGCCTGCGTTTTCGTGTATAATTTCCGTATGAATATCGATCTTTTTGCGTGCAGGGGGAAGCGCGTGTGCGTGGCGCTCTCCGGCGGGGGCGATTCGGTGGCGCTCTTTCACTGCCTCAAAGAGTGCGCGCCCCGCTGCGGCATAACGCTTTCGGCCGTCAACGTCGAGCACGGCATCCGCGGCGAAAGTTCGCGCGCCGATTCCGCGTTCGTAAAGGAGTTGTGCGCGCGCGAGAACGTGCCGCTGTTTTTTTACAGTGCGGATATCCCCGCCCTGGCAAAAGAGCGGGGCACGGGCGTGGAAGAGGCGGCGCGGCGCTACCGTTACGAAATGTTTTTTCGCCTTTTGCGCGAGGACAAAGCGGACGTTATCGCCACCGCGCACCACGCGGGCGACAATGCCGAAAGCGTTTTGTTCAACCTTTTCCGCGGCTCGTCGCTCACGGGCGCGGGGGGCATACGGGCCTTTATGAAAGGCGCCGAATTGGCAAAGG
This sequence comes from uncultured Clostridia bacterium, assembly GCA_944328905.1. Lineage (GTDB taxonomy): Bacteria > Bacillota > Clostridia > Christensenellales > Borkfalkiaceae > Borkfalkia. The sequence goes on along the minus strand of CALVHW010000003.1, from coordinate 27,397 downwards.
AGATCGCGCCTGCCGAGGCGCGCGCGCTCGCTCCCGCGCTCGCGGGCAAAGGCATCGCGCGCCCGCTGCTCGGCGTGAGCAAAGCGGAAATTCTGCAGTACCTGCGCGAAAACAATTTGCAGTGGCGGGAAGACGAAACCAATGCCGACACCGCCTATACCCGCAATTTTCTGCGCCGCGAGGTGCTCGCGCCCGCCCGCGAGCGGTTCCCGGCGCTCGATAAGGCGCTGTACAACTTTTCGCGCATGGCGCGGGAGGACGACGAATTTCTGTACTCGCTGACGGACGGGTATTACAGCGAGAACGGCGGAGAATGCGCGATTTCGGAATCGGCGCCCAAACCCGTGTTTATGCGCTGCTGTGTGCGCGCACTGCGGTATTTCGGCGTGGAGCAGGACTATACGCTGGCCAACATGGAAGAAGTTTATACGCTCACGCACGGCGAAAACGGCGGCACGGCCGACCTGCCCGGCGGCGCGCGCGCCGTGCGCGATTACGGCAAGATCACCGTGTACAGGCCGCAAAGCGGGGGAACGGCGGCGGAAACGGAAGTCCCTTTCGGCGAGGGCGGGTTCGACTTCGGAAAGTACGGCGTTCAGATTCTGAGGGGCGCGCATTCCGCGGCGGACGGGCGGCAAAAGCCGTACAGACAGTTGGTTTTCGACGGGGCGAAGCTGCCTGCCGGCTGTGTGCTGCGGCTGCGGAAAGCGGGTGACGTGTTCCAAAAATTCGGCGGCGGCACGAAAAAACTGAAAGAGTTTTTCATCGATAAAAAAATACCGCAGCGGGAGCGGGATCTTTTGCCCGTGCTGGCCTGCGGAAATGAAATTTACGCCGTTTGCGGCGTGGAAATTTCCGATAAAGTCAAGTTAGACGACGCGTCGGAAACTATATATACCGTAATATTATTTGAAAAAGGAGATTCTTACAAATGCACCAGGACGTAGAGAGCATCATGTTTTCCAAAGAGCAGATCGCGGCGCGCATCGGCGAACTCGCCGCCACGCTCGATGCCGACTATGCGGGCAAAAACCCGCTCATGGTCGGAATTTTAAAGGGCAGCGTCATGTTTTACGCCGACCTTCTGCGCGCGATGACCATTCCCGTGGAAATGGACTTTATGGCGATCTCCTCGTACGGGGCGGGCGCCAAGTCTTCGGGCGAGGTGAAACTCATCAAAGACCTCGACCGCAAGATCGAGGGGCGGCACGTCATCATCGTGGAGGATATCATCGATTCCGGCTATACGCTCTCGTATCTGAAACGTATGCTGTATTCGCGCAAACCCGAATCGGTCAAAATCTGCGCCCTGCTCGATAAATACAGCCGCCGCGTGGTGCCCATCGAGGCCGATTACAAGGGTTTCGACTGCGCAGACGAGTTCGTGGTCGGGTTCGGGCTGGACTATGCCGAGCGCTACCGCAACCTGCCGTACATAGGCATTTTAAAGAGGAGCGTCTACGAAAAATAAACCGCGCCCAAAGCGCGGACAGCCGGAAGGCGAACGGGGCCGATGCGGATTTCCGCGGCCCCGTTTTATTTTGGGAGAGATGCCGGTCGGCGCCGGGCACGGCGGAAGAACAGTTCGGTTTCTGCGGCAAGCGCGCGGCGGCCTTCTGCGCGAAGAGCGGCGACGCGGCGCTTTTCCGGAGTGAAAGGGATCACAGGGCGCGGATGCTTTCCACGGGCGGCTTGCGGGAGTAGATCGCCACGGGCACGAGGGTGGAAACCGCCGCGGTGAACAGCGCCACCGCCGCCGTGAACAGGACGGAAAGCGGGCCGAACCGCAGAAGTCTGATCGTGAGCAGGGTGCTTTCGATGAGCAGATTGCTGATCGCGGGCGCCAATACGGCGCAGGCGATCACCGCCAATATGAAACACGCCGCCGCCACGATGAGCGCTTCCGAAAAGAAAACTTTGTAAACGTCCGTCGCCCGCGCGCCGACGGCGCGCAGAATGCCGATCTCTTTCTTTTTTGCCGCGATCGACGCCGAAATAAAGTTGAACATCAGGAGAACGGCGAACAGCGTCAGCCCCAGCCCCGCGCCGAGGAAGAACCAGCGCATCCAGGCGACCGTTTCGCTCGTGCGCTGCGCGTCGTGCATTTCCACGTTGTCGATGAGGGCGGTGGAATCGTCCGCCGCCACGGCAAAGGTCTGCGCCGTCAGCGCGTTCAAAGCGCCGTTGGTGCGGAAATCGGGTACGAAAACGCCGGATATGAAGGCGCCTTCCGGAACGTTGTAATTGGTGACGGTCTGCGTCGTGTTCAGGCTCTGCCACCCGATGAGCGTGGCGAAAACATCCTGTGAAACGTAAGAGCAATCGTTGAGGCCGCCGCCCGGTTCATAAAAGAACGCCGTGCATTGCACGCTCAGTGCGGCCGAACTGTAATTTGCCGAAACGGAGAATGCGGGCGTTTCCAGCGAATATTTCTGCAAGAATGCCGTAACTTTTGCAAGATCCGCCGCGATCTCTTCCATGGTGAACGCGCGCAGTACGGGCAGCCCGTTTTCGCCGGTTTCTCCCGTTTCCGTATAGCCGCGGGAAAGGTTATTCAGAACCGACCGTGCGCCGCCTTCCGCGTTGTATTCTTCGTCGCAGGCGGTCGCCTCCGCAATCTCTTCTTCGGAACCGCCTTGCATGGCGCTTTCGTACTTATCCGATACTGCGTAGTCGAGCGCCCTGCCGAGTACTTCCGCATACTTTTGCAGGGAAAGGGCGATCTCTCCCTGGCCGAGCGCCGCCGCTTTCTGCGTATCGGCAAGGGAGTACAGTTCGAGCAGGGGCAGGCCGTGTTCTTCGGTGTAGGGGTTGATGTAATACAGCGAACCGTAATCGCCGCCGCAGGTCACGTGGTGTTCGTACGGCAGAAAGTACGCGAACGGGGGCGCCTGCTCCGGCTGCTGCGACGATTGGCTGCGGTATACTTCGGCAAAACTGTCGTGCATCAGAACGTAGGTATACAGCCCGATGTCGCGCATATTCTGCCAGGAAGACTGGATGTTGATGTCTTCGAAATAGGTGTGCTGTTCGGCGGCCTGCCGCAGTTCTTCGAATCGTGTGGGAACAGGTTCGCCGGCGTAAACGCCCACGATCTTCACTTCCGCGCCGGGTAGGGAGAGGGCGGGCAGGCTGTTCAGGTCGTCATAGCTTTCGATTTCGATGGCATCGCCCTCGCCGGGCGCAAACGTGCCGTTGCGCAGGCAGTGGAAAGTAAAGTCGGAGATCGCCGCTTCGTTCGCGTTCTGCGGATACCTGCCCCAGAGCAGCTGCGGCAGGCCGGCGTTTCCCTCCGCGTACACGTAGCCTTGCAGCGTGTCGGTATAAAAGCGGGAATCTTCGATGTCCCAGCCGTCCACGGTCATCGGCCCGTTTCTGAGCACGGCGAGTGTCGGGGTATTCTTTCTGCATGGCGGCGTATTCCTGCGCCGTAAGGGGCGTTTGGCTGATATCGGACGAGCTGAATGTAAATTCGCCGTTGGAATAATATTCGGTCGTGGCCCGGAACGCTTTATAATAAGAAAGATAGACGGCGTCGCTTTCGGCGAGAGCGTCGCGCGCGGCCCGCTGTTCGTCGTAGAACATGACGGTGGAAAAGATGCCGAACATCACGAACGCCACCAAACACAAAAAGATGCTGAACGCGAGCCGCACGGGGTGGGTGCGCACGCAGCTCGCGCCCATGCGGAAAGCGTGGCGGAAGGGCAGGTGCGAGCGTATCAGTTTTTGCTCGTCTGCCGTGTAACTGCGTTCGGCGGGCTGGCGTTTTGTCTCTTCAAATTTTCCCGCGGCGTTGGGTGCAGCGCTCTGCGCTTTGGCCACCTCCGCGCGGTTGCACGAGAGCATGGCGCCGCTTTTCGAGGAGGAGAGGAACCTGCGGATGGCCGCAAAATCTTCGTCGGTCAGGGCGGCGCAGTCGCGCACGGCCACGGTTTCTTCGTAAAAACGCACGTTGGGCTGCGAACCGCTCTCGCCCGCGCGCGATACATCGGAAATGATCTTTCCGTCTTTGAGTTCGACGATGCGGTCGGCGTACAGCTCGGCGAATTCGCGGTCGTGCGAAACGACGATGACGAGTTTATCGGCGGAAAGTTTTTTCAGCGTTTCCAGTACCTGCCTGCCCGTATCCGAATCGAGCGCGCCCGTCGGTTCGTCGGCGAGGATGATGCGCGGCTCTTTTACAAGAGCGCGGGCGATGGCTACGCGCTGTTTCTGTCCGCCCGAAAGGGTGTTCGGCCTGCGCTTGGCAAACTCTGCGAGATCGACGCTCTGCAGGATCTGCGCCACTTTTGCGGAATCGCGCTTTTTGTTTTGCAGTTCGAGCGCGAGGGCGATGTTGTCTTCCACCGTAAATTCGCCGAGGATGTTGTATTCCTGGAACACAAATCCTACGAAGGTGTTGCGATAGCTGTCGAAATCCGTCGGGGAGAAATCGCGGCTGCTCCTGCCCATAATGACGATCTCGCCCGAATCGGCGGTGTCGAGCCCGCCGCAGATATTGAGCAGGGTGGATTTGCCGCTGCCCGATTTGCCCAGCAAAAATACCAGCCCCGTTTCGGGGAAGCGGATGGAAACGCCGTCGAGCGCGCGCGTTTCCGCGCCCTTTTTTGTTTTGTAAGTTTTACATAAATTTTTTACTTCGAGCATTCTTCACCTTCTGCGGCCGTAACGGCGGAATCGCAGGGGACTCCGCTTCTTTTGTGCCGCAATCAATCGATTGCCCCCTGCGGGGCGGCGACAGTCAACATTATAGCACGCAGTCCGCCCGAAGGCAAGGCTTTTTCCGGAATGCGGCCTGTCGGCTTGTCGGCGTGTGTGCAAAAAAATCAAACGAACAGGTGAACGTTTCGCTGTTCAAGCCGCCGGAAAGGCGAAAATCACAATCCGGTACAGTGAATAATGACGCGCGTCATATTTTTGATGAAATAAATGAAAATTCTATGAAAACACGGAGAAAAATCGCAAAAAAGTGCCTTCAAGGTATTGACAAATCGAAAATCGGTGCTATAATTAAAGCATAACTTGACACGCGTCAATACTGAATGAGGGTGGTTCTGGAGAGAAATGATTACGAGAAACGATGTGGCTAAACGGGCAGGGGTATCGGTCGGAACGGTATCCAATGTAATGAACAACAAGAGTTTCGTAAAACCGGAACACGTGGAAAAAGTGCGCAAGGCCATCGAGGAGCTGAATTATATCCCCGATTTCAATGCCAAGAGCATGGCGCGGCGCTGCAACAATCATATCGGCATTGCCCTGTACGAAATGACGAATCCCTATCATGCCGAGATCATTCAGGGAATCGAAGAGTATGCCGCCGAGCATAACTTTATGACCACGATTTTTGTGCTGAACAATTCCAGCCCGCATAAGTACCATGCGATCTGCGAACGCCGGCTGGACGGACTGGTCAACTTTATGACCAACGACCTGCCCCACGCATTCACGGCGGAACTGAAAAGACAGAAGATCGTGCTCGTGAACTTTACGGCGGAAGACAGTTTTCTGATCGTAAACGATTATACGCCGCCGATGCTCGAATATATGCACATCCTGCAGGAGGGCGGGCACCGCAAGGTCGCCTATCTGTGGACGGGCGACGAAGTGCGGTTCCGGGCGGATATGCGCGGCAAGACTTTTTTGGAAGAAAGGGAAAAATACGGCTTCGATACCGACGATTCGCTGGTGCTCTTCAACGACGATGTAATGCAGACGTCTGAGCAGGTGGGGTACAGGCTGTGCGGGCAGCTGCTCGAAAGGCACCCCGATGTGACCGCCGTGTTCTGCACCAACGACCTCGTGGCGCTCGGCGCGCTGCGGCGGCTGAGCGAGGCGGGGCTGCGGTGCCCGGAAGACGTTTCCGTGATCGGCTGCGACGACATTGCGCTCGGCGAATACTTCAATCCGCCGATCAGCACCATTTCTTTCGATAAGCGCAGGCACGGGGCAGAGATCGCGCAATGGATCATAGAAAAGATCGCCGATCCGAAGTCGCATCCTTACCAGACCATGGTCGTTTCCACATATGCAAAACTGCGGAAATCCATTGCTCCCGCAAAAAAATAAAAAACTTTTTATATAAAAAGTTGCGATGAATTGAAAAATTCATCGCAACCGGAATTAAAAAGCAAAAACACGAAAACGTCTGCATATCAAAAATGACGCGCGTCATTTTTGATATGGACAGGTGTGCAAATCAACAAACGAAAAGGAGAATAAAAAAATGAAAAAACTTTTCACGATTCTGTTGACCGGACTATTGGGCGTCAGCCTGTTTGCCGCCACAGCGTGCAACCGCAACACTGTGACCAACCCCGGTACCGATTACGAGGTGAACCTCGATATCGACTACGATACCACGGGCACGCTGGATATCGGCATCACCTCGGAAGGCACGGAAAAGAATATGCTCGAATCGCTGATAGAGGAGTACAACCAGATCTATCCCAATGTGACGGTGAACATCGAACAGATTCCCGAACCGTACAACAACTCGCTCGTCACCTATTACCAGGCGGATACGTCTACGCCCGGCACGATGCCGGACATCCTGATGTCGAACTCCGAGGATATGCACCCGCTCATTTCCAGCGGCATTCTGCTCGATTTGCAGCCGTACATCGACGCCGCCACCGCCTCCGACGATTCGACGCGCAACCTCGTGCTTACCGATTATTATGAGGAAATGTGGATCCTCGGACAGGAGGACTTCGACGGCGACCAATACGTTATTCCGCGCAGCGCCGACCGCGTGGTGACGCATATCAACCAGAAGATTTTTACCGATTGCTTTTCGCAGTACACGGCGGCGGGGTATGACCTTCCGTTCACGCCCATCGACGGCACGTATGTGCCCGCAAACGGCTGGACGTGGCAGGAATTTCTCGATACCTGCGAAGTGCTGCGCATCTATTACGACGGTTCTGCCGATTGGGTGACGTCTTCGCCCAATAACGGCGAAAACCTGTACCTGATCGACTCGTACCTCTCGTGGGAGGCCGTGTATTACCCGATCTTCCGTTCGAACGGCGCCACGCTCATCGACCAGGAAACGGGCGCGCTCACCATCGATTCGGACGCCACGCGCACCGCGCTGGAAATGATGGAAGAACTGATCGACAAGCGCTATGCCGCGCCGTTCTCCTCTTCTTCGCAGGCCAACTACGAGGGCGGGCAGGGCGCCATGATGTTCCAGTCTGCTTATGCCAGCCGCTGGGTGGCCTCTCTCGGCGACGACTACAACCTCACTTCCTTCCCGCTCATAGGCAGCACGCCGTACATCGGCACGGGCGTGGCAGGGTACGGCATTTACAGCCGTTCTCCCAACCGCGACCTCGCCTGGACGTTCCTGCGCTTTATGCTCACCGAGGACGGGCAGAACGCCCTCGCGCGCGGCGGCATGACGACCAACCCGCTCCGCAGGGATATGTCTGACCCCGCCACCAACGAATGGGGACAGGAGTATGTGGAGGCGGGTATCAATATGGCCGCCTATACGTACGGCACGGAATACTGCATTCCCTGCGATTTCTTTACGTATTACGATACGGGGAAATATGCCGATCTGCTGACGGCCGTTTCGACGCTCGTGACCGACGCGCTCGGTTCCATGACGTATTCCGATGCCATTGCCAAGTGCATCGATTCTATGAATTATGCCATTGCTCAATGAGGAAAATCTATGACGAATGAAACGACTGCTGCGGCGAAGAAGGATTCGCCGCAGCCTGAGGGCGGAAAAAAGTTTTCGCGCCTGAAAGAGGTTTGCAAAAAGAGCTACGTCGGCTGGCTTTTTACGCTGCCGATGACGCTCGGTTTGCTGATCTTCACGTTTTACCCGATGATACAGTCGCTCGTGTATGCCTTTGCCGAATACGACGGCGTGGAACACTTCGAGCTGATCGGCCTGGGCAACTTTATCCGTATGTTCACGGTCGACCGGCGCGAGGTGTTCAAAACGCTGGGAAACACCTTTCTGTATTCGATCATTTCGGTGCCGCTGACGCTGGTGCTGTCGTATATGCTGGCATTGCTCGTAAACAAAAAAATAGCGGGTGTAGGCGTTTTTCGGGTACTGTACTATCTGCCCGTCGTGATCCCCAGCGTGGTGAGCGGCCTTTTGTGGAAAGGGATCTACGATCCTACATACGGCCTCGGGAACTCCATCCTCAATGCGTTCGGGCTGCCTTCCAGCCAGTTTTTCGAAGCGGAAGAATCCGCATTGGCGTCCTATATTTTCATGAACGTGTTCGGGGTGGGCGGCAGCATGATCCTCTGGCTTTCCGCACTCAAAAACGTGCCGCCCGAACTGTACGAGGCCGCCACGATCGACGGCGCGAACGGCGCAGTCAAGCTGTTTTGCGTTACCATTCCGCTGTCTACCTCGATGATCTTTTACAACCTCATTACGGGCATCATCGGTTCGCTGCAAACGTTCAATACCTATGTGATCGCGGCAAACGAGGGGCGCGGCCCGGGTGATTCACTGTACTTTTTCGCCGTCAAGATCTACAATACCGCCTTTTCGGGCATGCGGTTCGAGTACGGCTATGCCAGCGCGCTTGCCTGGGTGCTGTTCATTATCGTAGGGGTGCTTACGATCTTTATTTTCCGCACGAGCAAGTGGGTGTACTACGGGGAGGAATCCTGATATGGAAAATGTTTCTGCCGTTCTCGCCCAGTCGAAAAGAAAAAAACTGCGCAACAAGATCATAACCCATTCGTTATGGTATGTGCTGTATGCCGCGCTCGCCGTGGTGCTGCTCTTTCCCGTGGCTTTTATGGTGACCAAGAGCCTGATGACGGGTACGGAAGCCGCGTCTCTGCCCGTGAAGTTCTGGCCGGATAATCCCACTCTCGAAAATTACCGCCGCATCTTCACGGAAGGCAATTATATGCGCTATACGGCCAATACGCTGATCATCGTCGTGTTCAACATGATCGCCATTCCGCTGTCCGCGTCGGTCGTGGCCTACGGGTTTGCCAAAACCAAATTTGCCGGCAAAAACGTGCTGTTCGTGGCCATGCTTTCCACCATCATGCTGCCTTCGATGGTCGTACAGATCCCGCAGTTTGCCATGTTTTCCTCTTTCGGCTGGATCAATACCTATTTCCCGATGACCATTCCCAACCTGTTCGGCGGCGGCGCGATGAACGTGTTTCTGCTGCGGCAGTTCATGCGCGGCATCCCCAACGAACTGGACAACGCCGCCAAGATCGACGGCGCCAACGCCTTCCAGCGGTACCTGATCATTACGCTGCCGCTGTGCGTGCCCATTCTGATCTACGTGATGATCACCGTTTTCAACACTTATTGGAGCGACTTCTTCGGGCCGCTGATGTATCTGAAAACAGAAGCTAAATACACGCTGGCGATCGGCATCTTCCGCGATTCCATTCAGAATTCGAGCGTGCAGAACGTGCCCGTGCGCATGGCCGCCGGCGTGTTCATGACCTTGTTCCCCGCGGTGCTGTTCTTTATTTTCCAGAAACAGCTCATCGAGGGCGTAACGGTCGGAAGCATAAAGGGGTAAAAACATGAGTGGCAAAAAAAGCAAACTGCTCGCCCTGGCGAGCCTTGCGATCAGCGCCTCCCTCTGCCTTGCCTCCTGTACGGGAAGTGCGGGCGGCGGGCGCATCGAGGACACTCGCGACATCACGGAAGAACAATACACGACGTACAGCCTGTCCGGCACCGACGCTTTGGGCAGAACGGTTTCTCCCATCGACGGCGAAAAGGAAGGCAAATACGTGGGTATGTTCTACTTTTTGTGGTGCGGCGCCCATTCGCTGAACAAATACGACATCAATTATCTGCTGGAAAACGATCCCGATGCCCTTTGGGCGTCGACCGATCCGGACAGTTTGCAGGGGACTTACCATTACTGGGGCGAACCGCTGTACGGTTACTACCATCAGCTGGATCCGTGGGTGGTTTCGCGCCATGTGGAGATGTTTGTAAATTCCGGCATCGACTTTTTGGGCCTGGACGTGACCAACGCCGTCACCTACGACGCGCAGGTGCAGGTGCTCCTGGATACATTGCTCAAATACTACGAACAGGGATTCGACGTGCCGCAGGTCATGTTTCTTACCCGGTCGAGCGATATCAGCACCGCCGTTCATCTTTACGAAACATGGTATACGAACGAAGACTGCGCCAAGTACGAACCGCTGTGGTTTTCGCCGAACGGCAAGCCGATGATCAGTTGCTCCGTCTACGGCTGGGAGAGCGACGACCTCACCGACGAGGAGAACGCCTACCGCAATACGGTCAAAGAATATTTCGACGTCAAGTACAACCAGTGGCCGGACGAGGCGTACAACCCCAACGGGTTCGCGTGGATGGAGTTCACCTATCCGCAGCCCGTACACGAAAACAGCCGCATGATCTCCGTTTCGGTGGCGCAGCACACTTCTTCCAAGATGAGCAACCAGTCGGTCGGCAACCGCGGCAGGTCGTACAACTATTCCACTGTAAAAAATGAGGATGAACGCGTAAACGAAGGGCTCAATTACCAGTCGCAGTGGAACAACGCGCTCGACGCCGCGGACGAGGCCGACATCGTGTTCGTGACAGGCTGGAACGAATGGCAGGCGATCAAATTCAACGATTCGCAGGGGAATGTGTACTTTGTGGATACGTTCAATACCAACTATTCGCGCGACATCGAGCCGATGAAAGACGGTTACGGCGATAACTATTATATGCAGACGGTGCAGAACGTGCGCGAATATAAGAGCACGGGCAGTTCGAGTTATGTGGTGGAAAGCAAGACCATCGACATCGACGGCTCTCTCTCGCAATGGGACGACGTGCGCTATACCTACCGCGATTTCGAGGGCGATACCATGGACCGCGATTTCCAGGGTTCGATCGCCGGATATCACTACACGGATACGAGCGGCCGCAACGACATCGTGACCACGAAGGTCGTCACCGACGGCGAGTACGCTTATTTCTACGTGCAGACGGCAGAAAACATCGAAGAGTACACGAGCGGCACCAACTGGATGAACATTCTCATCAGTGTAGACGGCGAAGGATTCGCGGGATACGATTATCTCATCAACGCGCAGCCGAACGGCAACACGACCAGCGTATCGCGCTTTACGGGCAACGGGTTTGAATACACGAACACGGCGAGCGCAGACCTGCGCGTGAACGGAAATGTGATGCTCGTGCGCGTGCGCCTCGCGGAGATCGGCCTCGGCAAAAGCAACGTTCGTTTCTCTTTTAAGGTGTGCGACAACGTGACGAATCAGGGCGACATCATGGACTATTATGTGAGCGGCGACTGCGCACCCTTGGGAAGGCTGAATTATACGTACGGGTACTAAAAAAATTCACGAAAATTTGCAAAAAGAGTTTGCAAATTTTCCGTGATTTCCAGGAAAAACCCAACGTTCGCCGCCGTATGCGGCGGCTCTGCATTCGGTTTTTCCTCTGCGCCGCATTTTAGGTGCTCTCCTTTATAAAACGCGGCGCATTCACCTTTTCCGCCGGAGGCGCCGGACGCGCAAATGGAGGGCGCTTTCCGCAAAGTGTGATTTGCGGACGCGCGAGTAAATTTTATATACTCGGCGAAATCTTTTCGAGCTGACGAAAATATTTCGTCCGATTTTGAAGGAGACACCGCCGTTCAAATGCTGGCGCATTCTCTGCGGCGTTTTCTCCCTCTTTGCGGCTTATATTAAGGGCTTCAAACAATTACATAAAGCCGCAAATTCACCCTCTTTCCACAAGCCAAAGCGTTGGCAAACAGGGGTGCGCTGCGGGAAAGTGTGATTTCCCTTGCGCGAGGGAAATGTTTCAGGTTTCGTGCGGAGATGTAAATCTGCTTGCGCGAGGATATTATTTCATAGGAGGCGAAAAATGAAGAGTTCAGAACAAAAAAAATCCAGAAAGGTTCTGAAAAAACTGGTTCCGCTGGCTTTGGCGGCGGCGCTGCTCGTATCCGTAAGCGCCTGTTCCCGGTCTGCGGGCGGAGGTGATGAAGTGTATAACGGAAAACTTGAATTCACTTGGGACGGCGACCTCACGGCTTCGGATGTGACAAAGGCGGATTCGCTGCGTATGCTCACCGCCACCGACGATTTCGGACGCACGTTCGAACCGATCGCGGGCGTTAAGGAAGACAAAGACCGCTATGTGGGACTGTTCTACTTCCTTTGGCAGGGGCAGCATTCCGGCCAGCAGCAGGGAATCTATGATATTTCCGCCATGCTGGAAAACGGCGATGAGGAACTGTGGGATACGCAGACCAACAGCGTCAGCCCCGTGGGACAGTACCACTATTGGGGCGAACCGCTGTACGGCTATTACAATTCCACCGACGAATGGGTGCTGCGCAAGCACATAGAACTTTTGACGCTCGCCGGCGTCGACTTTTTGGTGTTCGACGTGACCAACGGCTTCGAATATTTCGACGTGCTCAACGTCCTGCTGCCCATCATGCAGGAATATTACGACGCCGGCTGGGACGTGCCCAAATTCATGTTCTACACCAACAGCAATTCGGCGGAAGTGGTGCGGCGGCTGTATGAGGGCTACGAGACGGACATCCCCTCCCAATCGGATATTTACAACGACGGCATCTATAAAGACGGCCGCTACAAAGACCTCTGGTTTGCTCCCAACGGCAAGCCGATGATCGTGGCGATCACCGAAAAGAACGGCGGCGCCTCCGATCAGGGCAGCAGCGCGGCCCTCACCGAGGCGGACGACGCCGACCTGCTCGAATTTTTCGAGATCAAGGAGTCGCAGTGGCCGAACACGGGCGTCAACAATGAAAACGGGTTCCCGTGGGTGGAGTTCAGCCGCCCCAACTCCGCTTTCGGCGACGTGATCAACGTTTCCGTGGCGCAGCACAATAAACTGCCGTTTTCCGACGCCGCCCTCTCGGCGGAACTTGCCGACGAAATGTGGGGCAGGGGCTACACGAGCGCGAACGGCGCCGACCACTCCAACACCGCCATCAATTCGGGTTTGAACTTCGAGGAGCAGTGGGACAACGCCATTGCCGCCGACGTGACCTATACTTTCGTGACCGGCTGGAACGAGTGGATCGCCCTCAAACAGGTGGGCGCGCCCGGCAACGGAAGTTATCTCGATGACGGAAATTATACGCGCTCTTTCTTCGTGGATACCTTCAACCGCGAATATTCGCGCGACGTGGAGATGATGAAAGACGGCTATTTCGACAACTTCTATCTGCAAATGGCGCGCAATATCCGCGATTTAAAGACCAATCCGCTCACCGAGATCACCTATGCCGACCATAAGACCATCGATATCTCCACGGGACTCACGCAGTGGAACGGCGTGAAAAATGTGTACTACGATTTCTCCGGCGAGACCATCGCCCGCGACAGCATCGGCATGAGTTCTTCCGTACATTATACCGACACCACCAACCGCAACGACATCGAAGAAGTGCGCATCGCCGAGGACGACGATTCCATCTACTTCCTCGTGCAGTGCAAGGACGACATTCAGGTCGATCTGGAAGGCGGCAACTGGATGAACATACTCATCTCCGTGAACGGCTCTTCGGATGCCGGCTGGAACGGGTATAACTTTATCGTCAACCGCAGCCCGGAGGAAAACGGGCTAACCACGGTGGAAAAACTGACGGCGGCGGGATCTACGGGCGTTTCGTACCAGTCGAGCGGGCCGGCCTATGTGACGGTGAACGGGCGGTATATGCAGTACCGCATCCCCAAAACTTCGCTCGGCATCAGCGGCGAGTACCGCATCGACTTCAAGGTGCTCGACAACGTGAGCGACCTTGCCGATCTTTCCACTTATTACACCACGGGCGACGCCTGCCCCGCAGGGCGCATGAATTATGCCTACTACGGCAAATAAGCCGTAAAGGGAGAGCCGCCCGCGAGGCCGCAACCCTGCCGTGCGGCTCTCCGAATAAATAAAAAAGAGGAGTTTTGTATGAAGAAATTTTTGATCGCGATCCTGTCGCTGGTACTCGCGATGAGCACCTTCGGCACGGTTGCAGTGTTTGCCGCAGAACAGACGGCCGGCAACTGGACGTACGACGACACGACGACCGAAGTCACCGACACAACGGAAACCGGCGCCACCGTTACGCAGAACACGCTTGGTACGGCGTCCTCGGTTACGTATACAGGCGCTCTCAATCTGGAAACGGGCGCGAACGTCGCATTCGGTGTTTCGGCATTCAATATGAGCGCCGATGCGACCGAAATGATGACGTTCACCTTTACCGACGACGGCGGCGACGGCATCCGGCTGGTCGCGAGAATGCTGTATGCCGACAGGGCTACGATGAACCGCAAGATCCGCTGGGATATTTATTATATTCACGATGGATTCGACGGGGGCAGCTACTATGCGGAATCCGTTTATACGTATCGCCGCATTCTTGCCGATGATCACAGCATCGATATCCAGCATATGCTCGGTTCGTATTATGTGACGGTGGACGACGTAACGTTCATTCCCAAGAGCGAAGTGAACGGGCTGGATCTGGATAACTGCACGCTCACCATTACCGCCAACAGCACGAGCGGCAATGCCGCGGTGTACACCGTTACCGAGGTGGGAACAGACGGTTCTGACCTGGTCGACGGGGAATGGATGGATCTCGGCACTTCCGAACTCACCTACAACAGCGACGGCACCATGACCTATACCGATATCGATGAAGAGTATTCGCAGGACGAGGCGTCAGAAGTGCTGTTCCTCAGAAACGCGGTCGCCAACGTGAAAGGCTACGACGTAACGCAGCCCTTTGAGATCACCATTCACTACGATACGAGCGCCACGCCCGGCGTGTGGTGGGGCCTCGGCTTTGCAACGTCGCCCTTTGCAAACCTCACGACCATGACGTTCGATGAGGATGGCAATGTGAAAGACGCCTACGGTTCGGGCGATATCAACAAGAACAAGGGCATCATGTTCCAGACGACGACCGGCCTTGCCGAGCCGTATTATACGCAGGATACTTCCGCCCAGCGCCCGTATGCCGATAACGGCGGCGGCGCCAGCTATTCCGGTCAGGAGATGCTGAACACCATCCGTGTGGAGATCGGTACCGAATCGACCACCGTTTACTGGAACGGCACCTTGCTGTTTGAAAATTTCGAACTTAAACAGAGCGATTTCGCGGACGGCGTGGTATACCCGTATTTCCGCTTTATCGAATCGCCGAGCAATCAGTATAAAACGAACACCCTCACCATCAAGGGCATCAACACCCCCACGGTAGAAGAGAGCGCGGGCACGCTGCAGCGCCGCTTTGACGATACGGAGCCGCTCACCCTTACGGTAGACGACCGCGATAACGGGGAAATTATATTTGCCAAGAGCGACAGAACCGCCATCGATTCTTCGCTGGTAAACTACGATGCGGAAACGGGTATTCTTTCGATCGAGGCGGCTGCCTTTGCCGATGTAACCGAGGAGGGGACGTATACCTACCTCGTGGGCAACGACGGCGGTTGGCAGCCCATCACCATCGTGTTTGCTGCGGAGTTCGAGGCGCTGCAAAACCCCGAACTTTCCATTACGGAGTACAGCATGGTAGAGGGACAGGCTCCCGAGGGCGGCCTCACCTTTACGGCTGACCTCAAAAACGGCGCGTTCGTTTCGCTGGTCGGCTCCGGCCTTTCCAAATCGCAGTATACGATGACGCTCGACGAGGAGACGAACGTGGCGACGATCGTCATTTCGGAGGACTTCCTCAATAACCTTGCCATCGGCGAGCGCACGCTCACGCTGCGCACGCAGAGCACGGACGGCACGGAAACCGAAGCATCGGCGCAGCTGGTGATCACCGTTACCGACGAATCGGGCAATTCCGGCGGCGGCAACACCGGCGGCAACACCGGCGACAACGGCGGCGAAGCAACTCCTTCCGGCGGATGCAGTTCCACCGTTGCGGGCGCGGCCGTCGGAATCGGCGGTGTGCTCCTGGTCGCCGCAGCGGCGGTGTGCGTGTTCAAAAAACGCGCGTAAACGGCTGCAAAAATAAATTCGGCAAAGGGCGCGCCGCTCCGCTGCGGGAAGGGCCGCGCGCCTGCCTGCCGGTGAATATAAAAATTTATTAAAGGAGAGTGGAGAATGATAACCAAAACCAAAAAGAACGTGCTTATCGTTCTGCTCGCGCTGCTGTTCGTGGTGTCTTTGGGCGCCATCGGCTTTATGGCAGTCAGCGCGGAAACGACGGATGTCACTCTGAAAGGAACGGGAATCGGCGTCAATAACTGTGCAAAATTCGTACTTGCCACGGAAGACGGCACTGCAGTCAGCGTTCCGGCCGATGCGACCAACCAAGAAGGAAAAACAAGTCAGGATACGGAGAATTCCTATTTTGACAAGATCGTTTTCAATCTGACGAACGAAAACTATTCTTATGCCGTCGGGAAACAGTACACTTTTGAAGAGTTGCATTCGGCAAACGGAAACTGGAACCTGCATATCGGGTACGACGCTGTAAACGGGGACACAAGCACAATATCTATTGTCACAAACAGCGGTTATGCTTGGGCAAACGGTGACCGCATCACCCTGCTCGACGGGCTGCACGTGATGACAGAAGAGGAAGACGCGCTCGTTTATACCGATTACGTGCTTTCCGGAAACGTGACGGTCGTTTATGACGGCGGTACGTTCCGCGTATTGGAAGACGACGAGGCGTACGGCATTTCTCTGAACAGGAGCAGGGCGGCCATCGGCATAGACGGCACGGTGCAGCTTACCGCAGACGTGATCGAATCCATCAAAGACACCCCGCTCACCGTGGAGTGGACGTCGGATCATCCCGAAATCGCCACCGTGGAAAACGGCACCGTAACGGGTGTTTCCGTGGGTGTTGCAACGATCACCGCTACGGTCGGCGACGTGAGTGCCTCCTGTGAGATCACGGTGGCGGATAGCACCATTATCCAGCTTTCGGGCGCACCCTCTTCCATAGAAGTGGACGGCGAGCCTTTCACCGTTACCGCCGAGGTGAATGATACCAGTTCGATCACCTGGTCGGCGGCTCCCGAGGGCGTTGTAGAGCTGGAGCCCTCCGGCATGAGTGTCGTTGTAACGCCTGTGGGCATCGGTTCTGTAACGATTACCGCCACGGCAAACGGCGGCATTACCGCCGATGCAACGGAATCCTGCTCTGTTGCGGTCGGTCTGAGCGAAACTTCCGTTTCCATCGGCGTGGGCGACACCTACACGGTGAGTGCGGGCACGACGTCCGGCATTACCTGGACGACTTCCGACGAGGCCGTCGCCACCGTTGAAAACGGCGTGATCACGGCCGTCGGCAACGGCGACGCCACCATCACCGCCACGGCAGGGGATCTGAGTGCGTCCGTCGCCGTCAATGTATTTATTTATAATGAATTCACATTTACGAGCGTCACGCTCGCAGGTTCTAACAATGTGCACGTGAACGGCTATGGCGCCGGAACGGGCAACAGCTATACGAATTTAGAAAATGCAAGAAGCAATCCCGCCCTTTCTGCATTCTTTGATAACTTCCTTGTAAACGATTATACACTGAATGAACTTTATTCGCAGGAAGGATATGAGAACTGGAATTTTAATATCCATCTTTTTGATACGTATATAAGCATTTATCTGTTCAATCGCAGCGGCGGAAACATTGCTATTCCCGTCGGAACAGAGTTTACTTTCAAGAAAGGCTGTGTTCTGCCTGCCAATGTGAACAATGAATGGACGCTTTCGCAGACGCGCATCGCAGAAGATCTCACCTATATGCTGCTGGACGATAATACTTTTGCCCTCGTGGCGGAGGAAGGCTCTGCGGCGGAAGTTACGGATATCAGCGAGCTGGAACTTACAAGTTACGACTACTATGAATTCCGCGTTACGCTGGACGTGCTCGCCAACAACGGCACGACCGATACGGCGGCTGACGATTCGTATTCGCTCGGATACATTCTCATCAACGGCTATACCGTCAGCGAGATCAAAGAGGCGAATCCGGACAGCGGCGTGGAAATTTACTATTCCAACAGGGATATCATCATCGATATTTACGAAGGTACCGAAATGGACGGCGAGCCGCTCGTCGATACCGAAGGGCGCAGCACTTACTTTACGCTCAAAGAAGGCTATCAGACGCCTTATAACAGCTATGTGATCGAAGACGATTACACCAAGTATTATTACGGCGGGCAGCTGCGCTGGTGGTCAGACGCCTATACCGGCAAGCCGGAAAGTTCGCAGACAATCGAGATCGCGTCGATCAGCACTATCGAAACCGACGGCGACGGAAATACGGCGTTCACCATTACCTTTACGGAAGATGTTTTCTCGCCTACGGTACATATAAACGGTGTACCCAGCTGGCAGAATACTACCCCGTATGCCGACCAGATCGACGGTCAGCTCACCACGGGCGTAAAAGAGGCGGTGTGGTACGGCATTTCGGTTGACGGAAAAACCGTTTACCAGTATATGTTTGAATCGGGCCAGGGCAACGACACCAACCAGTCTACGGCCGTGCAGGTGCACTTTGATTCGGCAAATACGCTGCGCATCGTATTCCAGGGCAACCTGAATGCAGGCTTCGATACTTCGGCGGCTTCGCACACCGTCGCTTTCGATGCGGACGTGTTCTATTCCAACACCGGCGCCTCGTTCGCCATGGATACGCTTTGGTCGTACGATACGGCCAGCGAAACCTGGACGGACGAAACGGCGATCACCGGCATCGCGTTCGGCAGTGAAACGGCGAGCGTCGAGGTCGGCGGCACGGTCACCGTTACCGCTACGGTCACGGGCGGCACGGCGGCGGATACGAGCGTAACGTATACCTCTTCGGATACGTCTATCGCCACCGTCGACGAAAACGGCGTGGTCACCGGCGTTGCGGCCGGCACCGTTACCATCACCGCTACGGCGGCCGACGGTTCGACGGCGACCTGCACTGTAACGGTCACGGCGAAAGAAGAACCCGAAAACCCCGGCACGGGCGAGAACCCCGGCGAGGATCCCGGCACGGACGAGAACCCCGGCGAGGATCCCGGCACGGGCGAAGAGGGCGAAAGCGGCGGCGGCTGCAGCGGCAGCATCGCCACGGGCATGGCTGTTCTTTCGGCGGTACTGCTCGGCGGCGCCGTGGTATGTGTACTGGCCGTAAAACGGAAGAACTGAAACGGAAACGCCGGTCGTTTTAACGGCGGCGGAACCGGAAACAGCCGATAGCGGGCATTTTGCAGCGCGTCGGTGTGCAGAGGGCAGGTCTTATGACCTGCCCTCTGTTTTTCGTTGTAGGAGAATATATGCCCGCGCCTGCCGGGCGGCCGCCTGCGTTCCGGCGCAGGCGGCCTGTTCCGTGCCGCCGGTGTTCCGTTTCGGGCGGCCGGCTGCGTTATGCGGGCAGCTCTACTTTGGTCGAGCCGTAGTTTTTGAAGGTATATTTCACTTCGATGCGCATACCCGCGTATTCGACGACGGCCGTAGCGGAAACAAAGCGGCTGTTTTCCAGTTTGAGCCTGCAGGAACTGATGTCGACACCGTATTCGGAACTGTAAGAATCCAGGGCGTCTTCCTTTAAAGAAAGTTCTTCGCCCGTCTTTTCGAAATCGTCGTAGAACAGGTTTTGGAAGATATAAACGTAGCCGTTTGCGAGCGAGGTTTCTTCCTCGATGGTCGAACCGGAATCAGAGGATATCTCATCCCATTCTTCCGATTCTTCGTCGTAGCAGAAAACTTTGCCGTAATCTTCGCTGAAATATTCGGCATTATTGTCGGCGGTACCGCCTTCGTCCTCGTAGGTGAGCTTTCCCTTCGTGCCGTCGATCATCAGCACGTATTTGTCGGCACTGCCGCCGCGGGAATATTTCATCTGCACTTCTACCGTATAGTTGTCGAAACTTTCCGTCGCCTCGGCAAACTGCTCTTCCTCGGTTTTGCCGTCCGATTCGCTGCACCCCGCAAAAGCGAATGTGCAGATACCCAAACAAATTGCGATCATCCCCAAAATAAACTTTTTCATTTCAAATCCTCCTTTGTTTTTTTGAGTCAGACACGTTTGCTACAACTTTTTCGCCATGGCCGCCCCTCCTTTCACTCGGTTGACTCCATTATAACAAATAGATGTATCAGAAATTGATAATACAAATATTTTTTCGGCATTTTTTTAAAAATTTTTTCGGAATAAAAACCGCATTGCCGCGCTGTGCATCGGAATCGGAGAAAAAAGTGGCATTTATCGCCGTTTCGGGTGTCAAAAACGGGTATAATGGATGTGCGAGGGCGGCGGTAGGGCTGCCCGTATTTTTTGGGGAGGAACGGAGAATGATCTATTTTACAAACGCTTCGGGCGGGATAACGCTGAGCGTGCCCGAACGCGTTTACCAGGGTTCGCCGGAAGGGAGCAAAGTGTATCTCGTCGGCCCATATGCCGAAAATGCGGCCGTGACGGCGAAATTTGTTCTGCCGGACGGCCGCGTGTCTGAACCCTGTCTGCTGGAACGGGAATGCGACGTGGAAGGGTATACCGATGCAGACGGGAACGCGCTGGCAGGGTGGGCGGCGGAGCTGCCTGCCTGCGTAACGGAAAAATTCGGCATCGTGCGCGTGCAGTTCGAAATAACCGCTGCGGGCGGTGCGGTTTCCGCTGCGGCGGCGCATTTTACCGTGGAGAGGGGCACGCCGCCCGCACTGCCTTCGCAGCCGCAGGCGGATGTTTACGCGCAGATCCTCGTCGCGCTTGCGGGCGTACAGGGCGATCTTTCGAACGGATATTTCGCCGCGCGTTCGCTGTATCAGTGGAATGCGCTTTACGAGTACGGCGCGGGGGAACTGGTGTATTTTGCCGAAGAAGGGGAGAGCGGCGCGTTCGTGCGTTCGATCGCTGCCGGGAACAAAGGCAATCCGCCCTATGCAAGCGGCGTGCTGGATGCGGCGCATTGGGAAGAAGCGGTGCCGTTCGATGCGGTATTAGAGGCGGAGCAAAACGCCGCTGCAAGCGCGGCCGCGGCGGCGTTATCGGCTGCGGCGGCGCAGGGGGCGGAGTCGGCTGCCGCAGAGAGCGAACAGGCGGCAGAAACGAGCAAAACGGCGGCCGCACAGAGCGCGTCTGCTGCCGATACGGCGCGGAAAAATGCACAGACGTATGCGCAAAACGCGGGTTCGAGTGCCGTT
Organism: uncultured Clostridia bacterium; assembly: GCA_944328905.1. Taxonomy (GTDB): domain Bacteria; phylum Bacillota; class Clostridia; order Christensenellales; family Borkfalkiaceae; genus Borkfalkia. The sequence goes on along the minus strand of CALVHW010000003.1, from coordinate 6,240 downwards.
TCGGCGGCGGCGAGCGCGGAGCTCGCCCGGCAGTATGCAGAGATCGGCATTCAGCCGAATACAGACTATACTGCGTTGGACGACCTGCCTGTGCCCGGCACTACAAAATTCATATACCTGCTGCCGTCATCCGGCAGCGGAGACAATGATACCTACAACGAATACATCTGGGTGCCCGATAAACAGGGGTATGAGTTTATCGGTTCCACGAAGGTCGATCTTTCCGGCTACGCGCAGACCGACGGAACGTATGCGGGCATGACGGTCGGCAATGCCGCGAGCGCCGTAAAAGCCGAGCAGGACGGGAACGGCAACACGATAACGACTACCTATGCAAAGCAGGCAGACCTCACGAATCTGTCGAACAATCTGCCAAATGCGTATGTGAGCGTGGCGGGGGCGCAAACGATCACGGGAGCAAAAACATTTCAAAATAGTGCGCAGAATTCAAAGCCGTTGGTGATAGAATCGGGCGGAGTGACCACAAAGATCGGCGATAAAAACGGGGCGTGGACGCAAATTACCACGACGGCGGCCATAAACGGTTTTGGGTTTGAGGGCCATATCAATGCGATGGCAGGGTATTCTATTTATAGCGCAGACCATGGCGAGGTGGCGTATAAGAGCGATTTTCTGAATGTACTGTTTCCCGTCGGGGCGTATTACATCACGGAAAGCGCAACGACGCCCGCGAGTATGTTCGGCGGGGAGTGGGTGCGGGTAGCAAATAGATTTTTGTATGGGGCATTAGATAACAATAATTTAGGAAGAGAGGATGGTGCGCATAATGTTTTATTAAAAGCTTCAGACCTTCCTCCCCATTCGCATATAATATATTTGCAGCCTAATAAAGGCTCAATAGCCGGAGTTGGATTTTATGATAACGGAGGAGGCTATAATAACAATTTTTTAGAACCTGCTCATCTTAATATGTATAGCTCAGGCGGGCAAACTTCTGTTAGTATTATGCCGCCGTTCAGAACGGTTAATATTTGGAGGAGGACAGCGTAATGCGGATTTTTAACGAAGAAAAGACGGAAGAACTCACGTCGCCCGATTTGGCGCAAGGGTATCTGAAACAGGACAAATTGTTCATCGCGCACCACGATGCGCAGGAAGAAATACAGCAGCAATCGCATTATGAAGTTATTGCCGAATACCCGAACGGCGGCAAAGACCTGCAGGAAGTGATCGACGTTGAATACCGGCCCGCAAAAGAGGCGTGGGACGAGTACGAGGATATCCTCGTGTATATCCCGTATACGCAGGAGCAGCTCAACGAAAATCTGAACAAAAAATATATTCCGTCGGAACAGGCGTCGCTGGCGGCGGTCAGCAGAATGTTTTTGAAAACGGCGCAGATCGGAGATACCGAAACGAAACTGGCGGTTTCGGGGCTGTTTGATGCGTGGGCGGCAGGAAAATACGAGGTCGGCGACATCCGTAACCACGCGGGGCAGACGTGGGAGTGTTTGCAGGCACACGACAATGCCGAATATCCCGACATCGTACCCGAAAACGCGCAGACGTGGCACACTTTTTGGAAACCGTTGCACGGAAAGAGTGCGGCGAACGCGCGGCCGTGGGCAAAGCCGCAGTTCGGCACGACGGATATGTACCTGGCGGGCGAATACATGGTATATACGGACGGGAAGACGTATAAATGCCTTTCCGATACCGTTTATTCGCCCCAAGAATATGCCAAGGCGTGGGAGGCGTGCTGATACGGCGGGGAGAGCGTGAAGAGGGCGGCGCGTTTAGAAGAACTGCGGCGCGGGCGTAAAATGAAAGCGGCGGCACGGAATTTCCGTGCCGCCGCTTGCCCGTTCCGCTGTTTTTTCGCGGCCGCGTTTTGGAAACGGGATATGTTTTTGCTGTTGCACCGCGGGGTTCGGGTGCGCCGTGCGGTTCGGGTACGCCCGCCGCGGGGCGTATCAGAGCGAATTTAGCACTCCCGCCATGTTTTCGCGGAAAGCGACCGTCTTTTTTCGGTTTTCCGGCGCGCCGTCGGGGTAATCGCGGTTGAGGCGCACGAGGTACACGTCTTTTTCGCGGTAGGTCAGGCGTTCGAAGGGAAAACGGATGATGGCAGGGGTGTTGTACCCCACGCCCGGTTCGAGCAGCAGCGTCTTTTTGCCGCGCGCCTTTTCCATAAATGCGTCGCAGCGCATATTGGCGTCGTACCAGGCGGCGTCCTGCACGAAATATTCGTCTTTGCGCACATTTACTTCCATTTTGCCGCCGCAAACCGGGCATTTGGGCACCAGTTCGGAAGGGATGCGGCAGTTTTTCTGCTCTTTTACCATGCGGCGCACGAGTTCTTCGTTGTCGTACAATTTGTCGTGGCAGCCTTTGGCGCACTGTATTTTGCCGTAATCGCCCTGCACGGCGAAGATGCGTTCGGGCGCAAAGCCCGCTTTGTGAAACTGATAGTCGACGTTCGTGGTGAGCACGAAGTGCTCTTTTTCGCACACCAGTTCGTACAGCTTTTGGTAGAGGGGCAGGGCGGGCGGCGCGTAGCGGTTCAAAAATATGTGGCGCGACCAGTACGCCCACTTTTCTTCCTGCGTGGCAAAGGGGTAAAAACTGGCGGTGTACATATCCGTCATGCCGTACTTTTTGATAAAATCGGCAAAATTTTCGCTGAAACGTTCGCCCGCGTAGGTCAGCCCCGCCGCGGAGGAAAGCCCCGCGCCGCCGCCGATCACAATGTATTCGGCATCCTGCAGCAGCCGCCGCGTTTCAGCCAGCCGTTCGGCATAATTCGCTTGCATACAGTTTTTCGTCCTTCTCCAAAAATACGTTGAAGATCACTTTCAGGCGGCGGTTTTCCGCAAGGTAGCCGCGCACCGTTTCGCAGGCCAGGCGGCAGGCCGCCGCGCGCGGGTAGCCGTATTCGCCCGTGGAAATACAGCAGAAGGCGAGCGTGGCAAGTCGCATTTCTTCCGCCTTATGCAGGCAGGAGAGGTAACAGTTTTTCAGGTCACGTTCGTCGTTTTTTGTAACATTTCCGCGCACGATCGGCCCCACGGTGTGAAAGATATGGCGGCTCGGCAGGTTGTACGCCTTTGTAACGCGCACGCGCCCGTTGGGCTCGCTGGTGCCCTGCATCATCGCGTTGCAGTCGAGCCGCACCTGCACACCCGCGGCGGAGTGGATGGCGTTGTCGATGCAGCCGTGCAGCGGCGCAAAGCACCCCAAAAGCACCGCGTTGCAGGCGTTTACGACGGCGTCGGCGTTCAGCCGCGTGATGTCTCCCCGCCACAGCGCGATGTTGTTTTTATAATCGAATGCGTTTACGTCGACGACGCCGCGCTCGCGCGTGCGGGCGGAAAGGTATTCGTTCTGCAAACGCAGAAAATTTTCCGATGCCGGCAGGGGCGGGCGCACGTTGCACAGCGCGCGGAAAAAATCTGCTTTCTGCTCGTTTGGGAGTGCGGGGACGGGCTCGCCTCGTTCCTCGCATAAAATGGCGATCAGTTGGTCTAAAAGTGCCGTTTGGTTCATGGAAAATGCCTCCGCTTGCGTATGTTTTTGCCCGCACCTGCGCGGCGGCGCATACGTAAGCGTATTTATTATAGCACATGCACCGCCGTTCATGCAATTTTTTGCAGTTGCCGCCGCGTTGCGGTGTTTTTGTACCGCATGGCAGTGCGCCGCGCCGTTTCTGCGCCGCCGTGCGCGCGACTTGCGCCCCGCCGAAATTGCGCCGCAAAGCGCGCGATCTGCGCCCCGTCGAAAAGCGGGGCGCAGATGTTTTACTTTCCGATCACGGAAAAGCGCTTTTGAATGTTATTGGCGTTTTCGATTTCGTCGATCATGGCGATGGCATAGTCGGCATAACTGATGCGGCTCTCGCCCTTGTCGTTCACGAAATATTCTTCGCCGCCGAGCAAGTATTCGCCCGTGCGCGCGCCGTCCGCCACAAAGTCGGCGGCAGGGGAAAGGTACGTCCACTGCACGTCGGAGCAGCCGCGCAAAAAGCGAAGTGCTTCCGCGTGTGCCGCCGAAACGGGTTTGTAAGCGTCGGGGAAGTCTTTTCCGTTTTCCAGGCAGAGCGTATGTTCTTTATCGGCATATAAACTTCCCGCCCCGCCGACGATAAGCAAACGCGTGTTTGAACCGCGCAATATTTCGCAAAGATGCCTGACGGCGTTGGGAATCGCGGGCAGTGTTTCCGGCGTCCACGCGCCGAGTGCGTCGATCACGACGTCGAACTCCGCCAAATCTTTGCGCGTTAAATCGAACAGATCTTTTACGACCGTTTTCGCCGCGGGGTTCGCTACCTTATCGTTGCCGCGCACGAAACCCGTCACGTCATACCCGCGCGCTACGGCCTCGTTCACGAGGCACGTTCCCTGTTTGCCTGCCGCACATACGATGGCTACCTTTTTCATGTTGCAAATACCTCCTAAAATGTTTTGAATTTTGTTGTAATCTTTTTAATTACAGCGATAGTATAACACTTCATTGCTGTAATGTCAAGCGTTACAACAAATTTTTTTCAATTTTTTTAAAATTTTTTGCAACGAAAAAACCTGCCCTCGAAGAGGACAGGTCTGTATATTATATCTGTCTATTATAATTTATAGAAGATAAATGCGAGCATATAGGGGGGGGTGAAATATGCCGCTGTGAGGGGAAAGGTGTTCGCGCAATTTTGCAAATTTAGGCTGATAAAGGGCGCGAAAGTGCGTTGCGATTCTTTCCCGCTCTCTACGCGCACATTTTATTCGGCTGATATGGGGCGTTGCCCCATACCCCAAGATAATAACGCGTGTAAGAAACGCGAGTATTAAAATAATTTACTGCGCGTTTGAGAACCGCGTTTCTCAAAAAGCGCACTCAATTTGCCGCATACTTACGGCTTTCGGGAAAAGGGTGAATTTTTGCCCGTTCTATAATGGTGGGCATCTAAAAAAGGGCAAAAAGAGGGAGAAAACGCCGCAGAGAATGCGCCTGCATTCGAACGGTGGTTTCTCCCTCAAAATCACGAAAGTTTGTTTTTGCCGCTAAAAAACAAATTTTGTGAACTTTTTTAAATCTTGCGTCAAATCGTACAACGTCACTTTTTCCAGTTCGCGCTCCATTGCCCGCTGCGCGTCGGCTAAATGCCCGTCGAGCACGGTGTGAATGTTTTTGCCCACGGGGCAGGCGGGGTTGGGGTTTTCGTGAAAGTGGAACAGCCCGCCCTGTTCGTCGCTGCCCGCGTCTACCGCCGTGTAAACGTCGTACAGGGTGATGTCTTTTAAATCTTTTACGATGCTCGCGCCGCCGCTGCCCGCCTTTACGTCGATCATCCCCGCCGCTTTCAGGCTGGAGAGGGTGCGGCGGATGACCACGGGGTTGACGCGCACGCTCGCCGCGATAAAGTCGGACGTGACTTTTTGTTCTTTTCCGAATGTGTAGATGACCAGCAGCGTGTGCACCGCCACCGTGAACCGCGATGTTATCTTCATTTTATGCTCCGTGTTCAAATTATGCCGGCGCGAAAAGATTTCGCCGGGGCGCCGTGCGGGGCGGGGTTATACGTTAAAGCGGAACAGCACCACGTCGCCGTCTTTGATCACGTAGTCTTTGCCTTCCGAACGCACTTTACCCTTTTCTTTGGCGGCGTTGTAATTGCCGCATTCGAGCAGCGTTTCCCAATCTACGACTTCGGCACGGATGAATCCCTTTTCGAAATCGGTGTGGATCTTGCCCGCCGCCTGCGGCGCTTTGGTGCCCTGGGTGATCGTCCAGGCGCGCGTTTCCTTTTCGCCCGCGGTGAGGTAACTGATAAGACCCAGCAGGGAATAGGACTTTTTGATCAGGCGCGAGAGCCCGCTTTCGGTAAGCCCCAGTTCTTCGAGGAACATCTGCGCCTCGTCCGGCGGCAACTGCGAAAGTTCCTCTTCCGTTTTGGCGCAGATCACCAGAACTTCGCTGCCCTCTTTGGCGGCAAATTCTTCCACCCGGCGCACGTGGGGCAGGTCGGCGTCCGCCTTGCCCATGTCTTTTTCCGAAATGTTCGCCGCGTAGATGACCGGCTTTGCCGTGAGCAGGAACAGATCGCGCAGCATTTCGCGCTCTTCGTCGGAAAGATTCATCGTGCGCGCGCACTGCTCTTTGGCGAGGTGATCGAGCACTTTCTGCAAAAATTCCGCCTCGGCGATGAACTTTTTATCGCCCCCCTTGGCGGAGTTTTTGGCGCGGTCGAGCCGCTTTTGCACCGTTTCCATGTCCGCGAGGATGAGTTCG
>CALVHW010000002.1 GCA_944328905.1 uncultured Clostridia bacterium | reverse complement strand
TCTTCCGCCAGTTTTTCCACGACCGGCGCCATGGCGCGGCAGGGGTCGCACCAGCCCGCCCAGAAATCCAATAATACCGTGCCCTTGAAATCGAGCACTTCGCTGCGGAAATTTTCACTCGTGATAACTTTAACCATTTTACGGTTCCTCCCCTTGTTTTTTATTATTATAGTCAAAACGCGGGGAAATTTCCGTAACATTGTTACATAAATGCGGGGTTTTGCAAAAATTTATAAAAAATTTTTCGGCGGGTACGGTGCAACGAAAAAAAAACGCGGCAGACGGTGCCGCGGAAAATGTTTGCGCCCCGCCGCAATAAAAAAGGCAGAGGTCATTCCCCTGCCAATTCTTGCAGCCCTGCCGCGTCTTCGATGCGGATACCGCCGCGGAAGAGGGAGACGAGGCCTTCCTCTTCAAAATATTTGAGCGTGCGCGACACCGCCTCGCGCATACAGCCAAGATGCCCGGCCAGCTGTTCGTGCGTGAGTTTTAATTCGTTGCCGCCCGCAAACCCGCGTTCCTGCAACAAGAGGGCGGCCAGCCGCGCGCCGAACTTTTTGCCCATCACCTCGCCGAGCACCCACATGGCGCGCGAAAAGCGCTCCGCCATCAGCGCGTTCGTGTACTGCGCCACGGCCAGCGACCGCGCGGACAGTTCTTTGTATTCGCCCGCGGAAAGAATGAAGAGCGCGCAGTCTGTTTCCGCCGTCACGAATACGTCGAACGAAAGATTCGAGAGCGCGCACGAGGCGCTCAAAAGGCACACGTCGCCGTCGCAAAGGCGGTAGAGCGTGAACTCGCGCCCCTCTTCCGACAGCGTATACACGCGCAGGCGGCCGCTTTCAATATAAATAAGCCCCGCGCAGTCGCCGCGGTGCACCGCCTCGCCGCGGCCGAACGAACGACGGCGGACTTTGCCCGCGTACGCCTGTTTTTCCTGCAATGTGAGGTCGTTGTAAAAGGGAAATTTTTCCAGCCCGTCCATACTTCTGCTCCTATCCGATGGCTATGTCGAGAATCATCATCACGAAAAAGCCGATGAGCACGCTCGCCGTACCGATGTGCGAATGCTCGCCTAAATGCGCCTCGGGAATGAGTTCTTCGACGACGACGTAGATCATGGCGCCCGCCGCAAACGAGAGCGCCCAGGGCATCAGGCCGGAAACCGTGCCCGCGACCAATACCGCGAGAATGCCGAACACCGGTTCGACGATGCCCGACGCTGCGCCGCACAAAAAGGCCGTGCCCTTGCGCACGCCGCCGCTGCGCAGGGGCAATGACACCGCCGCGCCCTCGGGAAAGTTCTGCAATGCCATGCCGACCGCCAGTGCGATCGCCGCGGGAAGTGCGCCCGCGCCCCTGGCGAGCGCGGCGCCCGCGAAGCTCAGCCCCACCGCCATGCCCTCGGGAATGTTGTGCAGCGTGACCGCGAACACCAGCATGGTGGTTTTGCGCCAATGCGACGGCAGGCCTTCGGGCGTTTCGCTGCCGATGTGCAGGTGCGGCAGGATGCGGTCGAACACAAACAAAAAGAGCGCGCCGATCGCAAAGCCGCCCGCCACCGGCCAGATGACGTTTTTGCCCGCCGCCTCTGCCTGTTCCATGGCGGGCAAAAGCAGCGAAAAGACGGCCGCCGCCGTCATGACGCCCGCCGCAAACCCCAAAAAGATCTGCTGCGTTTTCTGCGACATGTCTTTCCGGAAGAAAAACACCGTCGCCGCGCCGAGTACGGTGGCGAGGCAGGTCGCCCCCGTTCCGATCAGCGCAAAGATAAGTTCGCGCCCCAGCATACACCCCTCCTTTTTCGCAGTTGCCCGCCTGTATTTTTATGTTACCGACGTTCGTCTTTTATGCACTGATTTAACGGCGGCGAATAAAAGGCGGTTCAAAGCGGCTTTCAAAAGAATGTGCCGCATTTTGAAGCGAACGCGGCGGCGCGGCCGAATATTCAAAAATCAAACCCGCCGCAAAGGCCGCCGGAATTACTTGCCGCAGTGATGGCCGCAGCCGTGTTCGCCGTGGCCGTGTTCGCCGCAGGAATGCCCTTCGCCGTGGCCGTGGTGGTTGCAGTTTGCGTCCGCATTCGGCCGCAGCCGGCCCGCCAAAAGGGCGGAAACCGCCGCGTCGGCATCCCCTTCCGCGCCCGCGTACAGCGCAATGCCCGCCTCGGTTACGGCCGCGACCGCGCCGCCGCCGATACCGCCGCAGATGAGCGCCTCGACGCCGCGCTCTTTCAAAAATCCCGCCAGCGCGCCGTGCCCCGTGCCGTTCGTGGGAACGACCTCGGACGAAAGGACTTTTCCGCCCTCCGTTTCGTACACTTTGAACTGTTCGGTTTTGCCGAAGTGGGGAAAAATATTTCCGTTTTCATACGTTGCCGCTATTTTCATGGCTGTGCCTCCTTTTTCTCCTCTATTATATGCCAACGGAAAAGATTTGTCAAAGTTTTGAGCCGCTTTAATACCGCGCGGAAGATGTTGTCCTTTTGAGAGCGGAGAAACCGCGGCACAGCCGCAAGCGGCGGGGTTTGGGCGCGAGAGAACTCGATTCAGAGTCTCGGAAAATAAAAAAGAGCCGCCGCCATGGTTGGCGAGTTTGGGAGCGCATTTTTGCCGGGCACGAAAAGAGGAGCCGCCACGGGCGGCCCCTCTCCGGTTATGCAGCGTTTTAATTGTTGCAGCAGCAGTTGCAGAGCGCGTACTGGCGGGCGTAATATTCCCAGTCCGTACACACGCCGCTGCGGCTGCCGAAACCCGAACAGCCGGACGAACGGCAGCAGCAGGCACTGTAATTCGACTGTGCAGACGCGGGCGCGGTGAAACCGTTCGAGCCGCAACCGGACGAGCAGCCGCAGCCGTTTCTGCCGTTGCCGCAGCCGGACGAGCAGCCGTTTCTCGAATTGCCGCAGCCGCAGTTGTTCGAGTAGCCGCAGCCGCTCCTCGAATTGCCGCAGCAGGACGAACAGCAGGCTCCAAACAGGACCAGATAGATCAGATTCATATCTGTTTTCCCCCTCGTAAAAGATGAACGGGAGAATGTACTCCCTTTTCCATCATATGCAAAGAGGTGAAAAAGTGCGTCTTACTCTTCTTTCGGGGAGGACGAACGGACACTTTCGGCCGCCGCATCGCCGCGTTTGGTCGCTGTATTTTCGGCCGTTATATCTGCGTTTTCGATTACCGCGCCGCCGCTTTCGGACATTCCGCTCCCCTGCACCGCACGGCGGCGTCTGCCGACGCGGTAGACGAGCAGTACAAAGAACATGAGCACGGGGAAGGCGAGACCGAAGGCGATGCCCATGCGGAGATTGCCGCCGAATACGTCGGCGAGCGCGCCGACGGCGGAGGGGCCGGCCGAACAGCCTACGTCTCCGGCGAGCGCGAGCAGGGCGAACATCGCCGTTCCGCCCTTTGGCAGGCGCGCCGAGGCGTAGGAAAAGGTGCCCGGCCACATCACGCCCACCGAAAGCCCCACGACCGCACAGCCGGCAAGCCCCAGCCAGGCGACGGGCGAAAAGGCGCACAGGCAATAGCCGGCGATGCACCCCGCCGAACCGACCATGAGCGCGGAGTTGATCTTTATTTTTTCGCCGAATTTGGAAAAGAGCACGCGCGATGCGCCCATGAACGCGGCGAACAGGCAGGGGCCGAGAAGATCCCCCACCGTTTTGGTAACGCCCAATCCCTCTTCGGCAAAGGCGGACGCCCATTGGCTGACGGCGATCTCGCTGCTGCCCGCGCAGATCATGAGCACTACGAACAGCCAGAACATTTTCGATCTGAGCAGGCCGCCCACCGTCATGCCGCCGCTCTCTTCGTTGAGCTCGTACATGGGCACGAATGCAAAGAGCAAGGCGTTGAGCACGGGAACGGCCGACCACACGCAGGCGAGGATGCGCCAGTTTCCGATGCCCGCCGTGACGAAAAAGAGCGTGGACAGCGCCACGACGCCCACCTGCCCCCAGCAGTAAAAGGAATGCAGCAGGCTCATCATGGATTTTTTGTTGGGGTACGGGCAAGCCTCCACGATAGGACTGACGAGCACTTCGATGAGCCCGCCGCCCACGGCGTACACCGCCGCGGCGATGAAGAGTCCTGCGGCGGGCGACGGCAGCACGTCGGGCAATACGGAGAGAAGAATCAGCCCCGCCGCCGCCATGACGTGCGCCGTTACGATCAGAGGGCGGTAGCCGATCTTATCGGCAAACTTCGACGCGAGAAGATCGACGAGCAGCTGAATGCCGAAATTGACGGTGATCATGGCGCCGATCAGCGAGAGGGATATGCCGTAGGTATGATTGAATGTGACGAAGAGCAGCGGCGCAAAGTTGTTGATGATCGCCTGTGTGATGTAGCCGACGAAACACGCCGCCACCGTATGGCCGGTTTTCAGTTTCAGCATAAATTGCACGCAAAAACGCATGACGTATATGCGTTTTTAAAACCCTCCGTTTTCCTTGACCATTTGCAGATATTCGAGCGGCCGGTAGCCGAGGCGCTCGTACAGCGAGCGGGCGCGCACGTTTTCCGGCTCCACTTCCAGGCGGATACGCATAAAACCGTGCTCGCGGGCATAGTTTTCGATAAAGGAAAAATATTCTTTGCCCAAACCGCGGCCGCGGCATTCTTCGAGGATATACAGTTCTTCCAGCCACAGCATTTTGCCGCCCGCCTCGCGCGAAAAACTTTTGGCGGTGACGCCGAAACCCACGGCGCGCCCCGCATCTTCCACCATGTACACGCCGGCATACTCGTCGGAGCGCAGGGCCTCGTCGAACAGCGATTCGTGGTAAGCGCGCGGCACCGCGTGCAATACCGCCGGGGAGTGGTAGAATTGTTCGGAAAGGCGGATAAACTCCTCCCTGTCGTTTTCGTTTGCTTTGCGGATCATAGAAATTCTCCTTGTTTGCGGCGCATACAGCCGCGACAATTATTTTGCTGCGGCACATAACGCTGCGCTTTTTTGCGGCGAAAGCGTTTTGCCAATATCTTCCCGCTGCGGCAGGTCATGGCGCATTATAACAATTTAACGTAAAAATGTCAACGGAAATCATGCTCCTTCGCAAAAGCCCTTTGCGCCAATTTTATACAGCGGAAAAAACGGCATTTTATCCTGCCGCGGTGACCGCTTTTGTATTTTTCCCGCTCCTGTCGATTTACCGTATTCCGGCAATTTTTTGCGGCCGGTATAGCGCGGGCGGATGCCTTTCAGCCACAAGAAAAGGCGCTCCTTGCGGGGCGCCTTTTTTGCCGTATCGCTTGCGGAATTATTTGAGTTCCGCGAAGTATTTGATCGTGCGGACCATCTGGCTGGTGTAGGAATTCTCGTTGTCGTACCAGGAAACGACCTTCACGAGCGTGTTGCCGTCGCCCATGGGCATGCACTTGGTCTGCGTGCCGTCGAACAGCGAGCCGTAGGTGATGCCGATCACGTCGGAAGAGACGATTTCGTCTTCGGTGTAGCCGAAGGAATCGGAAGCGGCGGCCTTCATGGCGGCGTTCACGCCGTCTTTGTCCACTTCGCCTTCCACGATCGCCACGAGCTGCGTGAGCGAGCCGGTGGGAACGGGAACGCGCTGTGCGCAGCCGTCGAGCACGCCGTTGAGTTCGGGGATGACCAGGCCGATCGCCTTTGCAGCGCCCGTGCTGTTCGGGGTGATGTTCACAGCAGCGGCACGCGCGCGGCGCAGGTCGCCTTTGCGATGAGGGCCGTCGAGCGTCATCTGGTCGCCGGTGTAGGCGTGGATGGTGGTCATATAGCCCTTTTTGATCTTGGCAAACTTATTGAGCGTATCCGCCATGGGAGCGAGGCAGTTGGTCGTGCAGGAAGCCGCCGAAATGATGGTATCGGTGGGTTTGAGCGTCTTTTCGTTGACGCTGTACACGATGGTGGGCAGGTCGTTGCCCGCGGGAGCGGAGATAACGACTTTCTTCGCGCCGGCATCGATGTGCGCCTGGCTCTTCGCCTTGGACGTATAGAAGCCCGTGCATTCGAGGACGACGTCTACGCCGATCTCTTTCCAGGGCAGGTCTTTCGCGTCCTTTTCGGCATAGATCTTGATTTCCTTGCCGTCGACGATGATGGAATTCTCCGTAGCGGAGACCTTGTCCGCAAGAGCGTAACGGCCCTGCGCCGAATCGTACTTGAGCAGGTGCGCGAGCATCGCGGGGCTGGTGAGGTCGTTGATGGCGACGACTTCGTAACCCTTTGCGCCGAACATCTGACGGAAGGCGAGGCGGCCGATGCGGCCGAATCCGTTGATCGCAACTCTTACATTAGCCATGAGAAACAATCCTCCATATAAAAAATGATGTTTTTATCGCTTGATTTTTTCAGCAGATTTATTATAGCAAATCGTAAAAATTAAGTCAATAATTTGCGCGCGATACTTTATTTTTCTCAAAAAATCCGCATATGCGCGCCCTTTTCGCCGTTATTTGAGATTTTCGGGGTTGAGCGCCGCGAGTTCTTCGATGACGAAGCGCCCGTCTTTGCGTATCAGCATGCCGTCGAAATAAATTTCGCCGCCGCCCCATTCGGGCGTCTGGATGAGCACCATGTCCCAGTGCACGCTGGATTTGTTGCCGTTGAAAGCGTCGTCGTAGCAGCAGCCGGGCGTGAAGTGGATGGAGCCGGAGATCTTTTCATCGAACAGAATATCCAGCATGGGCGACGTGACGTACGGGTTGACGCCGATGGCGAACTCCCCTATATACCGCGCGCCTTCGTCGGTATCCAGCACGGCGTTGAGCGCCGCGGTGTTGGAAGAGGCGGCTTCGACGATCTTGCCCTCTTTGAACACCAGCCGCACGTTTTCGTGCTTGATGCCGTTTTCCAGCGTGGGCGCGTTGTAGGTGATGACGCCGTTGACGCTGTTTTTCACCGGCGCGGTGTACACCTCGCCGTCGGGAATGTTCATGTTGCCCGCGCACTTGATGGCGGGGATGTCTTTGATCGAGAAAGTGAGGTCGGTGCCGGGCGATACGATACGCACTTTGTCCGTCTTTTCCATGAGCGCTTTGAGCGCGTCCATCGCCCTGTCCATTTTGGAATAGTCGAGCGTGCAGACGTCGAAATAGAAATCTTCGAATTTTTCGGTGGATACGCCCGCGTTCTGCGCCATGGAAGGGTTGGGATAGCGCAGAACCACCCACTTGGTCTTTTTGACGCGCGTTTCGTGGTGCACGGGGAAGGAAAACAGCCTGTCGTACGCCTGCATCTTTTCGGCGGGAACGTCGGACAGTTCGAACGAGTTTTCGCCGCCGCGGATGCCGATGTAGCAGTCCATGTCCTCCATGCGGTACTTGGCGTACTTGGCGCGCAGTTTGCAGTGCTCTTCGCCCGTGCCCATGAGCAGGGCTCGCTCCACCGACAGATCGATGACGTCGGCAAACGGGTAGCCGCCCGCCGCGAACACCTTTTCGATGACGGCGTTGACGAACGACGCGTCTACGCCGCGCGCCTCGATGAGCACTTTTTCGCCCTTTTGGCAGTGCACGGAATAATTGACGAGCACGTCTGCCAGTTTATCCATTCTCGGATCTCTCATAGATTGACCTCCGGTATTTTATTTCTCGCATTTCTCGGCGGGCTGCCGCCTGCGAAATGCCGAGATTTTGAGGGCGTTGCCCTCTGTGCGCGACCTGTCAGGGCTCTCCTTTATTGAAGTCGCGCACATTCACCCTTTAAGCGCTCTCGCGCAAATTGGGTTGCGCCGCGCAAAAGCGCGGTTTCCCTTGCGCGAGGGATAATTTTAACTTCACGCAAATATCTATTTTTCTTTATATATTATAATACAACCAAAAAATTTTATAAAGCGTTTTGCGGATATTTTTCAAATCGTTTGCTTTTTGCGCCGATTTGTTGTACAATGATGGCGAAAGAAAATTCTTCGGAGGAGTTTTATTATGCCTTTGGTAACATCGACCGAAATGTTCAAAAAAGCGTATGCCGGCGGCTACGCGATCGGCGCGTTCAACGTGAACAACATGGAGACCATTCAGGGTATCGTGGAAGCGGGAAAAGAATGCAATTCCCCCCTGATCCTGCAGGTTTCCGCCGGCGCGAGAAAGTACGCCAACCCCGTTTACCTCAAACACCTCATCGAGGCGGCTGTGGAAACGACCGGCCTGCCCATCGTGATGCACCTCGACCACGGCGCTGACTTCGAGGCGTGCAAATCGGCCATCGACGACGGTTTCACTTCCGTCATGATCGACGCCTCGCACCACGCCTTTGCCGAAAACATCGAGATCACCAAAAAGGTCGTGCAGTATGCGCATGACCACGGCGTCGTTGTGGAGGCGGAACTGGGGCAGCTCGCCGGCATCGAGGATGCGGTGAACGTGAAGGCGGAGGACGCCTGCTTTACCCAGCCCGACGAAGTTTGCGAATTCACCGAAAAAACGGGCTGCGATTCCCTCGCCATCGCCATCGGCACCAGCCACGGCGCTTATAAATTCAAGCCCGGCCAGAAGCCGCAGCTCCGCTTCGACATCCTCGAAGAAGTCGGCAAGCGTCTGCCCGGATTCCCCATCGTTCTGCACGGCGCATCGTCCGTTCCGCAGGACAGGGTTGCCATCATCAATCAGTTCGGCGGCAAAATGCCCGACGCGATCGGCATTCCCGAGGATATGCTCCGCAAAGCGGCGTCGATGGCCGTCTGCAAGATCAACATCGACTCTGACCTGCGCGTGGCCTGCACCGCGGCCATCCGCAAGCACTTTGCCGAGCACCCCGATCACTTCGATCCCCGCCAGTACCTCGGCGATGCGCGCGCGGCCGTAAAAGAAATCGTAAAGCACAAGATCGTGGACGTTTTGGGCAGCAACGACAAGGCATAACGTAAGCGCAGCCGCAGAGAGTTTTACGGCAACGCCTGCCGGCGCCGTGAAATATTCTGTCTTCAAAAAAATACCGGCAGCCGCGTTTTTACGCGGCTGCCTTTTTTTTGCCCCTGCGCTGCCGGTATCGGCAAGCGAAAACAGCCGCCCCGGCTTTTTTCCCTTTATATACGGCAAAGCCGCCGCCCGCCCGTAACCGGGCGGGCGGCGGCTTTGCATTCGAAATTACCGTTGCGACTTTTTCAATCGAAATTTCTGTTTTTGTATTCGTTCAGAAGCGCTTTCAATCCCTCCAGCTGGGCGGCGAGGGCACGGCCGGTATCGGTATCGCGCACCAGCAGGCGGCTTTCGCGCGTTTCGAATACCGTGACTTCGGAATGGATATCCCGGCGTTCCTCGATCGCCTTTTCGATGGAATCGAACGGTTCGTGCGCGCACAGGCGCAGGCCGTGCGAGTTGTAGATGAGCGTGTATCCCGCGATGCCCGTTTTTTCGTGGTACGCCTTGCAAAATCCGCCGTCGATGACGATGAGTTTCCCCTCCGCCTTTACGGGGTCCTCGCCTAATTTGGTGCGCACGGGAACGTGACCGTTGACGATGTGGCTGTACTTGCCTGAGATGCCGAAATCGCGCAGCACCTTTTCGCAGAATTGTTTCTGTTTGCAGTATACGTAGTACGGATTATCGCGCTCTTTGTGCGTTTCGGGGTCGGAAATGAACAGCCGCTCGAAGGTGGTGAGTTTTTCGCGCCCGTACAGCGGCGAGCAGTTCCCGCACCACAGATACCAGAAAAAGTCGAGCGCTTCCTCGTCGCGCTCGCCGGCGCGGAAAGCGGCGTAAGCGCGGCGCACCAGCGCTTCGCAGCGATCCAACAGCGCCCGCCCTTCGTACCTGCAGAAATTTTTATACGAGCCGTCCTCGTTGAGCGGGATACAGCCGTGAAAAATCAAATTATTATTGCTGATCTTATACGCCGAGCCCCTGCGCATGAGAAAGGCGATGTGCCGCGAAAGTTTTTCGCTGCCCGCAAACGAACGTTTCAGCCCCTCGATCACCTCGCACTCCGCCGCCGAAAAGGCGAGCGGAAATTTCGGATCGATGCCCGGGAAAGAGGCGCCGCCCAACGAATGGCCGCAGAACTCCCCCGCCGCGAAATCGACGTTCCGCAGAATGCTGCGCTCCGCCATGCCGTATTCGGGGCGGCGGCCGAGGATGTGCCCTTCCGCCTTCAACTGCATGAGAAATGCCGCTTTGCGCATTTTGGCAATGCTCCGCGCCTCGTCGCCCGCGCGGCGCGCGTCGGTGCCGACGGGGTAAAAACGGGGATCGTCGTCCATGGTTTCGGACGCATAGGCGGAGAGTTTGCGCAGGGAAATGCCGTACCCCTCTTCAAGCAGGTCGGCGTTGCCGTATTTGAGGGAAATATCCACGACGCTCAGAATACACGCCTCATTGCCCATGTGTGCACCCATCCACTGGATGTCGTGGTTGCCCCACTGCACGTCGGCATTGTGGTGCGCGATCAGGAGGTCGAGAATTTTATCGGGGTTTTCGCCGCGGTCGAAAAGGTCGCCCACGATGTGCAGCGTATCCACCGCCAGCCTTTTGATGAGGTCGGTAATGGCGACGACGAACGCCTCGGCGCGCCCCAGCTCGATGATGGACGTGAAAATTTCGCCGTAATAGGCCTCTTTGTCGAAATCGTCGCGGTCCATGTTGATAAGTTCGTCGATGATGTAATCGAAATATTTCGGCAGCGCCTTGCGGACTTTGCTGCGCGTGTATTTGGAAGAGACGGTGCGGCAGACCTCGACGAGTCTGTGCAGCTGCACGAGGTACCAGTCTTTATCGTCCTCGCCCCGCCCCTTTTTTTCGGCAATGATCGCCGACGGGTAATAGATGAGTGTGGCAAACTCGTCGCGCTCGCGCTTGGTCATCGAATTGCCGTACAGGCGTTCCACCTTTTCGCGGATGACGCCCGAACAGTTGTTCATGATGTGGCAGAACGCCTCGTATTCGCCGTGGATGTCGCTCATGAAATGCTCGGTGCCTTTGGGCAGGCGCAGGATCGCCTCGATGTTGATGACTTCCGTCGCCGCCGCCTGCACCGTGGGAAATTTTTCCGACATCAGCCGCAGGTATTCCGCGTTTTGCATTTTATCGTTCATACAAACTCCTGTAAACAATCTTTGCGGGCGCGCCGAGCGCCCGTGCCCGTGCGCATTGTCTTGCGCGATTTTTGCGGGCGCACCGAACGCCCGTGTGCCGCCGGTGCATTTGCCGCGCTCCCGGCGGCATAAATAAAAAAAGTACGCCGCCGTTGAAATTTTCCGCTTTTATTATACAGAAAATTTTTGTTTTTCCAAAAGGATTTTCCGCAAACAATGAAAAAAAGCCCCGACAGCGGAGCTTTTTTCTTATTTTTCGGGGAACAGCACGTAGAAAGTGCTGCCTTTGCCCACTTCGCTCTCCACACCGAACTCAAAACCATGTTTTTGCAAAATCGTTTTCACGATCGAAAGTCCCAATCCCGTGCCGCGGATGGGCCGCTTGTGCGTTTCGGAGGAACGGTAGTACCTGTCCCAAATGGTATCGATCTCTTCGGGAGGGATACCCTTGCCCGTATCGGAAACGGTAAACCGGATCTTGCCGCCGTCCGTACGTTTAAGCCCCACGATGATGCGCTTGTCGTCGCCGGTGTAGTTGACGGCGTTGCCGATGAGATTGTAGACCACCTGTTCGAGCTTTTCTACGTCTGCCTCGGTGTAGAGTTCGTCTTCGATGTCGCGCTCGATGCTGTAACCGGCCGTTTCCACGAGGTAATCGAACCGCTCGATGACGGTGTGCACGAATTCGGAAAGATTGATGCTTTCGATTTTCAGCGAATCCATGCCCGAACGGATCTTGGAAAGATTCAGAATATCGTTCACGAGCGAGGTGAGCCGATCCGATTCGTCGATGATGACCTGCGTATGCTTGGCGCGCTTTTCGGGATTGTCGCCGGAAATTTCCTGAATCATCGAGGCGTACGCCTTGATCATGGTGAGCGGCGTTTTCAGATCGTGCGTGACGTTGGCGAGCACTTCTTTCTGCAACTGGTCGGACTTGCCGATCTCCTCTTTGGCGTAGTCGAGCGTTTCGGCGAGGGCGTCCATCTCCGCGTAGGAATATTCGCCCTTGAAATTGACGGTAAAATCCCCTGCCGCCATGCGCTTTGCCGCGCGCGTGATCTGCGTGATCGGGCGCGTCAGTTTAATGGAGAGCAGCGCCGAAATGACGAGCGCCAGAAAGATGACGATGATGGAGATGAGCACCATCTGCACCCGCACGGTGCCCATGGCCGTATCCAAAAGTTCGGTGGAATAATCGATGTAAAGATAAGCCTGCGCGCTGTTAGCGTCGGCACCCTGCGGTTCGCCGTCACTGAGCAATGCAACGTAAACAAAGTTGTCGTCGCTGAAACGGATCTTTTTTCCGTGCGGCAGTTTTTCGCCGCGCGTGCAGGCGGCGGTGAGTTCGTTAACCGCTTGATAAAATTCATTCAGGTCGGGCAAGGTTTGGTAGCTCGTTGCGTAAAAAGGCTGGCCGTCGCTGAAAACGATGTAGATGGTAGCGGAAAGATTTTGCTCTTCCAGCCGGGCGATGCAGTTCATCACCGCCTCGTCGTCGTACCCGGGGGCCATGTATTTTTTCAACTGCACGTACGCATTGGCACCGAACGCATCGAGATCGTCTTCCGCCTCGCGGCTCAGAAACAGTTTGAGGAAACTGGTCTGGAACACCCATGTGATCAGAATGATAAAGGCGGCAAACAGCAGAAAACTCAGCCACAATATGAAGTTGATGCTGTGAAACCGATTGCTCTTCATACCTCGAATTTATATCCCAAACCGCGCAGCGTTACGATGAATTTTCTGTATTCTTTCAGGCTGCTGCGCAGCATTTTGATGTGCGTATCCACGGTGCGGTCGTCGCCGTAAAAATCGAAACCCCATACGTCGGAAAGCAGTTTTTCGCGCGAAAGGGCGATTCCGATATTTTTGACGAGATAAAACAGCAGTTCGTATTCTTTGGGGGTGAGTTCGAGTTTTTCGCCGTCTACATACACGTTGCGCCCCTGCATATCGATCTCCAGCCCCTCGAATTTGAGCACCTCGCGCGAGGCGGGCGCGCCCGCTTTATGGCGCTTGGTGACGGCGGCGATGCGCGCCATCACCTCTTTGGGAGAAAAAGGCTTGGTAACATAGTCGTCTGCCCCCACTTCGAACCCGAACAGTTTGTCGTACTCTTCGCCGCGGGCGGAGAGCATGATGACGGGGATATCCTTGAACTTGCGGATCTCTTTGACGGCGGAAAAGCCGTCGAGCGCGGGCATCATGATGTCCATGAGGATGATGTCGTAATCGTTTTCCTTGCACATCTTGACGGCCTGCAAGCCGTTTTCCGCCTCGTAGGCCTCGTTCCCCTCGAACTCGATGTATTCTTTGAGCACGTTGCGGATCATCTCTTCGTCGTCTACGATCAGAACTTTCATTGGATTTTCCTCCATTCTCTCTTTTTTTAATTTTAACTCCGCTTTATTATTATAAGAGCATAGATTCATGAAAGACCGGTGAAATTTATAAAAAGCGGGCATTTCCCGCCCCTGCCCGGCAAACGGCGGCCGTAGCGGGGCGCGCCGGCAGTCTTTCCGCATATTTATTATACAGAAGCCGGCCGGGAAAGTAAAGCGAATCGCCGAAAAATGTAACGAGGGCGGCGCGGGCCGAAATTTGCGCGTTGCAACGTAAAATAAAAAAATTAAAAGTTTTTCCGATAAGGGCAAAATATATTTTGACTTTCCCTTTCAAATATGGTATTATAAATAAGCGTATTGCAGAAAGACCAAATTGAGCTATGCAGAAGTACCCAAGTGGCTCAAGGGGCTCCCCTGCTAAGGGAGTAGTACGGGAAACCGTAGCGCGGGTTCAAATCCCGCCTTCTGCGCCATGACCCCGTTGCCGAAATGGCAACGGGTTTTTTGCTGCGAAGGCGGGATTTCCGAAATAAAGTGACGCGCGCGAGCACAGCGCTGCTCTGCCGAAGGCTCCCGTTTACGGGAAACGGCAGATCGGCGCTCCGCGCAGCGATCGCTGTTCCGTCGCGGTTTCACCGCTCCTTACAAATCCCGCCTTCTGCGCCACCAAAAAAAGACTGCCAATTAGGCAGTCTTTTTTGGTGTTGTAAATGCGGCTGAACCACGCGCGACAGCAATGACGGCAATAAATTTTCTGCCCGACCGCGCGTCGGTTCACGCGAGCGGGCAACGCCCGCGACGCTCGGCCGAGGGGCCTCCGGGGTTTCGGCTGTATGCTTTCTGCGCCCATAAACCTAAATTGCTTACTATACTATGTTTTTATTTCACAACAATTCTTTAATTCCGTTATATTTTGATATTTCAATAGCCGTAAAATATTGTACAACAATAAAAATACTTTTATGCAATCAGTTTTTACAACAAAATGAGTAACCATACCATGAACAAAAGTATCTCTATTGACGAATGAATATTTTTTAGTAAAATCTTCTGGGCTTTCATATATTTTAATAACGCATGAAGTAGTAATAATAGATTGTAGGCATATAAACGTAGATTTTTTAATACTTTTTTCTTTAAGTTGGGAGTTGGCTTTGTTGACTGTTCTATACTCTTTTTTTGAAGGATTTGTTTTTTGCTGTTGCAATTTTATAAGAATACCGTCTACCATAGAAAGCAACAAGAGGGAACAAGCTTTATAATATTTTTGATTATAACAATTAATGGCTTCTTCTAAATCATTTTTATCAATTTTTTCATGATTCCGCAAATCGGAAAAAATACGCACCATATCCTCTGACGAGCAAAATTGTAGCATAAACGCATCGGCATCTTCCAAAGTTGTAGCCTTTTGCTTTGCAAAATATGTCATTGCCGGTGGAATAGTCCACCCAAATGTAGCATAGGTCTCATATATTTCTACTAATTCCCCTAAATTTAATGATTGATAAGCCGAAGATATTGATTGAGCGATTGTTTCTAAATAATTAATTGCGGACGATAAATCAAGCATTTCAGACAATTCATTGTATTCGTTTTCAGACATACACTTCAATCCCTATTTATAATTCATTATTCTTTATAAACCAATTTAATTCTTGAATTATTTCATCAAGATTATCGACTTTAACATGTGGCTGTATATCCTTAACGGAAAGCCAATCATTCAACATATCGGTTTGACAATATTTATCCAATATCTTTTTATCAAAGTTTGTATATAGCCCTGTATAATATAAAATTTGAACAACATAACGAATATCTTTTAATTTTTGTATGCAGTATAAAAATTGATTATTAAGAGCAAATAGCATTGGCTCATCGAATATTTTTTCACGTTTACCGTTTCTTTCAAACGTCCACGACAGTAATGGGAAATGTAGTTTTTTCGCCGTACTTCCTTTCCCAACTGTTATATTTAATGAATACGGTATAATTCTTTCAATATCCATTAATTCTTCTAATAAACCCGATAATAGCCACTGAATATTAGTTGACGCTCTTCCTAATATAGAAAATAATTCTATTAATATCGGATCATTCCATGAAGTTAATTTTACACAAAATTCATTGTGATACGGTTTTTCGCCGTTTTTTGCTTTTTGCGATAAATCTTTATATTCATTAATGAATTTTTTCTTTAAAAACAAATATTTTTCTTTATCAAATGCAGGGTCATCTATAAAATAACGGCTGTTTGCGTTAATATCTGGTAGATATTGCATTATTAAACTATCAAGATTTATTCCATCAATCAATTCTAAATTTTTATCTTTTGCGAAATCTAATGCTGAATTTGAGAAATTTCCCGTTGTAATTAAAATTCCTTTATTCGCCCGTTCATTTGATACTACACCGTATAAATCGCGAATAATAGGCTCTCCGACAGTGCCTGTATACCGTTTGCATTGAATAATGTATTTTCCTTTAAAAAATGGCTCATCGGAATAGGCTATTAAATCTATGCCACCGTCTCTACTGGCTTTTGTTTGTTCAACGTTAAAGCCTACTTTCAACAATAATTGATGGGTTAAATTTTCAAATTCTATACCACTCAAAGTATTGATATCCATGTTTATCTCCTTACCATTTTGTAATATTATATCATATATATCTTAAATTAGCAAACAAAACACTCCGTGCTTTTTTCATAAACCCCGCATGGCGGGACATATCTTATAGATATGAAATTATCTTCTTTTGCGGCGGGCGATACGGCTGTGATCACCGCCGTGGCGGTAAAACAGCCGCTGGCAAACAGGCTGTTCGCGCTGGGCGTGCGTGCGGGCAGCCGCGTGCGCGTACTGCGCCGCGCGCCCTTCGGCGGCGGGCTGATGCTCGAAGCGGACGGCGTGCGGCTGGCGGTAAGGCTTTCGCTCGCCGACCAGATCAGCGCCCTGCCCGCAAAGGGCGAGGAGGACGCGCCGTGAACATCGCCCTCATCGGAAACCCCAACTGCGGAAAATCCACCCTGTTCAACGCGCTCACAGACGGCCACGCCAAAACGGGCAACTGGCACGGCGTGACGGTGGGCGCCGCCACGCGCACGGCAGACCTCGGCGGACGGCGCGCGGAAGTGACCGACCTGCCCGGCCTGTACTCGTTTTCGGCATACAGTCTCGAAGAAAAAGCCGCCGCCCGCGCGCTGGACGAGGGAAATTTCGACCTCGCCGTATGCGTGGCCGACGCGCTCACCCTGCCCCGCTCGCTGGCGTTGGCCGGGGAAGTGCGCGGCCGGTTCCCCCGCGCCGTTCTCGTGGTGACCATGCGCGACCTTTTGGAAAAGCGGGGCGGCCGGCTGGACGAACGGGCGCTCGCCGCGCGGCTGGGCATGCCCGTGCTTTGCATTTCCGCCCATAAAAAGAGGGAACTGCGCCGCCTGAAAGCCTTTTTGGCCGCCGTACTGCGCACCTCGCAAACTGCCAACGCAACCGCCCCGCGCGCCTCGAACGACGGAGCGAAGCACTCCGACACGGCCGCACCGCATTCTTATTCACACACGCCGCCGACCGCCCGCATAAACATGCCGGACGCCCCGCATTCCCCCGCCGCCGCGCGCAGCGGCAAAAGCACTGCTCCGAACGCCGACCTGCTCGCCGGCATTTACAGCGCGGGCACGCGCACGGAGAGCCGCGCGGAAAAACTCATTTACAACCGCTATTTCGCCTTTCCCCTCTTTGTGTTTGCGCTTTTGGCGACTTTTTTTCTGGCTTTCGGAAACCATATGCCGGGCGTGCTCCTGAAAGACGGTTTGGAATGGCTGCTCGCCGAAAAACTGGGCGGTTTTTTGGCGGACAAGACGGCCGCCACGGGCGCGGACGCCGCGGCGGAGTTCGTGCGGTCGGTGTGCGGCGGCGTGGGCAGCGTGCTCTCATTCGTGCCGCAGATCGCCATTTTGTACTTTTCGCTGTTTTTGATGGAAGAGAGCGGCTTTTTATCCGCCCTCGCCTTTATGACGGACGGACTGTTCCGCCGCGTAGGGCTTACGGGGCGCGCCGCCTTTTCCGTACTGATGGGGTTCGGCTGTACGGCCGCCGCCATTCTCACCACGCGCGGTCTGGAAAACAAGCGCCTGCAAAAGCGCGTGATCCTCATACTCTGCTACATTTCGTGCAGCGCCAAAATGCCCGTTTACCTCGCCGTGGCGGCGTCGTTTTTCCGCCACCCCTTTTTCGTGCTCGTGTGCATCTACTTTGCGGGCGTGCTGCTCTCGTTTGCGGCCGCGTTCGTGGCGGCCAGGTTATACCGCGGCGGCGAGGAATTCGTGATGGAGATCGCGCATCTGCAAATTCCGTCGCTGCGGCTGGCGCTCAAATCGTTGCTATTTTCGCTCAAACAGTTTATAATAAAAGTCGCCACGGTGGTGGCGGCGTTTCTGATTGCCAGTTGGGTGCTGCTGTCCTTTTCCTTTTCGTTCGAATATGTGGGCGCGGAGAGCGGAAAGGGCATACTGGCGGTGCTCTGCCGCGGACTGAAATACCTGTTTTACCCCATGGGCATTGCGCAGTGGCAGGTGGCGCTGGCGGCCGTTTCCGGGTTGATCGCCAAGGAAAACGTGGCGGGAATGCTGGCGCTGTTTTACGGCGCAGACCTCACGGCGGCCATGAGCGCGCCCTCCGCCGTCGCCTTCATCTTTTTTATCATGACGTGTTCGCCCTGCGTTTCCGCCATCGCCGCGACCGCGCGCGAGGCGGGAGCCAAATGTGCGTTCGCCTTTGCGGCGGCGCAGACGGGCACCGCGTTTTTGGGTTCGTACATTCTGTATGCCCTGCTCAGCCGCGGAGCCATGGCGGCCGCTATAGTCGCTCTGCTCGCGGCCGTGCTGATCGCGGGGGCCGCCCTACGGAGGATATTGTATGCGAAAATTTATCGCAGACGAGGCGCAAAAACTCAAAGACTTCACCGACGCGCACTACCCGCAAGGCTCGTTCGCCTTTTCGCGCCTTTTACGCGACCGCGACATCCGCGTGAACGGCGTGCGGACGCGGGAAAACGCGATGCTTTCCGCCGGCGACGAGATCGCCTACTACACGACCGCGGCGGAAGAGGCAAAGCCCTTCTACCGCGAAGTGTACGCCGACGAAAACGTGCTGATCGCCGATAAATTTTCCGGCGTGCAGTCGGAAGCGCTCTTTTTTGCGCTGCAAGAGCGCGGCGCGCGCCCCGTGCACAGGCTTGACCGCAACACGGCAGGACTGATTGCCTTTGCGCTGAACGAAGAGGCGGAAAGAGAACTTGCGGACGCGTTCCGCCGGCGCGACGTCGATAAAATTTACGAGGCGATCTGCTTTCATCCCTTTCAAAAAGAGCGCGGCGAATTGATCGCGTATTTGAAAAAGGACGAAAAAGCGTCGCACGTTACCCTGTTTTCAAAACCGGTGGCGGGCGCCGGGCGCATCCGCACCGACTACGAAGTGCGCGAAAACTACGGGGAATATTCGCTTGTAAATATCACTCTGCACAGCGGCAAAACGCACCAGATCCGCGCGCACATGGCGTTTATCGGGCACCCGGTGGCGGGCGACGAAAAGTACGGCGACCGCGCGCTCAACGCAAAGTACCACGTAAAGCGGCAGCTGCTGGTGGCAAAAAAACTTTGCTTTCACACGGGCGGCGCGCTCACATACCTAAGCGGAAAAGAGTTCGAATCCTCTTTCTCCGCGCGTATGCCGCACTGATACCGACATAAAGCGAAAGCGGGCAGGAAATTCCTGCCCGCTTTTTTATTGTTCCTTTACCACGGAAACGTTTTCGCCCTTCCGGCGGAAACAGCATTCGATGCGGCGGAGGGGCGCGATGTCCGTTTCCCGCACGGAAAGATCCGGAGCAACGCCCGCAAAATAACGGAACAGAATGGTCGCCGGCCCGCCCGTCCAGGCATGATTCATCGTGCCGAGGTTGAAAAAATCTTCCCAAAGCGTGGTGTTTTCGTTGTCGATGAGCGGCTCGTAGCGGCTCATCATGCGGCGGAACGCCTGCTCTTTGCAGCCCATTTCGCACAGCGCGCAGAGAACGTAATATTCCATATACGTCGAACTGCAGAACACAGAGGTGAGCAGCTCGCGCACCACCTCGAAATTTTCCTTCGGGCAGAGCCCGCTGAGTACCGCCATGGCGTTCGCGCGGTCGTCGGCGCATTTGCCGGATGTATAATATCTGCCGTTCCAGTAGCGCGCCGCAAAGTTCTTTTCGATCGCGCCCATGCGGGCGGAGAGAAAGGCATCGAAACGGCCGTCTTTGAGTTCCTTCGCCATAAAAGACGCAAAGCGGAGCGCGGAATAATACCAGCAGTGTTCCAGCACCTCTTCGTCTATATTGTAGAGATGGTCGAACCAGCGCCAGTCGCCGCGGCGCGGCAAAAGCATACCGTCTTTATCCGTCTGCCAGAGTTTAAGATAGGCTACCGCCGGTTCAAAGCAGAGCGAAAGCATCTCTTTTTCTCCGGTGGCCGCATAATATGCCGCCACCATGCCCCATTCGGAAATGGCATTGAGGCTCTGGGCGGGCAGCTCGGAAAAGTGGTCGCCGGGCACGTTGCCGACGAGAACGTCGCCCTTGCGCAGGCGGATAAAATCGAAGATCGCTTTTTTGAGCAGAAGCCTGCCGTTATCGTCCAGTAGGTACAGCACCTGCGGCGCCTGCACGGATACGTCGCCGATCCACTGCCCGCGCTCGCGATCGGGGCAGTCCATATAATTTTCGCGCATACACACCTTTAAGGTGCGCACGCATTTTTCCATCAGTCGATTGACGCGCGCATCGTCGCAGACGAATTTTCCGACGACTTCCGACGCGTAGCCGCTCTCGCGCCAGCCGAGCGCGACGATTTCGACGGTTGCGGGAACGGTAAACTCGATTTGTTCGCCGAAGATCCAATCGAGGCTTTCAAATTCCTGTTCGCCCGCCGCACAGATGTATTCGGCACGGTGGCCGGCATACAGATCCTGCGTGCCGCCCGGCCCGCCGTGGACGAGGTACCTGTCTGACTGAATGCCGATCTTTTCGCCGCCCGCAGCCTTCACTTTCAGGTACGGCGTGAACTGCATGGCATACGGCAGGCGCACGGTCGCCTTTTCGCCCTGCCGCACGTATGCGGCCGTATGTATATCGGAAAAAAACAGCGGCGGCACGGGGCGGGGCAAAAGTTTTCCCCACGGGGCGTCGCCGAAGCGCCCCACGACCGCGGCGCCTTTGCCCGCCGCCAAAACCGGGCAAAGGGTGAATTTTTCCTTTCGCCCGTCGAACGCCACATTGTAGCCGCCGTACAGATACGAAGGCTCGCGCTCCGCCGTACTGTAATACCCGTGCGCGCGCTCCGCCTCGGTATCCGCCCCGCTGAAAAGCGATAGTTCTTCGCATTCGAACAGCAGCCCCGCACAGTCGATCGCGGTGTTGTTCCTGCCGCCGTTTCCGAAAAACCAGACGTGGAAAACCATCTCGTTTTCGCCCTCTCTGAGATAGGGCGAAATATCCGTTTCGTCGTAATAGCCGCAGCCGG
Organism: uncultured Clostridia bacterium; assembly: GCA_944328905.1. Lineage (GTDB taxonomy): Bacteria > Bacillota > Clostridia > Christensenellales > Borkfalkiaceae > Borkfalkia. The sequence continues at coordinate 27,028 of CALVHW010000002.1, read as the reverse complement.
GCAGGCTTTCGCGGAAAAGGCCGCCGTCGAACACGGCGAGCCTGCCGTTTACGAACAACCAGTACTTCGTTTCGCACCCCACGCGCAGCAGCGCCCTGGGAGGCAGTTTTTCCACACGGAAACGCCTGCGGAAATACACCCTGTCGTTTTTCCGCCGGTTATCCTCTGCCCATATCCAGGCAGAATTTTCAAATAATTTTTCTTTTTTCATTGTCTTTCCCGTTAATGTTCAGATTTTTACGGAACGTACCCCCAAAAACGCATCAAAGCCCCTGCGGGATCAAAACGTAATCCTCGGTTCTGTTTTCACCCTCGGATACCCACGCCTCGGGGCCGTATGCCTCCTGCGGCTGCGGCGTCAGGTGATGCGGGCCGAACGTGTTGCGGCGCGTAAAATACAGTTTGAGCCGCAGTTCGTCTTTGAGATCGGCGACCGCCTCGTAAGGAGGAAGGAACAAAACCTCTTCCCTTTCACCGCCCAGAACGTGCAGCGTCGTTCCCGCCAGATCGGGCAGGCGCACCCGCACTTTTTTGCCGCGGATGCCCGTGCGGTACTCGATCGCGCCCGAATAAAACGGAAAACCCTGCGGCGCGATATCTCCCCTCGCCAGCGTTTCCGGAAGCGGGATCAGCGTGCCCGGCATCCGGACGGCGAACCCGCCCAAAAGGTACACCGCTTCGATATCGGCCGAACGGCTGAAACAAATTTCCGCCGAGATGATATTTTCGCCCTTTTTGACGGGCACGGCGAACACGCGGAAAGCGCAGTCTGTCCACCGTTCATCGGTCAGTTGTGCGGGCACTCCGTTTACGGCGATCGCCCCGTACTCGGCGGCGAGCCGGAAAACGCCCTCGATCTCCGAACGGAAGCGGTAGGAGATTTCGACCTTGCCGAAAACCTCTTCTTCCCCGCCGTATTTTTTGCGGAACCAGGGCTGTACCATCGTGCCGCCGCGGCGGGAAAGCCCGAAACGGTCGCGCAGCATTGCGTCCGCCAGCAAAACGTCTTTCTCTTCCCCGGCAAAGAGCGGTTCGCCGTTGAGGCGGAATCGCGCACGGTCTAAAACGAGAACGTTCGGTTCTTCCAGCACATAAGGCATCCTTTCGGGAAGTACGGCCTCGCTCGCTTCTTCCGCGGCGGCCGCACGCACGCCCTCTTCGGTAAAGCGGAATATGCGCATTTCGTTGGGAAGAAAGCGCAGGTTTTTCAGGTCTTTGGCGCCGAGGTTTTCCAGCCGCACGAGATCCCACTCCTCCGCGTTCAGCCCTAAAAGCCCGCCCGCGGGCACCAGTTCGCCCGCCGTTTCTTCGTCTTTGAGGTTGAGCAGGAAAAGCCAGAAGTCTCCGTTCCACTTTCTGACGGCACCCGCCACCCCGTCGGGCGCCGTGACAAGCAGGCGCGGGCGCAGGCCGTTTGCGTCGGGAACGACCGTGCCGCCCGCCTCGCGGAAGGCGCGCAGAAGTTTTTGTGTGCCCGCGCGCAGTTTCACCCCTTCCGCCGCCACGACGCTGCGGTATGTACAGCGGCCGACGCGCAGACAGGCGCCTTTTTCGTCTTTTCCGATGCTGCCGTATTTGCACATCAGTTCCTCGTCGCCGTAGTCGAATTCGATCTGTGCGGCGATGAGCGCGGCGCACTGCGCGGCGAATTCTTTTTCGAGGCCCTGCACCTCTTTTTTATCGCTGGTAAACACGTTCAGCCAGCCCTTGCGCACATAGCGCCACATCTGCTCGATGGGGTGCACGACGAGGACATCCGCCTCTCTTTCCCCTTCGGTGAGGATCATGCCGATGCGTCCGAAATATTCTTCGAGCAGCGCCCAATCTCTGTACCAGGCGTTTTGGTGCAGGATGCTCGTGGGATAATCGCGCTTGGCCTGTCCTTTCATCGTATACCAGGAAAGGTGCGGGCAGCGGAGATTGATGCCGAAAAGAGCCTGCCAGTCGCCCAGGCGCTTGTATTCGCGCAGGGGCATATCCCACCCCGTACAGCCGTACAACTCGCTGAGAACAAATTTTTTGCCCGTTTGGCGCGCGGCGGAGGCGCATTGAATCGCCGCAAAATAGCAATTGTTGTGCAGGCCCAGGTTGTCGACTCCGGGGCAGTCCATATATTCGTAAAAGCGCATCATGGAGCCGGAAAGGCTCGCCTGCGCGCAGAGATTGTCTTCGTGCAGGATATGGCCGGTGAACAGCAGATCGTGGCTGCGGCACCAGTCGCCGTATTTTTTGGCGTAATTTTCCGTAAAAAGATCGTCCAGAACGTCGAGATAGCGGTAAGACGTTTCGCTCTCCTCTTTCCCTTCCCGGAAATAATAAAGATCGGGAACGCAGACGGCTTCCCCGTATTTTTCGCGGTAGCGCGCAAACGCGCCGCCGGTATACGGGATCATGCGGGCGCGGTTGGCGTTGTTCATGGAAAAGCCGGAAAATACCGCGCCCCTGTGCGGCTCGTCGGTGAAGATCCCCTTGATCTCTTTGCCGAACATTTCCCCGCAGCGCGCGGCGTATACGCCGTGCGTCGACGCGAGAAAGGCGTCTACCGCATCGGCGTTCATGGTATCGAGATAGGCCGCGCCGTTATAAAAATCGTCGCAGGCCATGCGCTCTTCCGCATACACGAGATAGGAATATCCCGCGGGCGTTTCGGCCGTGCAGGAAACTTCTTTAATGTCGGCGATCCTGTCCCCTTTGAAAAGCACCGCATAGCGCGCGATGATCTTGTCGAAATCGGGCGCGGCGAACGCATCTTCGTCGCTGTCGTATTCGGAAATATAACGCATACGGAAATCCGGGTTTTCGGTGACGAGCCCGCCGCAGGTGCCGCTCGGCCAGCGATCTTCATCGTACAGCCACACTTCCATACCCTGCGCGGCGCCGTATTCGGCACAGCGGCGGATCAGGCGAAACCACTCTTCGCCCATGTATTCGGTTTGCAAGCCCGTGCGCGAATGCATGAAAAAGCCGCCGAAGCCCATCTCTTTCATGGCGTCGATCTGGCGGAGCAGTTCTTGTTCTTCCAGATCGCCGTTCCACGACCAAAAGGGTTTGGCGCGGTACGCGGCGGCGGGGTTTTTGAGTAACGTTTTTATATCTTTCAGCATAAATTTCCCACCGATGGTTTATATTTGTTTCATCATACCATAATCGAAGCCATCCGTCAAGAGGGCGCGGCAAAAAATTTTGCCGCGCCCTCTCCTTTCAGGAATGCGATCTGTTTTTCGCCCCTGCCTGTGCTACGCCTCATAGATGTGCAGATCGCGGTGGTCGCTTTGCAGGCCGTTTTTGCCGCAGAGCACGGTGACGATTTCGCGGGGCGCCGCCGCATCGCACAGCGTGTTCCCGCCGACGCGCAGAGTAAATTCTGCGCGGCTGTCTGCCGGGTTGTAGATTCGCAGAAGGTATTTCCCCGAAGCGCAGGGCTTTGCCGCCGCCAGGATCACTTCGCCGTCCAGAACGATTTGCGGCGATGCGTTTACGGCCGCATTGCCCGCCGGAAATACATTTACCGCATACGGCCGCTGGCCGAAAAGCTCTGCCTGCCGGCTGACTTCCGCCGCGCTTCCGGCAAACAGGCGAAGCTCGTAAACATAGCGGCCGCCGTCGATGCGCGGCAGATATCTGTCCTGCGGATACAGTCCGCGGCCGGGGATAGGATGCATACAATACCCCGCGCCCCGCACGAGGGTGAGATACAGATGCCCGTTTTCCGCTTTGCCGGCATACACGCCGTCGTTGATGACCGCAAAAATGCGGCCGCCGCTGCCCTGCATACCGTACCATTTCTGGAAGGCGTTTTCGCCCTTCGGCTTCTGCTCCCAAACGAAAGGGCCGTCTCCCACCGCACAGCCGCCGGCGAATTGGGCGGGAACGGGAATTTTAAGGCGCACCAACTTATTTTTGTCCGCAAACTCGACGGTAACTTTCAAATCGACGAAAGGAAGATCCGCATAGAGTTTGTACTGCACCGCCGCATTGGTTCTGCCGGCGGTATAAAGCCCCTCGATCACGCGGCAGACGGGGCCGCTTTCGATTTCCCGAATCGCGGGCAGCGGCTGCGAAACCGCGCAAAAGGCGCGGCTCTCCTCGTCGCTCATTTCCCGGAAAGGTACGGGATCTTTGCCCAGCGATTTCAGCTCTTCCTCACTCATGCCCCACGGATCGGCGGTGTCTTCGTACAATTCGAGCGAAACAGGCGCGCCGAGTACCGGCACGTTGCCGAGCGCCTCGCCGAGCGATACCGCTTTTGCGGCGCTTTCCGATTTCTTTTCCGCCGAAACGCGCACGGAAAAGCGCGTGATCCCCAGCGGTTGAAGGTCGGCGGCAAAAACGATGCGTTTGCGCCAGTCGAGAGCGATGGTCGAATCTTCTTTTACCTGCTGGCAGGCGAGTTCTTCGCCCGATTCCGTGTATACGTGCGGCACAAAAACGGTATCTTCGCTCCAATTCTGATCGGCAAGGGTAAATTCCGCCTCCACCGCCGTGCGGACGGGATAGGGCATATAATTGAATACGAACACGGGGAATTCGCCCTCTTTTGCAGGCTTCTGCCCCATGGCAAAATACAGAAAGGCATTCGTTCTGTAATCTTTGGCGATCTTCTCGCAGGCGGCGAGCAGCCCCAGCCCCTCGCGCTCGCCCTCCTCGATGCAGGAACCGGGCAGAATGTCGTGAAAGGACGCCAGCAGCAGCCGCTGTTCGGCATTCTGCAATTCGGAAAGTTCCGCCCTGTATCCCGCCATCATGGCGGCAGACAACAGTTTTTCCGCCGCGTAAAAGAGATTTTCCGTTTTGCGGAAACTTTGCTTTACGCGCGCCATCGACGAATAACAGCCGGGCATACAGGTCACGAGCGAGCCGTCCACCTCGCCTTTTACTTTTATCCCGTCGGCAAAGAGTGCCTCGGGCGTGCTGTGCACGAGTTCGGTGCCGCTTATTTTCAAAGCGGCGATGTCTTTCAGGTCTTTGCGGGAAGGCCCGCCGCCGTGGTTGCCCACGCCCCAGAGAACGTAATCCACATCCTCCGTTCCGGCGGCCTGCGCCTTTTCCGAACCGAGCATTCCCACGCCCGCGCCGCCCGTTTCGCGCACGATCTTTTCCGCCGCCGCGCCGAGCGCGGAACTGTACGACGCGCTGTAAGTAGCGACGACGCTGCTGCCGTCCGGCCCCTTCCAACGGAAAAAGCGGGAAGGGTAATCGAACTGGAACTGCCCGTTCGGGCGGCAGGTCATATAGCCCGTATAGCCGGACTTGGCCAGTATCTGTACAAGGCCGACGCTGTGGCCGAAGGAATCGAAATTCGTGGTGACCGAAGGCTCCGCGCCGAATTTTTCTTGGAAATAGCGCCGCCCCCTGCCGATGTTGCGAACCAGCGTTTCGCCGCCCGTTAAAAGACAGTCCGGCTGCAGATACCAGCCGCCCATGATGTGCCATTTGCCCTGCCGCACGAGTTTCTGAATGCGGGCGAACAGTGCGGGCGCGTTCTTTTCGATCGCCTCGTACAAAAGCGATTCGTTATGGCAGAATATGTAATCGAACTCATCCGCGAGATCGGCGGCGCTCTTAAAGGTGGCGATGGCCGAGGCGATCCCTTCGTCCCATGTCCATTGCCAGATCGGATCGATGTGTGCGTTGCAGATAAGGTGCAGTTTTTTCATTTTTACCCCTTCCTTTTGTTTTTTTATCATTCTATACCCGGAAGGCCGGAATGTCCATGAATATTTCGTGCAAAAGCATGGATTTTTCCGGGGTGTTCCGTTTCAGTATACGGGAAAGACGTGCAAATGTCAATAATTATGGGAAAATTTTGCCCGATTCGGGCAAAAACCGGGCGGCGCATTGCGCCGCCCCGATTCGTCTGCCGGCATCAGTCTTTCAAACACAGTTCAAAGGCCTTGCCCGCCTCTATAAAAAATTCTTTTCCCTCCAGTTCCAGCCGCCCCGGCGCCGCCGACGAATACACGCGCAGCAAACCTTTGCGATACGTTACCTGCACCGAACCCTCGCCCGCCGGCAACTCCGCTTCGAAGTACGTTTTTCCGTCGAGAAAGGGCCGCAGAACAAACGTTTTATACCCATCCTGCTCCGGCCGCAGCCCCACAAGGTATCTGCCAAGCAGATAAACGGGACTGGCGCCCCAGGAATGGCACAAGCTCTTGCCGAACAGGCGGCCGTACATGGCGTACCTCTCCGCACCCTTTACGGCGGGATCGTATTCCTCCCAGAACGAAGTGGCGCCCTCGGCGAGCATTCCGCCCCAGTACGATTTTATGATCTCCAGCATTTTATCCGCCCGGCCGAGTTCCGCCAGTGCCGACATTTCGTAAAACTTCATATACGGCGTTTTGATTTTCAGAACGCTGTCGTTCAGCAGCACCTTTTCGAGAATGATCTTCGCCTGTGCCTGCGAGCAAAACCCCATGAGCACGGCGAAGATGTTTGCGTAACGCGTAACGGGATGCCCGGCGGTATCGTGTGCATACCCCTCGCCCGTCCAGAAAGTTTTATCGATCTTTTCGCGCAGCGTTTCGGCTTCACGCGCACGCCCGGCTCCCGTTGCGATGCCGAGCAGCTCTTCCATCGCCGCGATCGCGCACGTTGCTTTATACAACAGCATCTGTTCGGCGCACAATTCGCCGTCGGTGGAAAAATCCGCCCAATCGATGAATACCCATTCGTTGTTTATTTTTTGCATGAACCCGTTCGCGTTCGTGCGGCTTTTGCAGAAATTGTACAATTCCAGCGAACGGGGGTATACCTCTTCAACGAAACGGCGGTCGCCCGTATAGCGGTAATACTCCCATACGCCCCATATCACATAGAACGAATAGTCCATGATGCCGTTGATATGCTGCTCGAATTTGTCCTTGCCCAACAGCGCAACGAGCGTATTTCTGATCAGCGCGCAGTCGAAAAAACTATACAGCGACATCCATTCGCTCTGCAGCGTATCGCCCGCCCATACCCAGCGATCGCGCTTGAGGCCGTCGAGAAAAAACTCGCGCGAGGTAAGTTCCAGCGTATATTCCGCGGTTTTATATATTTTGTTCAAAAGTTCGTCGCTGCTGGTAAATTTTGCCCGCGTGCGCACCGGATAATATTCTTCGTTGCAGGAAAGAGAGCCGAATGAGGGAATGTTTTCCCCCTGCGGCACGAATATGTAGCGAAACGCTTTCGTAAGGTTTGCGGTGTAAACGGGAGAATCCCCCACCGGAAAGGTATCTGAAAGCTCCGAATGAACGGGATCGAGCGCTTCGTCTTCGCTTTCGCCGTAGTTTACGGGCAATTCGCCGCTGCCGCGTATCCCCTCTATAACGGGGTACGCGAACAGTTCTCTGCCGAAATCGTACAGCAGGCCGCTGCTTCCGTTTTTCGCCTCCGCCCGGGCGCAGGCAACCGGCTGCACCCGGCGCACGGGCAACGTGCAGCAGGAAGGGACGCGTGCCGGATCGTAAAAGCCGCCGCATTCGCAGGGAATCCACTTTCCGTTTCCGCAGTTGGAAATCCATTCCGCCCCGCTCTCGCAGCCCTCTCCCTCCACAAACAGACAGGGCAGATCGGCTGGGTTGTACACCTCCGCCAGCAGAACGTGCCGACCGGCCGGCAGCGTTACGCTCCCCGCGAAATCATACATATAGTGCGGGCAGTCGTCTACGCGCACGGAAACGGTGCCGTTCGCCCGGATGCGTATTTCCGTCGTCTTTGCCAGTTCAAAATACCGCATGAACTTGACAGACGGGCAGACCTGCGGCAGCTGCCAGCAGCACAGCACCTTCACGTTCTTTTCCCGGCGGCGGTTCATCACCTTGTTGTACAGGCAATATGTAAGTTCGTTCTTATGCCATATCCATTGGGATCGCATTCCTGTTTGCCTCCTCGTTGGCGGTAATTCTATATTATACGATAAAAATTCCGATTTCTACCCATTTTTAACTATGTTTTTGTCAAAAATTCCGCCGTTTGCGATTTTACGCCTTTTTCAGACTTTTTTCCGGAGAGTGCAGTTTACGGCCGCGGCACGGCCTTGACTCCCTCGTGAAAATATTGTATACTGAAAGGGTGCACTGGCGGACGGCGCGCAAATAAGACGGCAGAAAAAGGGGGAAAAATGCAGCCTGTTTTATACGAATCGGAATCGGATTCCGAACGGCATATATTGTTTCTGCACAGTTACGGCGGGGATTCGGAAATGCATTTTCACCGGGCATTGGAGATCGTTTTCGTGCTCAAAGAGCAGATCATCGCCACGCTGAACGGCGATACGCGCATCTTTTACCCCGGCGAGATCGCAGTTATACCCAGTTATTGCCTGCATTCCTTTCGCTGCCCCGCCGGCACCGAGGCTTATGTATTCACCATTTCGCAGAATGTTATCAGCAAATTGCAGGAATTTACGCAGATCTCTTTCAGCAGTGTTTTGCCGGAGAATTATTTTACGCGGGAAATCGAAGCATGGCTGCGCCGGTGTGAAGACGATTGGCCGACGGCAAACGAACCGATGCGCTACGGAATGGTATACTATTTTATCGGGCTGCTGCAAAAAGCATATTCGACGACTCCGAAAACGCCGCAGAGAGATAACCTGATTCCCGAAATACTGAATTATATCGAAGAGCATTACGCCGAAGAGCTGACGCTGAAATTTCTTGCCGGGCATTTCGGGTACAGCAAAAATTATTTTTCGACGCTGTTCAACCGCATCACGAATATGCACCTTACGGAATACCTGAACCGCGTGCGCATCCTGCGAGTCAAGCAGGAGCTGGACGATCCGCAGAACACGGAAACGATCTTGCAGACGGCCACAAAGCACGGCTTTAACAGCCTGAACACTTTTTACCGGGCCATGAAAAAATATACAGGCCGGACGGAACACCGCCCGCCGCAATGAACGCAAAACGGGAGGGCGGCGCCGAAAAATTTTCGGCGCCGCCCTCCCGTTCTGTATAGCCGTCCGCACGGATATCTCTGCCGCGGCGACCTCTTTCCGGCCCGTCGCACCGCACGGAACAGCCGCTGCGGAACTGTTATGCGTCGGCAATGGTATGGCGCAGTTCGCCTATGGCGTTCTTTTCCAGCCGCGATACCTGTGCCTGCGAAATGCCGACTTCCGCCGATATTTCCGTTTGCGTTTTTCCTTCGTAATACCGCAGAAACAAAATTTTGCGCTCGCGCTCGTCCAGTTTTTCCATGGCTTCGGAAAGCGCGGCGTGCTCCGTCCATACCTCGTCGTTGTTTTTATCGTCGCTGATCTGATCCATCAGGAGAAGTGCATCGCCCGACTTGTTGTAGACGGGTTCGAACAGCGAAACGGGATCGGAAATGGCATCCAGCGCGTACACGACTTCGCGCTCGCGTACCTGCATCGCCTCGGCAATCTTTTCGATGGTGGCTTCCTTCGCTTCTTCCTCCAGCTGCTCGCGCGTTTTCAGAACCCTGTAAGCGGTATCGCGGATGCTCCGCGCCACGCGCAGCGAATTTCCGTCGCGCAGATAACGCTTTATCTCCCCCACGATCATCGGCACGGCGTAGGTGGAAAAGCGGACGCCCACTCCGAGATCGAAATTGTCGATCGCTTTCAAAAGACCGATGCAGCCCGCCTGGAATACATCGTCGGCGTTGGCGTTCTTCGCCCAGAAACGCTTTACAAGCGAAAGCACCAGCCGCATATTCCCCACTACGAACTGCTCGCGCGCCTGCCTGTCTCCCTCTTTCAGCCGGCGCATGAGCGCATCGCTCTCTTCGGCCGTCAGGCGGGGAAGCCCCGCCGTATCCACTCCGCATATCTCCACTTTTTGTTGCATACCGTTCACCTCCCGAGCGTTATGTAACGTTCGGATAAAGTATGCTCACGCACCGCTTTTTTATACACGTATTTTAAAAATTGTGACATCGCGGCGAAACTTCCCCGGTTTGCCGCCCTGCGAAAAAACGGGTAAAGACGAACTTTCGCCTTCACCCGTTTCTGCTGTTTTTTTCGTTCCGATCAGGCGCTCAGCCCTCGATCCAACGCGTTTCTCCCGGCGCAAGCGCGATCTTTGCGCCCTTGCCGGCGATATCGTAGAAGGTGGTCGTCTGCTTATCCGTGCTGTTGTTGATGAGCGCGTATTTGCCCGTTTCGGGATAATAAGTGCACTCGGTGAGCGGGTTGGAAGAGAAGGCTTTTTTCATTTCATCCTCTCTGTGCGCCGCCCAGAACATGGAACGCAGCAGCAGGCGCGCGTTCTGCGGGCTGTACGGGATACCCGCGATGTACACGCCGCGCCCCGCGCCGCACTCGTTGGCCGCAAGTTTTACTTCGCCCACGCTGTAACGGCGCTTGAAACGGTCGGAGAACACGATGTCGAGCACTTCGGCGCCGTCCAACGCGTAGATGTTCTTCATCCCCTCGCCGTAATCGATCTCGCCGCGCACGTCTTCCGTGATAAAATGCGCGTGCTTGTCGAGATTGTACTTATCGGTTGAAAGCGTGAAGCCGACTTCTTTGTCGACGCCGAGCACATCGGCGAGCGCAAAATACCTGCCGCCCTGCGCGTAAGCTGTGGGTTCGCCGATGCCGATGAACCCGTGCCCTTCGCGCACCCAGCCGCGCACGGCGGAAACCAGTTTTTCGTCTGCCCAGTTTTTGCCGCCCGAATAGGCGGTGTACGCATCGCCGACGTTGATCACGACGTCGATATCCTCGTCGAAGCCGTGCGTGCGGACGTCGTCGAAAGAAATAAATTTGACGTTGACGGCGAGGCCGGAGAGCGCCTCGAGCACGCCCTGGTAAGAATATACCTGCTGGTACCACAGTTCGTGCGCGACCATGTGGCTCATCCAACTGCGGATGGTACCCCATTCGTTGAGTATCGCCACCGTGAGCCCGCAATACGGCCTTGCCTTGCCGGCCGCCGCCGTGATGGCGCGGAATTCATCGCAGATTTCCGCCACACGGTCTACAAATTTCGGGAACTTCGCCGCGAGCGACAGATAGCCGCCGAAGCCCATGCGGTCGAGCGGCTTGCGCAGCAGGGCGCGGCGCGCCGTTACCCAGTTGCGGTTGAGTTCCGCCACCGCGTTATCCTCGTTGCCGTCGAAGAAAGTATCGGGGAAGAAATACGGCAGAAAGCGGCCTTCGGTGTATTTTACGTGCGGGATCTCGGAGAGCATACGCACGGTGACGCCGCCGCCCACGCTGCCCACAACGGCATCCAGGTGCATATCTTTAAAATATTTGCCGTAAGGCTCGGCGCCGATCCAGTCGTCGCCCAAAAACATCATCGCTTCTTTGCCGTTTTTGTGTACGATGTCGACCAGTTCGCCCACCACGGAGGAAACTTTGCGCTGCACGAAATCCATCCAGTCGCGGAAACGCTTGCCCGGCAGGCGGAAAGGATTGGCATAACAGCCGCCGTCTACAAAATCTTCCGCGCGCAGCGCATAGCCGTACTCCTTTTCGAAGGCGTCGAGCAATGCGGGCGAAGTGGAAAGGCCGTAGCCGAACCAATCGACGTATTTTTCCTTGCCCTTTTCGTTGAAGATGAGCGTGAACTGGTACAGGAAGGTGGTAAAGCGCACCACGTTCGTTTCGGGATGCGCGTCGCACCACTCCTGCATATGCCGTTTTACATACTCCGCCGTGGCGGGGAAAGCGGGATCGTACGCCTTCTGCTTTTCGCACGTCCAGTTATTGGTGAGATAGTTGTAGATCTGCACGGGATGCCACAGAATCTTCGCCATGAAACTCACCGTGTATTCGTGCATGGGAACGGCGCCTTCGATGCGCACGACGCCTTTTTCCGCCACCCACTGCCAGCGGGCATGAAGTTCGCCCGTCGTGCGGTCGATCACTTCCCAGCGGGCAAGTTCGCCCGCGTCGGGCGCGATCTGCTGCGCGAAATATCTCTGCATCGGATCGATCTCCAGGGTATCGCCCTCCGCCACGACGCGCTCGCTCATCAAAAAGGTGCGGTGCGCTTCTTCGGGGTGCTTGTCTGCCCAGGCGTTGTCGCCGCGCACGATAAAATATGTATTGTAGACCTTTTCCGCCAGTTCCGCCACATTGGCCGGAAGCACGGTGCCGTCGCAGTCGCGCACGGCATCGGCGCCCCAGAGCGCCGCAATGCGTTTGGTGCCTTCAACGAAACTCTCGTCGGTAGGGATGGTTACTTTGCCCTTTGCCTTCATCTTTTCCTCTCTTTCGCCGCAGATGTTCCGCAGCAATTTACTCTTTCTTTATAGTAGCATGACGGGATGCAAAAGTCAAGCGCATACAATAAATTTTGTACCCTGCCGCGGCAGAAAAAAGAGCGGGCGCGCCCGTTCTTTTCCGATGGTCTGTTCTGTTTTAAATTTGCTTGCTCATCTCGCTTTTCAGCCGCGCGATGATCTTTTTTTCCAGCCGCGATATGTACGACTGCGAGATGCCCAAAAGGTCGGCCACGTCTTTCTGCGTGCGCTCTTCGCCGCCGTCCAGCCCGAAACGCATGGTCATGATCGTGCGGTCGCGCTCGGGCAGGCGCGCGAGCGCGCCGCGCAGCAGCTCCTTTTCCACGCCGTTTTCGATGTCTTTATATACGGAGTCGCTGTCGGTACCCAAAATATCCGAAAGCAGCAGTTCGTTCCCCTCCCAGTCGGTATTCAGCGGCTCGTCGAACGACACTTCGCTGCGCAGGCGCACGAGGCGGCGCAGGTACATGAGTATTTCGTTTTCGATGCAGCGCGAGGCATATGTTGCCAGTTTGATCTTTTTATCCGGTTTGAAGGAATTGACCGCCTTGATCAGACCGATGGTACCGACGGATACGAGGTCGTCGGAATCGGCGCCGGTGTTGTCGAACTTGCGCGCGATGTAGATGACCAGCCGCAGGTTGTGTTCGACCAGCGAACTTTTGACCGCCTCGTCGCCCGCCGAAAGCCTGCCGAGCATGGCGTTTTCCTCTTCCGGCGAATAGGGCAGCGGCAGAGCCTCGCTGCCGCATATGTAGTCGAGCACGTTCTCCCGCCCGCGCATCTTTTTTATCAGTTCCGCAATGCGCGCTTTTAAAGTTTCCAGCATAGGTATCACCTCCGAATTTCAAAATCCTCTTCCCGTGCGAACGGCGGCGGCAGGATGAGCCCGTACTCCCCCGAAAGCGGCTGCGGGCTGACGGCGATCGTCACATCCTCTATTATATTCGCGCGCCCGCCGCAATATATCTCCAGAACGTCGATTCTGAACGCCGCCATCATGGAGATCCCGTTCACCGTTTGCACGGCTATTTTTTCTGCGGGCGTAACGCCCGTAAACAGCGTTTCTTTGAAGAGCGCCATTGCCACCGCCCGCTCCGCCACCGCCACGGGGCGGCCGCGCCTGTCGCAAAGGCGGTTGCCCGTATCCACGAATCCCTTCGTTTCCACGCTCTGCCCGCGCAGCACCAGTTTGCAGGTACAGCACCCTGCCAGCGCCCTGCCGTGACGGATAAACCGGCCTGCGGCCTTTGCCCCGCCGAACGCGAAAGCCACGCACGCCAGCACCAGCACGCCCGACGGCAGGCCGTACAGCGTATAGGTGAGCGCGCCGCCGCTTTCGTTCGGCCGCACTTTGGAAAAGAGCGCCGTCAAGAGCCCGGCGAGAGCGAACATATAGCCGACGAACGCCAGCGAACACAGCGCGTAGGTGCGCCGCCGTTTGCATTTTACGGCGAGCAGCGGCAAAGCGGCCGCCACGCCGTATTTGACGAGCAGGTCGACGGCCGCGGGCACGCGGAAATACAGTTTGAAGATCGTGTACCCCACCCCCAGCGCCGTGCCGAGCAGGGCGGCAAGCAGGATGCGCCGAAAGCGCACTTCCCCTTTCACCGTTTTGACCGCGCAGTACAGCAGCGCCGCGTCGGCACAGAAATTGTCGAGAATGAGCAGGTCGAGATAGACGGTCATGGCGCGCCTTCCCTTTTTGCGGACATTATAGCGCAAAAAAAACAAACTTTTTTGGAAAGCATTGTAACAGAAAGTCGAATTTTATCCGCTTTGCCCGAGGCGCAAAAAAACAGCCTCCGAAGAGGCTGTTTTTTTGCGCTATCGTTTAATCATCGTACACGCGCACCTCAAAAACAGAGGCGTCGGGAGCGCCGTGCGTGGCGCGCAGCCGGATCTCCAGCCGGTCAAAGGTCTGCCGGGGAAAACGGATATCGCGGCATCTTTGGATATTGCCCTGCACTTCGCATGAATACACGGTTTTGTTTCCGAGGCAAAGCATAACGCCGAAATCGCGCACCAGTTCGGGCGGAAACGGCCTCTGGCGGCGGCGGATGGCATCGGACAGCGTGATCGTAAGTTCTTTGCCGAAGTTGGTATCGAACCGCAGGCAGACGCAGTTTGCCGCCACAGGCTCCCGCCAGCGGAGCGAAAGAATTTCCCCTTCCGGGCGGATGCCCTCCGAAATGTAGGCGTTGCACTTTCCGCGGCGGTTCCGGCCGATACCGTTTATAACGTTGCCCGGTTCCGCCCCCGGGCGGAAAGAGGATGCCGTGACCGAAGCCGAACGCGCCAGGTCGTTTTTATCTTCGTTGGCGATACCGGGCAAAAAGCAGCCGTCGCGCAGCAACTGCTGCTGCAATTCGGTCATATACGGAGCCACGCCGCGCGCATCGCGCACCCCGCGCCGCAGCGCCAGCGCGGCGGCCGTGCCCACTGCCTGCCCCACCACGGCGCAGGTGCCCATCACGCGCGTGGAGCCGAACGCTATGTGCGAAACGCTGATCGCACGCCCCGCCAAAAACAGATTTTCAATATTTTCCGAATAAAGGCATCTGTACGGGATCGCATAGACGTCATCGAATTTGTAATACGTCGTCGGTGCGCTCTCTTCCGATAATATGCCGCCCGGAACGTGTACATCCATGTTCCAGCCGCCGTAAGCGACCGTATCGGGAAAAATGCGGGAGGCCGCCACATCGTTTTCCGTAAGCACATAATCGCCGGTAAGGCGGCGGCTTTCCCGCTTGCCGGGCAGAAAGCCCACCCAGTCGAGCGCGTAGTTTTCTGCATGGTGCCCGGGTTGATTTTTGATATGATCCCAAACGCCGTAAAGCACTTTCAGAAGTTCGTCGCGGATGGTTTCCGCATCGGAAACGGGATCGAGCAATCCGCTCAGCTCGATCCACCAATACCCGGAGGTGATCTCTGTATGCGCCCGGTGTTTGAGCTGTTCTTCGGTGAATGTATACGCCCACTCCGGCTTTATGAACGGCACGGGATGCCCCATGTCTTTGGCCGTAAAGAGAATGGAACTCCCCATAACATACCTGTCGGCCTTTGCGGCCGCGTGCGGCTCCCCGAACGCGCGGCAGTCTTCCCGCCCGTACATATACCCGGCGCCGGCGCAAAAGCCGACAAACCCGTCGCCGGTGGCATCGACGAAAAAGGCCGCCTCGAAACGGAACTGCTTTTCGGACGTCATCTGCACGGCCGAAAGCGCAGAAATACGCCCGCCGGACGTTTCCGCCCCGAGTATGCGCGTATTGAGATACAGATCCAGATTGCTCTGTTTTTTGGCCGCCGCCCAAAAAAACGCGTCCTGCACGCAAAACGAGTGCTGCGGATTGTTGTAACGGTTTTCCAGCAGAAGTTCTTCGAGAATGCCCGATTCACGCGCATCGTCGACCGAGCCGTGCCTGTCTGCCCCGCATATGTGCATACGGATCTCGCTCGATGCATTGCCGCCGAGCATGGGCCTGTCCTGTACGAGCGCCGTGCGCGCACCGCCGCGGGCCGCCGCCATTGCGGCACATATCCCCGACATACCTCCGCCGGCCACGACCACGTCGTATTGAAGTTTTTCCGGCATATACCGCTCTCCTTTCCGGCTTCCGCCGGTTGACATTGCTGCCGTTTTTTTCTATAATGATATACAGAACCGACCGAAACAAAATTTTTCGGCTGCCGAGGGGGACTCATGGAATATAAGATCGCCGGCGATATCGCGCGCTATACCGATTACCTGATCAATACCGCCAAACTCAATGTTTCCATATGCCACCTGCACCGCGCGTTCGACCGCTACCTGCACATTCTCCATCCTTACAACGCACACCGAACGGAATTCTGCCGGTGCATCAAAACCAACCCGGAAGCACAGCAATTCTGCGTGCAAAGCCAGGATAAAGTTCTCGAAAAGTGCCGCTCCGGCCCCTTTTGCGGCACCTGCTGGGCGGGCGTAAAAGAATGGGTTTTTCCGCTGCGGGAAGGCGATACCATGCTCGGATTTATCAGCGTGACCGGATTCCGCAGCGAATGCGGCGAAGAAAAACTTGCACGGGCCGCAAAAAGGTACGGCATCCGCCGGGAAAATTTGGCAGACAAGTACAGTCTGCTCGCCGGAAATATGCCCGGCGCGGATGAGCTGGAAACCCTGATTGCGCCGCTCGGTTATATGTTCGCCCTGCTTTACCGCCATACCGACCGCCCGCACGCGGAAGGGGCAAACGGCATTTACAGACAGATCGTTGACTTTTTATGTTCCAATTTCAACCGGAACATCACGCTGCCGGAGATCGCAGAGCACTGCCGTTATTCCGCCTCGCACGTGCGGCATATTTTTCTGCAATACAGCGGCTGCACGATCAGGCAATATCTTACGGATCTCCGCATCCGCAGAGCCAAAGAATACCTTACGAATACTTCCATGCGCATCGGCGATATCGCCTATGAAGTGGGATTCGGCGACGCAAATTATTTTACCAATGTTTTCAAAAAAGTTTGCAAGATCACGCCCGGAGCTTATCGCCGCTCGACGGCAGAAAGGTTTTCATACAAACGCCCCGTATGAAACGCAGCTCCTCTTTTGCCATTATTATACCGCAAACCGACCGGCTTTTACCCGATAAAACGCGCATAAAACTATAAAAAACGGCAAAACGGAAAAAGCCGGGGCGCGCCGGCGCTTTTGGTTTGCCTTTTTGCGGCGGACATGGTATAATCGTTTCGGCCGAAATCAGACAGGGAGAGAAAACCATGACGGAAAAAGAAAAGAGCCTCGCGGGCCTTTTGTACGATACTTCGGATGCGGAACTGGCTGACCGCCGCGCGCTGGCGCACGACCTGTGCACGGAATACAACGGCACGAAAGAGAGCGAAAAGCAAAGGCGCACGGAAATTTTAGACGTATTGTTGCCCCGCCGCGCGCCCGGCGCCTACCTGCAGGGGCCGATCTATTTTGACTACGGCGACCACATTCATCTCGGCAAAAACTTTTATGCCAATTTCCACTTTACCGTGCTCGACTGCGGCGAAGTGAAGATCGGCGACGACGTGATGATCGGGCCGAACTGCTCCATTTACACGGCCATACACCCGATGCTCCCCGAAGAGCGCAATTACCGCTTCCGCAAGGACGGCACGCCCTACAACATCGAGTTCACGAAACCCGTTACCATCGGCAACAACTGCTGGATCTGCGGGAGCGTGACCATTCTCGGCGGGGTAACGATCGGCGACGGCTGCGTGATCGGCGCGGGCTCGGTAGTCGTGAAAGACATCCCCGCGGGCACCTTCGCGGCCGGCAACCCCTGCCGCCCTATCCGCCCCATTACCGAAAAAGACAGGCTCTTCAAATAATTGAATAAAACAGACCTGCGGGCAGCACCGTTGCGGTGCCGCCCGTTTTTTTACATTTTGCGGAAAATCCGTCCGCTTTTTCTGCATCTTGCAAAAAATCCGCCGTCTTACCCCCCCTCTACCGCCGCTTTGAAGTAGACGGTAAAATGCGCACAATCCGCAAAAACGGCGGCAAGAAACGCGCAATCGGCAAACGGCGGCGAAAGAATTTTTTTCAAACGCGGCGGCAAAATGCGCGCGAACCGCAAAAGCGGCGGCAAAATGCGCGCGAACCGGCAGCGAAAAAATTTTTTCAAAAAAACTGACTTAAATTCATTGACTTTAAGTCATTGACTGTGATATAATGAAGTCACAAAAGAAAAACAAGCACTCAAAAATACTTAAAAACGAATGAAGTCACAAAAAACGAGTGCTCAAAATACTTAAAACGGCGGATAGAAACATGGCTACGAACAGGCAGCAGGCGGCGCGCGAAACCAGAAGAAAGCTGGTGGATGCCGCAAAACGCATCATCAGCGAAAAGGGACTTTCCAACACGTCGATCGACGAGATCACCGAGGCGTGCGGCGTGGCGAAGGGCACCTTTTACACCTATTTCAAACGCAAGGAAGACATCGTTTTCGAACTGAGCGGCGAAATGTTCGGCGAAATTTTGCTTGCCGCCAAAAAGCGGCCGGGCACTGCCCTGCAAAAACTGGAATTTTATATGGTCAGCTTTTCCGGATACATCGAAAAGAGCAGTTTGAAGCTGGCGCAGGACTGGGTGAAAAACTCCGCCGCGCCCGACGTGTGCGCCGACGGAAAGAAAAAACTGGAACAAGATCTGCTCGACATGAAAACATTGCTGCGCTCCTTTATAGAAAGCGGCGAACTGTGTGCCGACGCCCCCGTCGAACTGCTCGCCCGAACGCTCACGGAAGCGCTGTACGGGCAGATGCTGTGCTGGTGCATGAGCGGCGGCGCGTTCGGTTTTGAAGAGAGAACGCGGCAGTTCTGCCAAGACTGCCTGCCCGCCCTGCTGCAATGCTATCTGAAAAAATAAAAATTTTCGCAAACTGCAATAAGGAGGATGCAAAAATGGAAAAATTTGTACTCAATGACGGCAATGCCATTCCCGCGGTGGGTTTCGGCGTGTTTTTGATTCCCGCGGACGACTCCACTTACCGCGCCGTGCGCGAGGCGCTCGACGCCGGCTACCGCCACATCGACACGGCCGCCGCCTATTTCAACGAACAGGAAGTGGGCAAAGCCGTGAAAGACAGCGGCATCCCGCGCGAGGACGTATTCATCACCAGCAAACTGTGGCTGCAAGACTACGGGCACGACGCGGCGCGCAAGGGGCTGGAAATTTCTCTGCGCAAACTCGGCACCGAATACGTCAACCTGTACCTTTTGCACCAGCCGTACGGCGACGTTGCCGGGGCATGGAGCGCGCTCGAAGAGGCGAAAGCCGCCGGAAAGATCCGCTCCGTCGGCGTGAGCAACATGACGCCGAACCTCTGGAACAAGTGGGTGCCGCAGTTCGACACCCTGCCCGCCGTGAACCAGGTGGAGTGCAACCCCTACTTTCAACAGCGGCCGCTGCGCCGGATCATGGCGGAAAAGAACGTTCTTTTGGAGGCCTGGGGGCCGCTCGGCCAGGGCAACGCCAAACTGCTTACCGACCCCGTTGTGCTGAAAATCGCCGAAAAATACGGCAAGAACGCCGGCCAGGTGATCTTGCGGTTTGAAACGCAGGACGGCATCGTCGTATTGCCCAAATCGACGAAAAAAGAGCGCATTGCGGGCAATCTGAACATCTTCGACTTTACGCTGACGGATGCGGAAATGCAGGCGCTGCGCGCGCTGGATACGGGCAAAGGCTCGCACGACCCCGACGCGCCGGGCGTGGGAGATTACCTGCTCTCCGCTTTCGACGTGCACGCCAACGACTGACAAGTTAAGGAGAACTATTGCACAGTTACAAAATTTAAACAGCAATGCCGCACGCGGCGCAAAACCGCGGCGGCGATGCCCTGCATCCGCAAGAGAGCGGGCGCAGAAATACGCAAAGAGCGGCGCCGGAAAAGGCGCCGCTCTTTTGCTTGCTTTGGCACTGTTTTTGCATCAACGTGCATTTGTTTTTTTATCATTTTGCGCTCGTTTAAGAGGCAAACTGCGAATTGTACAGGTGACAGTAAAAGCCCTGTTTTTCCATGAGCTGCGCGTGCGTGCCCTGCTCGACGACCGCGCCCTTGTTCATGACGAGGATGAGGTCGGCATCCAAAATGGTGGAAAGGCGGTGCGCCACGATGAACGACGTTCGCCCCTGCATGATCTTTTTGAACGCTTTCTGAATGCGCATTTCCGTCATCGTGTCGATGTTGGAAGTCGCCTCGTCGAGAATGAGCATGGGCGGGTGCGTGAGCATGATGCGCGCGATGCACAGGAGCTGGCGCTCGCCCTGCGAGATGCTGGTATTGCCGTGAAGGATCGTATCGTAGCCGTTTTTGGTATTGCGGATAAAGTAATCGCAATACGCCGCCTTTGCCGCCGCCTCGATCTGATCGCGCGATGCGTGCTCGTTGCCGTAGGCGATGTTCCAGGCGATGCTCTCTTCGGCGAGGAAACTTTCCTGCAAGACCATGCCGAACATTTTGCGGTATTCGTCGAGCGGGATGTCTTTGGCGTCGACGCCGTCGATATAAATATGCCCCGCGTCGAGGTCGTAAAAGCGCATCAACAGGTTGATGAGCGTGGTTTTGCCGCAGCCGGTAGGCCCCACGATCGCCACTTTGCTGCCCGCTTTTATGGATACGTTGAGGTCCTCGATCAGTTTGCTTTCTTTATTGTACGAAAAGCAGGCGTGCTCGATGCGGATATCGCCGCGCACCGCGGGGAGATGTTTATCCCCTTCCGTGCGCTCGCCCTCCTCGTCCACCACTTCGAACACGCGCGCCGCCGAGGCAAAGGCGTTCTGCAACTGGGTTACGACGTTGGAAATTTCGTTGAACGGCTTGGTGTACTGGTTGGCATAACTCAAAAACACCGAAAGTTTGCCGACGGTAAAGCCGCTGAGCGTGAGCGCGCCGAGCGAAAGCACACCGCCCGATTCCGCGCTCATGATGCAGAACACCGCGCCGAGCACCCCGACCGCCGCGTAGATGACGGCGTTCACAAAGCGCGTGCTCGGATTGGTGAGCGCGGAGAAAAACTGCGCGCGCCAGCCGACTTCGTACAGTTCCGCGTCGATCTCGTCGAACTTTTTGCAGGAATACTCCTCTTCGTTGAAGAGAATGACGGTCTTCTGCCCGCCGATCATCTCTTTGGTATGCGCGGCGAGCCTGCCCTGCACGGCGACCTGTTTGCTGAAATTGCGGAAGGTGCGCTTGGTGATGAACGCCGCCACGAACAGCGACAGCGGCGTGAGCACCACCACCACGAGCGCGATGACGTAGTTGACGACGAACATCACGACGAGCGTCACCAGGATGGTCATGACGCCCGTGAACAGCTGCGAGGCGCCCTGCAAAAGGCCGTCGGAAATGACGTCTACATCGTTGACGATGCGCGTCATCACGTCGCCCTGCGAATGCGAATCGATATAGCGCACCTTAGCGGCGGTGAGACTGTAAAAGGCGTCGCGCCGCAGATCGCGCACCAGCCGGTAACAAAGCGCGTTGACGCAGTTGCCGAGCAGTTTCTGCGCGAGCGCCGCAACCAGCACGCAGCCGGCAAACCCCGCCGTGGCGGCAAATACGGTGGAAAACACGACCTTGCCCTGCCCCAGCATGGCGTCGATCGCCTCTCCGTACAAAACCGGCCCGACCAGCACCCCGCCGACGTATAACAGGCTCAGAACCAGCGACGCCGCCACGTGCCATTTATAGGGGCGCAGATAGCCGAGGATGCGGCCGGTGAGATCTCTTTTCAAACTCTGCTTTTTCATACCACCGCCCTCGCCTGCGAATCGCAAATTTCCGTGTACAGCGGGCAGGTGCCGTACAGTTCTTCGTGCCTGCCTCTGCCGATGATCTTGCCGTCTTCCATCACAAAGATGACGTCTGCCCCGTGCAGCGACGAGGCGCGCTGGGATACGATGAAGGTGGTGACGCCTTCGAGCGCGGCGATGTTGGCGCGCACGGCCGCGTCCGTGGCGAAGTCGAGCGCGGAACAGCTGTCGTCGAGGATGAGTATTTTCGGCTTGCCGACGACGGCGCGCGCGATGGTGAGGCGCTGCCGCTGCCCGCCCGAAAAGTTTTTGCCGCTCTCGGTGACGGGCTGATCCAACCCGCCCTTTTCCATGACAAAATCGTACGCACACGCCACTTTCAGCGCCGCGGCATAGTCTTCGTCCGTCGCTCTATCGTTGCCCCAGAAGAGGTTGGAGCGCACCGTGCCCGAAAAGAGGCTCGCGTTTTGGGGAACGACGCCGAAAATTTCGCGCAGTTCGCGCAGGGGGTATTCGCGCACGTCGTGCCCGAACACGCGCACGCTCCCCTCGCCCGCGTCGTACAGGCGGGGCAGCAGGTTTACGAGCGTGCTCTTGCCGCTGCCCGTGCCGCCGATGATGCCCACCACGGCGCCGCGCGGCACACTGAAATCGATATCCCGCAGCGTTCTGCGGTCTTCGCCGGCATAAGAAAAGTTCACGCCGCGCATCTCCACCGCCGGGGCGGAAAAATCCGGCTGGGCGCTGCCGCCGCCGTCGATCGAAGACTGCAGATCGAAAATTTCGCTGACGCGGTTCATCGACGCGTGCGCCTTGGTAAACAGCGAAACGAGGTTGGAAATGACGATGAGCGCGTTGAGGATCTGCATCATGTAGTTGATGATGGCAATGATCTCGCCCGTGGTGAGGCCGGTGCCGGCGTCCACCTTGTAGCCGCTCCAAAGCAGAATGAGCGCCACGCCGAAGTTGATCACGGCGTACGTGAGCGGGTTCAGCCAGGCGGAAATTTTGCCGATGCGCAGGGAATTATCCAGCATGGCGTCCGCCGCGCCGTCGAAACGGGCGCGCTCTTTATCGCGGCTCTGAAAGGCGCGCACGACGCGCGCGCCCTCTAAATTTTCGTTGGTGATCTGCGCGAGGCGGTCGAGTCCGCGCTGATTGCGCGTGAACAGCGGCACGCTCTTTTTCATGATCACCCACAAAACGAGCGACACGATGACCGCCGCCGCGAACACGATGAGGCCGATCTGCCAGTCGATAACCAAACAGATGACGACCGAACACACCGCGATGAAGGGCGCGCGCACCACGAGGCGGATGATCATGGCGACGGCAGACTGCATCTGCGTGACGTCGTTGACGGTGCGCGTGACGAGCGACGCCGCGCCGATCTTATCCAGTTCGCGGTACGAAAGGGTGTTGATGTGCCTGAAGAGCGCGTTGCGCACGTTGGTGCCGAACCCCTGCGACGCGATGGACGCGCTGCGCTGGCAGAACAGGGCGCACACATAGCCGACGACGCCCATGCCGAGCATCAGCGCGCCGCCCCACAGCACGTACGGGATGCCCCGCCCGCCCGTGACGCCGGTATCGATGATGTCTGCCATCACGAGCGGCACGAGCAGTTCGAGCGCCGCCTCGATCCACTTGGAAAAGGCGCCCAGCCAGCACTGCAATTTGTATTTGCGCAAATACTGAAAATATCTTTTCACTTCTCTACTCTCTGACTTTTCTTGTCCGCGGCAATCCGTTTTGCGTTTGCCGCCGATCAACCGCTTTTTAGTACATTATAGCAAAATTACGGCAAAATGGCAACCGAACGGCCGTATTATGGCAAAACGGCAACCCAACGGCCGTGCAAAAAGCCCGCGCTGTCCGCGCGGGCTTTTCAGATGCGGCTTTACCGCTGTTTTTCAACTCATAAAAGGGTTCCGCACGGCGACGTTCCCCGCAAACCGAATTTCCCGTATGCGGCGACGTTCCCCGCATAAGCGGAAATCAGTGCACGACGGAGCCGATCTCCGCGTCGTCGGCGGCGAACAGGATGCGGCAGGTGCCGTCCTCATTGCCGGAGGCGAGCAGCATACCGCTCGAATATTCGTTGCCGAACTTGTGCGGTTTGAGGTTGATGAGTACGGCGATCTTTCTGCCGACGAGCTGTTCCGGCTCGTACTGGTCGGCGATGGACGACACGATCACGCGTTCGCCCGCGCCGTCGTGCAGGCTGATCTTCATCAGTTTGTTCGTCTTGCGCATGGGTTTGGCGGACAGGATTTTGCAGATACGTATATCGCATTTCGCGAAATCGTCGATCTCGATGAGCGGCTTTTGCGGCGCGGCCTGCGAAACGTATTTGTCTTCGGCGGGCGCCTTTTCCTGCGGCTGTTCTTTGGCTGCGGTAGCCTCCTCCTTTGCGTCGGGGTCTTCCGATTCGGGCAGCGAAAAATCCAGCAGTTTGAGGTAGCGCCCGGGATCCACGGCGTACAGGTACAGGTACAGGCGGGGGCCTTTGTCGCGCGCGAGCGTCAGATTGTACACATCTTTAAAGAACTTGCTCTGCACCTCTTTGAGGGCGTTTTTATCTTCGGCCTTATCGGGATAGACGCGCTTGGGGATGGCGTACAGTTCCGCCTGCAGCGAATCGAGGGTGTAATCCCTCTTTTCGATGTACTCTTTGAGCTGGCGGACGCACTCGCGCTCCTTTTCGTTCATGGTGCGCCAGTACGGCCAGTTGCGTTTTTCGAGAATGATGTACTCGCTTTCGGGCGAGCAGGTGCGCAGCCAGAACTTGGCGCGCTCGAACTGTTCTTTGAAGTCCTCTTTTTTATAGGGCGTGCCGATCTTTTCGAACAGTTTCTCCATCATTTCGGGGTTGAAATCGACGACGCTGCCCAGATCGACCAGTTGGCTCATGGGCACGGTGACGAAGTTGCGCCCGTCGATGAGGCTGTTTTCGATGATGCGCTTTGTATTTTCGTCCGCCTTGCCGCTGCGGTAGGCGTCCAGCATTTTGCCGAACTCGAAATACTGCCGCAGAATCTCGTCCGACAGGCAGAAATCGAAGGCTTTGAGCGGCTCGGTTTTGGCGTACAGCCACAGGATCAATTCGGGCGGGTACAGTTTGAGCAGGAAATCGGGCGTCATGTTCAGCCCGGAAGAGCCGCTCATTTTGCCCACGCTGCCCTTGATGCCGATGAATTCGTACCCCTGGAACAGCGGCGGCTCGTAGCCGAACACCTCGCGCGAGATGTCTTTGGCGGTATCGTAACTGCCGTTTTTGGAGGCATGGTCTTTGCCGCCCGGCTCGAAATCGACGCCCTCCGCCTTCCAGCGCATGGGCCAATCAACCTTCCATTGCAGTTTGCAGTTGAAATCTTTGGTGAAGTCGAAATCCCCCTCGTGCCCGCAGGCGCAGACGTAGTGCGCCTTGGTGCAGTCGTCGGAAAGGGATACGATCTTCGTGGAATCTTTATGGCAGTGCGGGCAGAAGACGGAAACGGGATAATAATTGTCGCGCTCCCCCTCGGCGGCGTCCTGCGTGCGGTGGCGGTCGAGGATATCGAAGATCTTTTTGCGGTTTTTAAGGGCAAAGATCACGTACTCCGCGTACCTGCCCGAACGGTATTCTTTGGCCTGGTAACGGTAGTCCATCTGAATGCCGAAGCGCTCCACAGACGCCATGAACTCCTTTTCGAAGTGCGCGGCGTACGATTCGTCTTTGCCGAACGGATCGGGGATATCCACATAGGGGTAGCCGATGTACTGTTCGAAAGAATTGTTGCCGAGGTAGTCGGAAACGTTTTTCGGCACTTTGCGCAGGCGGTCGAACTCGTCCCACGAAAAGAGCAGTTTCGCCTTTTTGCCCTTTTTTTGCAGCGCGCGGCACACGAACAGGCTGGTGGCGATGTCGCGGAAGTTGCCGATGTGCACGGAACCGGAAGGCGAAATGCCCGCCGCGCAGATGTATTCCTCTTTGTCGGGATTGCGGCGGATGACCTCGTCCGCCAGCTTGTCTGCCCAATACATAAAACAAACCTCTTTCTCTGAATTATTCATTATTATAACACATTGCGGGCACGAAATCAAACCGAAACGCGTGGAATTTGGCGCAAATTCCCTTAAATTCGTTCACAGCGCCGAATTTTTGTGCTATAATATTGTTCTGCCGCCGTTGGCGGACACTTTTGTTTTACGGGAAGAAGTAATTATGCGTTTTTCGCGCGGCCTGAAGGACGGCCTGCCCATTGCCCTCGGCTATGTGCCCGTGGCCTTCGCCTTTGCCATCCGCGCCGTCGACCAGGGGTTCCCCGCGTGGTTCCCCATCCTCGTTTCGGCGACAAACTTCACGGGCACCGGACAGTTCATCGGCACCGATCTCATTGCGGCGGGCGCGTCGCTGGCGGTGCTGTTTGCCACCATGCTCATCGTGAACATCCGCTATGCGCTGATGTCTGTTTCGCTGGCACAGAAACTGGACGGCAATTTTCCGCTTTGGAAGCGCGCCGTGCTTTCGTTCGGCGTGACCGACGAAAACTACGCCGTGGCAGTGCGGCAGCCGGGCAGGCTCACCTTCCCCTACCTTACGGGGCTGATGGGATGTTCTTTCTGCGGCTGGCTGGGCGGTACGGCGCTGGGCGCGGGACTGAGTACTCTGCTCGCGCAGGTGCTGACGGGCGAGACGGGCGAACTCTATTACGGCATGATCATGAGCGCGTTCAATATTTCGCTGTACGCCATGTTCGTGGCGATCATCATTCCGCCCGCGCGCGACGACCGCCGCGTTCTGCTGCTGGTGGGGATGTCGGTGGCGGCAAGCTGCGCATTCTATTTTGTGCCCGCCCTGCAAAAACTGCCCGAGGGGCTGGAGATCGTGATCTGCTCGATCGTATGCACGGTGATCGTGGCGCTGGCTTTCCCCCACGTGCCCGAAGAGTACCGCACGGACGGGGAAAGCGGTTCGGCAGCCGAAAACGCCGGCGAAGCGGCTGCGAACGCAGCGACGAACGATCAAGCCGATGCCGCCTTTGACGCCGGAAAACAGACCGACGTCGCCCAAAAAACAGCCGCCGAAAAAACAGACAACTCCGCCGAGGGCGAAGGAGGTGCGAAATGACACTTTCCGAAATGCTGATCGGCTGCGCCGTGATGTTCGGCGTGACGTACCTGTGCAAAGCGGTGGGGCTGCTGCTGGTGAAAAAGCAGATCAAAAACACATTCGTGCAGTCTTTCCTCTACTACCTGCCGTACAGCGTGCTGGCGGTGATGGTGTTCCCCGCCATCCTCTTTTCCACCTCGTTCATCTGGTCGGGCATCATCGGCACGGCGGTGGCGCTCGTGCTCGCCTTTTTCCGGCGGGGGTTGCTGGTCGTTTCCGTCTGCTCGATCGCGGCGGTTTTCATTGCCGAACTTTGTTTGAACGCCTTTTTGTAAACCCGGCGGATCTGTAATCGATTGCCGCAAACGGCAAACACATAACATACGCAAGGGGGCGCGCAGCCGAACCGGCTGCGCGCCCCTTTT
>CALVHW010000001.1 GCA_944328905.1 uncultured Clostridia bacterium | reverse complement strand
GCTTTCGCAGGAAAGCCGCCGCTTTTTTTTCTAAGACGGCGGAACGTGCAGAAAAAGAAAATATTTTGTCGAAAGATTGACAAAACGCGCGCTGCATATTATAATCAAAGAAAAGAGGAGGAGAGAACTATGAAAAAAATCAGACGAACGGCGGCTGCGGCCTGCCTCGCGCTTGCGGGCGCGTTTATGCTGGGCGCCGCGGGCTGCCACAGCGAACCTGCTCCGGCATCCGGCCTGGAAGAATCGTTGCGCATCGGCCGCTTCATCTCATCGGAACCAGTCTCCGAACTCGAAGGCTATACCGTTTCTTCGGTAGACGGCAGCGGGATCGCCAGGATCTATCGTGACAACGATACGGGCACAGAGTACGGCCTGTACGATCTCACCAGCGGCGAAATGGTCGTATCCAAGGAATCGGAGTTCGAAAGCGTATCGGGATATTCCGGTTTTTATTACACGCTCGAAACCGAAACGCAGGGCACGTCGCCCGAATTGACGTATAAGTATACCTATACCTTTTACGACGGCGCCGTAAAAGCGGAAACGGTCGTGCAGGACTCTTCGCGGTTTATCGTGTCAGACGGCATCGGCACCTTTGCCGACGGCAAGGTGATCTACAAAGACGTGGCCGGCGAAGTGTACTACGGCGAACGGGGCGTCCGGCCCGTGGCCACTTCCGCCAACGCGTTTAAAATGGGAAATTATTATGTTGTCCGCGCGGACGATTCCGTTTACGGCGTGTTCGACCGCAACGGCAGATTTCTGCGCACGACGGATAAGACTCTTGCCTGCGATGTTCCGGAAGGCACGCCCGTGCAGCAGTGGCAGGTGGGCAGCCGCCTGTTTGAACAGTACCGCGTGTCCCTGCCGGACGACGCCGCAAATTACGATTATTACAGCGGCAATACCAAATACGACCTGCAAACGTACTATTTCGACGTTTTGACCGGCGAGGGCGGCGAGGCGGATCTCGGCGTATTGGTCACCTCGCAAGATGTTTCGGCCGATCCCGACCGCTACGCGGCGCTTACGGTGCGCGGCATCCTCAAAAACAAAACGCTCTCTTCGGAAACGTACCTGCAAACGTTCGGCGCAGACGGAAAGGTGTACGTCGACCTGCAGTCGCTCCTGCCGGGCGCCGACGCCATGTCCTCGCCGGAAGAAGGGTATCTGGTGCTCGCCAACAATTCGCAGGAGGTCGTTTTCAGGAACGGCCGCCGGTATGCGGAATTTTCCGCCTTTACGGATGTAGGATGGGCGGGAGACGGCTATTTTACGGACATAGACGGCAAAATCATATACGACGCGAACACGAAAGAGGTATTCGACCTGCCCGAAGGCGCCGTTTTGCAGGGGGTGTACGGCGGAAACGTCTATTACATAACGGAGGAGGAGCAGAGCGACGGTTCCGCGTCGAAATACTTCCTGTACATTTACGTCCTTTCGGCAAAAGCGTCAATATTGATGGGCGAGGTGCCGGGAACGCGGCTGAGCGTTGCCGGCGGGCGGTTTTACATGGCGGACGGCATCGTGTGCGACCTGTACGATGCTTCCTATACCGTGGCCGATGCGGAACTCGCCGCAACGGAGGTGCTTACCGCGTCGCTTTCCGCCCGTTCTCTGGTTACCGAAACGAACTGTTTGTATCTTATTTCGGTAAACAGCGGGGAAAAAACAAAGCATTTTCTGGTGAAATACGGCCTGAACGGAACGGGTTCTTCCTATACACAGCTGTAAAAAACACGTAACAACGCAGAGCGGCGGGCACGGCGGTGCCCGCCGCTTTCTGTCTCCGGCAAGCGCCGCAAGCCGCCGCGTTTTGCCCGTTTGCCGATCCCGCCGGCGGTTTTTCTTGAAAATAAAAAGAAAATTTTTTCAAAAAAAGAGCAAAACCGCAATCAAAACCGCTTGACAGTATCCCGGATATAATATAAAATTTATTGAGTAAACAACGGAAAGCGTCTATGGCACGCTTATTCCTTTTTATAAATTACCAAATAAGGAGAACACATCATGAAAACCTACATGGCGAATGCCCAAACGGTAGAGAGAAAGTGGTATGTTGTCGACGCAGCGGGCGTGCCTCTGGGAAGATTGGCTTCCAAAGTTGCGGCGATCCTTCGCGGCAAAAACAAACCCACCTTTACTCCCCATGTCGATACCGGCGATTTTGTTATCGTCGTAAATTGCGACAAGGCGGTCCTTACGGGCAAAAAACTCGACGATAAGTTTTATCGCTATCATACCGGCTACATCGGTGGACTGAAAGAAACTTCTTACCGCAAAATGATGGCGGAAAAGAGCGACGTAGCGGTGTACGAGGCAGTGCGCGGTATGCTTCCGAAGAACTCTCTGGGCAGAAAAATGATCAAAAAGCTCAGGGTATACAAGGGAGCGGAACACAACCACGAGGCGCAGAAGCCCGAAGAACTTAAATTATTTTAACGAGGTGGAACAATGGCAAAAGCGAATCTGAAAAAGAAATTGCAGTTCTGGGGAACGGGCAGAAGAAAAAAAGCGATCGCCCGCGTCCGCCTCATTCCCGGCGGCACCGGCAACATCGTCATCAACGACCGTTCTCTCGAGGATTATTTTCCGCAGGGAACGATGCAATACATCGTCAAACAGCCCATCGTGCTCACGCAAACGGAAACGGCTTACGATATTCTCGTAAACGTGTGCGGCGGCGGCTATAACGGCCAGGCGGGCGCTATCCGCCACGGCATCGCCCGCGCGCTCATCCAGGCGCAGCCCGAACTTCGTCCCGCGCTGAAAAAAGAAGGGTTCCTTACCCGCGATCCGCGCAGCAAGGAAAGAAAGAAGTACGGTCTCAAAAAAGCGCGCCGTGCTCCTCAGTTCTCGAAGAGATAATTTCCCGCAGGGAAAACAGTCAACGGCAAACAGCGGCGCCGCGCAGGTATGCGCGGCGCCGCATTCGTCTGGCGGCGTTTTGCCCCGTTACGGCCGGGGCGGGTTCTTTTTGATGCGCCGCAGAGCGGCATCGTGCCGTTCCAGCATCTCGGCGGCGCGCCTGGCGCGCTCGTCGGCGGTAAAAAAACCGGCATTGGCTGCATTCTGTTCGGGCGGGGCAGCCGTCTGCGCGGAGTTTGCGGTTTCGTCCTTGTTGCCGTTTTCCGTGCCGGCCAGCGCCGAAAGCAGTTTGAGCAGTCCGAAATTTTCCATAAACACCTCCGTTAAAACCCCGTAATTGCGGCAGGCGCGGCAAATACGGCGCAATTTTTCAAAACGCATAAAAATTTCATCGGTTTTTTACCGTTTTTAATTGCGTAAACGCTTGTTTTGGTATATAATAGAAAAGTATATCGGCCGTATTGCCGATAGGGGAAACCGCATCCGACGCGGAAAAACAAAAACATTTTTGACCGAAAGGAGTCTGTATTTTATGCGGAAAACAGGCAAAAAATTCCTGCTGATCATCGCTGCCCTCGTATTGGTACTCGCCATGTTCGCGGGCTGCGGCAGCACATATCACTTCGAGCCGCTTGACGGCTACGACGCAACGAGCAGCGCCGCCGTCGAAAGCAACGGCGGGTTCGTGGCCAAAAAAGGGGACTGGATCTACTTCATCAACGGCGTGGAGAGCAACACCTCTTCCAACAACTACGGCAGCGTAACAAAGGGTTCGCTCGTCCGCGTTTCCGAAAGCGCCCTTGCGGAAGGCAATTATTCTTCCGCCGAGATCGTCATTCCCGAAATCGTGTACGACGGCAATTATGACGCCGGCATCTTCATCGAGGGCGACTATGTGTATTACGCCACGCCCAACAACACGAGGAATATGCAGGCGCAGATCGAAAACACCTGGCTCAATTTCAAACGCGCCCGTCTCGACGGCAGCGACGTGCTTTCCGGCAATTACGCCCAGCTGGAGATCGGCAGCCACGCCTACCGCTATGTAGTGGAAAACGATACCGTGTACCTGCTGTACGCGGATACCGCCAACAGCGAAATTCACTCCGTGAACACGAAAACGATGCAAGACGTCACCCTCGTCGAAGGCTACGCGTCTTACGCGTTCGATTCCGATAACATCGCCAGCCCCACCGTATATTATACGATGCAGGTCGCCAAAAAGGTTTATAATTCCGACGACGCGGTGCAGAACGAAGCTTACCAGCAGCTGTATAAGGTCAGCGCCGCCACTACGGAGGCGCCCCGCGATTACGACCTTTCCGAAGGCTACGGCGATCTCGAATACGTCAACCTCGGCACGCTCGTGCTCGACGGCATCGGAGCAGACAAAACGGAAGCGTCTGTTTTCAACCCCGATTGGTCTGCCGACAATACGCCCAAGAGCCAGAAGGGTTTCACCTATGCCATCGAGCGGTTCTCGAACGGCGATCTGTACTTCACGGTCACCGTGCTTTCGGGCGATTCCACCAACACCGTTGCGTATGTCTGCCGTCTTGACGGCGAAAAGTATGCCGCCGCGAGCGACTGGGATACCATTCAGGCCAACCCCACCATCCGTGCGGGGCAGGATGTAGAATCGGCGGGCGAGGCCATCACGCTGGTTTCGTACGATGCCGAAAAAGCCACCGAAAACGCGCTCTATTACGTCGAGAACGACACGCAGTATTTCATCTATATCGACTCTACTTCCAACAACATTTACCGTACGCGTGCGGTCGTTGCGGAAGGCAGCGGGTTCACCGAAACGGACGAGGCTCTCGCCTACGCGCAGGAAGGCGCCACGCTGCTGTTCATGGATACGGAAACGCACTTCCTCTACTATTCGCGCACGGGTACCAACGGCAACGCGCTCTGGCGCGTCCGCTACGACGGCGAAGCCAATTATTATAACGGCGGCGCCGATATGATGGACATTGAAAACGCCGAAGACTATAAGGCCACCCAATATTTGGGAGTGGATTACAACAGCAGTTGGTTCGCGCCCGAAGTGGTGAACGGCCGCATCTTTTTTGCCGATGCCGACACATATGCCGATAACTATGTGTATGTGACCGACGTCTGCGCCACCAACGAAGAACTGAAAACGCGCAACGACAATTACCAGGCCGTACAGGATCTCTTCACCGAAGTGGAAGAAAAGTTCAGCGCGGCGGCCAACGTGATGCGCTATTACTACTACGGCGGCGACGTGAGCATCGTCACGGATGACAACGGCGAATACCGCGACGAGTACGAAGACGAAGACGTCGAGCTGATCAACGCGTTCGTTGCCGGCACCGACCAGCGCGGCTACGGCTTTGCCGAAGTGAAAGAGTTCAACAGGCGCACCTCCTTCGTCAACTGCATCAGCATCGTCACGGAAGACGACCAAAGCGACAACGAAGATTCCCTCAAATCCGCTTACATCACCGGCTTCACGGCGGATTCGTCGGAAAGCGGCGGCTGGACGTGGCAGTGGGCGGCTCTGTTCGTGCCCATCGGCGTCGTACTGATCGGCGGCGGCATCGCGGCCTGGCTGATCGTGCGCAGGCGCCGCAGAAGATAAGAAAGAAAAGCGGAAAATATTTCCGCTTTTTTCTTTTTTTAAAATGGTATAAAAATCTCGAAAAAAAATAAAAATTTCCATAAAAAGGCTTTACAAAAGCGGGGATTATTAGTATAATAATGCCCGAAAAAAACAGTATCCGCATTCTATTTATTGTTTTCCTGCACACAGTGCGTCCCTTTACAATACTATTGTATTAGAGTGCGGATCGGAAAAGCCGATTTTATAACAGGGAGAAAAGAGATGCCAAAGTACAAAAAATGCCCGCGGTGTGAACTCAACTACATCGAAGAGGATAAAGACTATTGCGATGTTTGCCTCGCCGAATTGCAGGGCAAACAACTCAAATTCGCCGATCTCGACGATGACGAGGAGGACGAAAAGACCGAACTCTGCCCCGTCTGCGGCGAAAATTATATGCGCCCCGGCGAAAAGATGTGCGACGAATGCAAGCGCACTTCCGAATACGAGGAGGAAGAGGACATCGATCCGGAAAAAGACGACGAGTGGCGCAACTACCTCGACGAAGATCCCGAACCGCTGGATATGGACGAAAATATCGACATCGGCGAGGATTTCGACGAAGCGTTCGGCGACGATTTCGACGAGGAGGAAGAGGAGTTCGAAGACGAAAGCGCGGATCAGTCTGCCGAGGACGATTTCGACGATCTGGGCGGCGACCTCGATTACGACGACGAAGACGAGGACGAAGACGACGAGGAGGAAGACGAGGACGACGATTTCTGAGCGTCGCCCATCACAAAGGCAAAATAAAAACCGGGCCTGCGCAATGTGCGGGGCTCGGGTTTTTGCTTTTTACCGCATCCGTTCAGCGCGGAAAGTTTTTGGTCAGTGCAACCTCGCTACAAGGGCGGGCGCCGCACTTTATTTGCGCGCCGTCACCTTTACGCTGCCGCACAGCACTTCCGAATAGGAGTAGGCGGTTTTGCCCAAATAATTTTTATCGTCGGGCGAAACGGTGAACAGGGCGGGGTAAATGCCCGTCAGCGTTCCCGTAAAGTCGCTCGTTTTGTTCCGCCCCAGGTTCACGTGCACGCGCACGTTCTGCCCGTAAAAGCCGCGTATCTCCTCTTTGATGCGCGGCAGATTCCTCGTTCCCTTGATCATGCGTTTCTCCTTTGCGGCCTGCGGCGCCGCAACTGTATTTTTGCCCGTTTTGCCCCCGGTTATGCCCGTTCGCCAAAAAATTTGCTTTTTCGCGCCGCCGCGCGGGAATAAATGCAAATTTTCCGTCATACAATGAAAGTGAAAAATCCGGAGGTACACGAAAAATGAGCGTTTCGCCAACTTACGAAAATTACGAATACATCGCCGACGGCCCCGTGCTCAAAAGCCAGTCGATCGTCGAATGCCGCCTCGCCGACTGGTCGGAAAACCGCATCCTCGCCGTCAGCCCCAACGTGGTCTGCGGGGAGGCGGAAGTGCTGCCCGGCGAGGTTCGCTATGGCGGCAAACTGTTCTTTTCGGTCGTGGCGGCCGCGCCGGACGGCACGCTCGTCGCCGCCGAACGGGGCGTGGAATTTTCTCACCGCGCCGAATGCGAGAGCGCCGCGCCCGCCCAGCGCGCAGACGTTTCGCTGTGCGTGGAAAAGACCGAGCGCCGCCAGGAAGGCCGTTCCGTCATCGTTTCCGCCATCGTAACGGCCACCATCCGCCTGCGCGTTCCCGTGCAGATGCGCTACCTTTCGGGCGGCGAAGGCGTGGTCTGCAACTTCGCGCCCGTGCGCCTGCCCCGCAGCTGGCAGTGCTCGGGCACCGCCGAACTGGAAGAGGAGTTCGACACCGATTACGTGAGCGACGTGCTTTTGCACAGCGAACAGGTGTACGTCACCCGCGCCGTGTGCGCCGCGGGCTGTTTAGACGTATCCGGCGAGGTCAACCTCGGCGTGCTCGCCGGCAAAGAGGGGGAAAAGGATGCCGTTTCGTATGAACGTATTATCCCTTTCCGCGCCGAAATCCCCTGCGACGAGGCGGTCACGGGCATGGCCTGCCGCGCCGAAGCGAGCGTCGTATCCGTCAGCCTCACCTGCGCCTGCGACGAGGAGAAGGGGCGCTGCCGCATTCTGGCGCAGATCAACGTGGAGATCCGCGGCCGCGTCAGCCGCGCCGAAGAGTTGCAGCTCCCGCAGGACGCCTTCTGCCTCGGCCATGAAAGCGTGCCCGCCGCCGAAAAACTGTCGTTCGAAGAACCCGTGTGCGCCTTTACCGCTGCCGAGCGCGTTTCCGGCACGGCGGCGATCGACGGCAATGTTGATCCGAACTGTTCCTTGCAGGCGGCGGCGCTGTGCGGCGTGCAGATTGCGGCCACCGTTTCCGACGGCGAGATCGAGGCGGAGGGCGTACTCTCCGCCGCGGTGTTCTTCAAAGACGGCGAAGGCAACCCGAAAACGGTCAACGTCAGCCTGCCGTTCGCCTTCCCCGTGCGGTGCGACCGCGCGCGGCAGGGTATGCGCGCGGAAGTCACGGCCATCGCCTGCGGCGTTTCGGCGCGCCAGCTGCGGGCGGGCGAACTGGATGCGGAAGGCTCCCTGAAACTGTACGTTACACTGTACGTGTGCGAAGAGAGCCGCTACGTGTGCGAACTTACGGTGGGCGAAGAGCGCGCCGAAGAGGGCGGCGCCGTGGGCGTGTATTTCCCCGCCGCCGGCGATACCCTTTGGGAAACCGCCAAAAAACTGGGCAAAACGGCCGAAGAAGTGCAGAGCTGCAATCCCGACCTCAAATTTCCGCTCACGGGTGCCGAACGCATCGTG
This sequence comes from uncultured Clostridia bacterium, assembly GCA_944328905.1. Lineage (GTDB taxonomy): Bacteria > Bacillota > Clostridia > Christensenellales > Borkfalkiaceae > Borkfalkia. The sequence continues at coordinate 47,653 of CALVHW010000001.1, read as the reverse complement.
GTGTGGCGCCGCAAAAAGTTAGAGGCGTAAAACAAAAATCAAACATCTGCCGGCCCTCCCGCAAGCGGGAGGGCTTTTGCCGTTGCGGCGGCTTTGTCGGGGGAGCGGAGGGGCGGTTTTCGGCCGTTTTTCTGCGCAAACGGTGCGGGCAAATCTTTTCAGCGCGCGCCCGGGGGAGCTTTTCGGCCGCAAAGAGCGGAAAAATCGCCCTTTTTTGTTAAAATTGTGTGTAAATCGCACAAATTCTTGCGCAGATGTTTACAATTTATCCGCCATTGTGGTATAATAGATAAAAGGAGATGCTCCCGTGTTCGCAACGAAAGTAAAAAGTTATGCAAAGGTGAACCTTTCGCTCAACATAAACGGTACTGCGGGCGGGTATCATCTCATCGACAGCGTGGTCGTTCCCATCGACGTCTGCGATACCGTGCGGGCAAAACCGCGCCGGGATTCGCTGATAAACGTGTATATGCACGGCATGGGCAGCGAAAGCATCCCGCCCGAAAAGAACAACGCCGTAAAGGCGGGCGAGGCGTTCGCGGCGGCTTTCGGCACGCGCGGGGCCGATATTGAAATTTACAAAGATATTCCCATCGGCGCGGGGCTTGGCGGCTCTTCTGCCGATGCCGCCGGCGTGCTCAACGCGCTGGCAAAGATGTACAAGGTGACCGACCGCGCCGCCCTCAAAGCCATCGCCGATTCTCTCGGCAGCGATACCGGCTATATGCTCGGCGGCGGGTTTGCCCGCATTTCCGGCAGGGGCGAGCGCGTAGAGCCGCTCGCGGGGATGCCGCTGCATATGCTGCTCATCCTGCCGCCCACGTCCGTTTCGGCGGGGGAATGTTACCGCGAATACGATGCCGCGCCCGATGCGCCGCGAACAGACAGCGCGCGGCTGGCCGAGGCGCTTGCGGCGGGCGATTTTGCCGGCGTGGCGCAAAACGTATACAATGCGCTGGCCGCGCCTGCCTGCCGCCTCAATGCGGACGTGGCGGAAGCGCTCGCACAGGCGGCGGCTTTTTCGCCGTCGGCGTACGGCGTATCCGGTTCGGGTAGCGCCGTGTTCGCACTGTTTGAAAGCGAAGAACTGTGCCGCTGGGCAAAATCGCGCTACCGCGGCAAGTTCCGCACGCGCGTCGTGGCGGCAAAACCGGCGGCGAAAATGAGTCTGCGCAATCCGTTTGCACTGTAAAGGCTGCGCCGGCCGGATAAGAAAAAGGAGTAAAACATGGAAGAGCGTAATCTCGAACTCGACGACGACGGAAAGATCAAGATCAGAAAAAACACGCAGGTACTTCCCGAAGAAGGGGCGGAAACTTTTTCCGAAAACGACATCGTCATCGACGTACCCGATTTCAAAGGGTTCGGCGAAGAGAACGAGGGCGGGGCGGTATCCGACGAAGAACTGGTGCGCCGCAGCGAAGAGCGCGAACGCGAGCGCGCGGGGCGCAGGGCATTGGCGCAGCAGACCTACGAGGAAGCGGAAAAGCTGTTTCAGCAGGGCGATCTTGACGGCGCCGGCGAAAAGTTTTTAGACAGCGCCTCCCTCTACGGCGGCGACTGGCGCGCCTGGTTCGGCGTGGTGCGCGTGCAGACCAAAGACCTCACCGATTTTTCCGGGATATACGACTGTGAGCAGGCGTACGACAAGGCCTTCCGCCGCATGACGGCCGAAGACCGCCGCGCTCTTGCCGAAAAATATGAATCCGGCCTGCGCGAGCGCGCGGCGCATCTTGCCGGGGAGCAGCAGCGCTTTTCCGAAGAGGATACCCGCCGGCGCGAAGAGGAACGCCCCGCCGTGATCGCCTCCTGCAAAAAAGCGGCCGCGCTGTTTGCCTGCTTTGTTATCCTGTTTGCCGCGTTTATCGCGGCAGGCTGCGTGTTTGCAAGTTTGGTTTACGATTACGAGGGCAACACCTTTTTGGCGCTCTCCATCGTCAGTTTCGCCGCCGCGCTGGGGCTGTTCGTGCCGGCGGTCGTATTCGGCAAGCGCCTGGTGCACGCGCGCATCGCGCGCACGAAAAATCTGCGCGCAGGCACTACGGAAGCGGGCGAAAAGGCGCGCATCTGCGCCGAAGAAGAGGAGCTCATCCTTTCCATCGTGGAAGATATGACAAAGTAAAGCCGAACAGGCAGCCGCTTTCCCTTGCGGGAAGGCGGTTTTTATTTTGAAATCTGCAAAACGGCGGCGCGGGCACCTCGCGCCGCCGGCGTTTTATGCCGCTGCGTGTCGGTGGTTCGCTTCGCGTAAAAATAAAAACAAGGGGCCGTGCCGCTCCTCCCGCCGCGCGTGCATAAATGTTCGCCGCTCCGCCCGCCGCGGGGTATTTTTATAAAAAGGCGCGGAGCGGCCGCGCTTTTTTTTCGTTAACGTATAAATTTTTTCAATGCGGGCCATAAACGAAGGGCAAACTTGCACAGGGAGATCGCAGCCATGAAAAAATACTGCATAGTTTTCGGATTCCTATTCATAATAATTCTGACGGCCGTCTTTACGGCGCAAAGCGCGGGCGGCACGCAGACGGAGTTTCTGCGTATGCACGTGCGCGCCGCGTCCGATTCGGCGGCCGACCAGGCCGTCAAATACGAGGTCAAAGACGCCGTGGTGGAGTATCTCATCCCCCTCGCCGCGCAATGCGAGAGTAAAGGGGAGGCGATGGAGATGCTCGCGGGCGTTCTCGAAAGCATCGAGGCGGTCGCAAACGAAGTGCTCGCCGAAAACGGCTTTTCGTATACCGCGCGCGCCCAGCTGCGCCGGGAAAAATTTCCCACCCGCGTATACGAAAACGTCACGCTCGAGGCGGGCGTGTACGACGCGCTCATCGTCGAACTGGGCGGTGGCGCCGGCGCGAACTGGTGGTGCGTGATCTATCCGCCCCTCTGCTTTTCCGGCGAGGCGACGGGTGAAAACATCCGCTACCGCTCCCGCCTGTGGGAGATCGTGCAGAATTTTTTTGCGGATTGAGGGCAGTTTCCCCTCTTCGCGCCATTTCATGTTAAGAAGAGGAGGAACAATGAACAAGATTATTCGAGTCAGCGCTTTAGCGCTCGCCCTGGTCGCCGTTCTCGCGGCGGCGGTGCTGTTCACCATGCAAACGGCTGCCCGCGGCGATTCGGCCGCGTATGCGCAGTGCGTCGATGCGGCGGTGCTCAAACAGGGCAGCCGCGGGCAAGACGTGAAAACAGTGCAGGAAAAACTCAAACGCTGGGGCTATTATTCGGGCAGCGTAGACGGCATTTACGGCCCCCAAACCAAAAAGGCGGTCGAATATTTTCAGCGCAAAAACGGGCTGAAGGCAGACGGAATCGTCGGCAAAGCCACCTTTGCGGCGCTGGGCATGATGGAGCAGGCGGGGCAGGGCAATTCATCGCAGCCTTCGCAAAGCGGCTATACCAATGCAGACACCTATCTTCTCGCGCGCTGCATCTACGGCGAAGCGCGCGGCGAAAGCTATACCGGTCAGGTGGCGGTCGGCGCGGTGGTTTTAAACCGCGTGCGCAGTCCCCAATTCCCCAACACCATCGCGGGCGTCATTTACCAGCGTCACGCGTTCACCGCCGTTTCCGACGGGCAGATCAACCTCACGCCCGATCAGACGGCGATCAACGCCGCCAAAGACGCGATGAACGGCTGGGATCCCACGGGCGGGTGCCTGTATTATTACAACCCCGTCACGGCGACCAGCGAGTGGATCTTTTCGCGCGAAACGGTGATCACCATCGGCAAGCACGTGTTTGCCATTGAAGGAGGGGGGAAGAAAATGAAAGAAAAAAATATTTCCCGCGGCGCGGAAAAGGTGGAAAAGATCGCGCGCGGCGAGGCGGGCGCGGCAAACGGCCGCGAGCGCGAAGAATTGCAGGCGGCCGCGGCAGGCGGCGGCGCAGGGAAGGCGCAGTCGGTCAAAAAGGCAAACCGCGCCGAAAACAAAGCCGCACACGAAAAGGCGATGGCGGAAAAGATCGAGCGCGAAAACGAGTGCGCCCGCAGCCGCGTAGCGGCGGCGGAAGCCAAAAAGAAAGAAAAAGAAGAACGCGCCCTGCGCAAACAGGAGCAGCAGCGCGCGAGGGAAGCGCACGCCGCCGAGGCGCGCCGGCACCGCCGCGAAGAACGCGCCGCGCGCAAAGCAAAGCGCGCAGAGAGCAAAAAACAGCACGCGCCGGGTTTCGGCGGCTGGCTGGCGGCGGTCGTATCGCTGTCGGTGGCGGTGCTCGCGCTGGGTGCCATCGTCACCGTGGGGTACTTCGACCTCACGCAAACGCGCTCGATGGTGGAAACGGGTTACCGTGCATCCGTGTACGAGTTTTCCGAAATCGTCGAACGCATGGATGCGGAACTCGCCAAGGCGCGCGTCGCCTCCGGCGGTGAAATGCGCCGCGTGCTCACCGATATCCTGGTAGACAGCGAGCTCGCCGAACTGTGCGTGGAGCACTTCCCCGTAGACGGCCATGCCGCCGAAAGCATTACGGCATTCCTCAATCGTACGGGTGAGTATTCGCGCGCACTTCTGCGCAAGACAAATGCAGGGCAGACTCTCACGGCAGAGGAGCGGGAAGCGGTCGAATATATGTACACCTGCATCGGGCAGATCCGCGCGGCGATGCCCGGGCTCGTCGAGAGCGCGCAGAGCGGCGTGCTCGATAAGATGATGCTCTCGCAGGGCGATTTCAGCCAAAAGTTCGAAGAGATGGCGGGCAGCCTTGCCGAAGTGCCCGAAAACGCAAAGGGCTTTGCGGATGAAAAAATTGCGGGCGAGGCGCTCCAAGGCGAGGCGGCGATCTCCGAGAGCGAGGCGGCACAGCGCGCGGGCGAAATTTTCAAAGACTATGCTCCCAAAGAGATGCGCGCCGCCGGCAAAACGGAGAACAGGGGACTCGTGTGCTATAACTTCGAGTTTTCCGACGCGCAGGGGCGCAGCTATTTTGCCCAGATCACCGAAAAGGGCGGCAAACTCGCCTTCTTCGAAAGTTACGAGCCGTGCGATCGGCACAACTACGATGCGCGCAACTGCGTGAAGATCGCCGAAAAATTTCTCGCCAAATGCGGGTACGAAGAACTTCGCCCCGTGTGGTTGAGCGAGGCGGGCAGCGAGTGCACGGTCGATTTCGCCTGTATGCAGGGCGGCGCGGTCGTGTATGCAGACCGCATCAAAGTAAAGGTTTGCACCGAGCGCGGCATTGTTACGGGCGTAGAGGCGCATCCTTACCTTATCAATCATCACAGCCGCACGGTCGGCGAGCCTGCGCTTTCCAAAGCCAAAGTGGAGCGCAACGCGCGCGAACGCATGGACGAATTGCACGGCGTGCGCCCGGCGCTGCTGCCCGAGGGCGGAAAGGACGTGCTCTGCTGGGAGATCCGCGGCGAATACGGCGGCAGAATGTATATCGCCTTCGTAGACGCGTCCACCGGCGACACGCTGCGCGTCTACACCGTTTCCAATACAGACAGGGGCATGGCCGTCGTCTGATCGGTCACGCACACAAAAAACCCGCCATCCGGCGGGTTTTTTGTGTGCGGTTGGTTTTTTCAGGCTGTTTTACAGCGGCGGCCGGCTGTTTTTTGCAAACGGGCGATTCTGTCGGCAAAAAGTCCGTCAAACGTGCCGGAATCATTGACGTTACGCATATAAATTTAGTATAATTAAGGAAGAAATCAAAAGGCGGCGCGGTGCGCCGCTGCGGAGGGAACATGGACAATATAAAACTCATAGGGATCCGTGCGGACGAACTCACCTACAAACTGGGCAGTGTTCGTGCCGGGGCGGAAAAAGTACAGCTGAGTCCCACATTTTCGCGCCAGGTGCGGCACGCCGTCGAAAACAAAGGCCGTATGTTCGTAACGCTCACCGTAAAGATCGAGGGCACGCCCGAACGTCCCACCCCGTTTTCCGTATGCGTTACCATGACGGGCGTATTCGATATACCCGTTCCCGAAGAAGGGCAGGCCCCGCGCGAGGCGGTGATCGCCGCCACCGCGCTGCTGTATCCGTATCTGCGCGCGGCGGTAACAACGCTCACCACGTCGGCACTGTCGGCCCCCATCGTGCTGCCCGTCGTTTCGGGTACGCTGTTTCCCGAAGACGCCGCTGCGTCCGGGCCGGTGAGTTAAACGTGCGATGAAATCTTTGTGAAATAGTTTACAACTTTTGCCGAAAGCCCGCCGCCCGGCTTGACGGTTCTATTGCGATTTGATATAATAATTAGGCTGACAATCGTGCGAGGGGCGCAGATATGAACAGAGAAGAAATTAAAGCTCTGCTTCCGCACAGGGAGCCGATGCTGCTTTTGGATGAAGTTACGAAGGGTGAAAACGGCGAGGCCGTTGGCAAATACACCGTGCGCGGCGACGAATTCTTTTTGCAGGGGCATTTTCCCGGTTTTCCCATCGTTCCGGGCGTCATTCAGTGCGAAATGATCGCGCAGACGGCCGTTTTGCTCGTGCCTGAGGAAGAAAAGGGCAAAATGCCCTACTATACGGGCATGAACAACGTAAAATTCAAGCATCCGCTCCTGCCGGGCGAAACCGCGATCACGCGGGTAACGCTCAAAGCGCGCAAGGGTATCTTTTACTTTGCGCAGGGAACGCTGGAAGCAAACGGCAAAGTGTGCACGAAGGCGGAATTTTCCTTCGCGCTCGTTTCCGTAAAAGACAAAAACGCGGCCAATTAGCGGCCGCGTTCCGTTTATCGGAGGAAAACAAGATGCAAACAAAACTCACGCAGCTTTTGAGAATAGAGCACCCCGTATTGCAGGGCGGCATGGCGTGGATCGCAGACGCCGCTCTGGCCGCCGCCGTATCCGAGGCGGGCGGGCTCGGCATCATCTCCGCCATGAACGCGGGGGCAGACTGGGTGCGCGGCGAAATCGTAAAGTGCCGCGCCCTCACCGATAAGCCTTTCGGCGTCAACGTCATGCTCATGAGCCCGCACGTCGAAGAGGTCGCCGCCATGCTCGCCGAAGAAAAGGTGCCCGTCGTCACCACGGGTGCGGGCAGTCCCGGCCGCTATATCAAGATATGGAAAGAGGCGGGCATCAAAGTTCTGCCCGTCGTGGCGAGCACGGCGTTTGCCAAACTGGCCGAGCGCGCGGGTGCAGACGCCGTCATTGCCGAGGGCTGCGAGAGCGGCGGGCACATCGGCGAACTCACCACCATGGCGCTCGTGCCGCAGGTGGTCGACGCGGTGAACATCCCCGTCGTGGCGGCGGGCGGCATTGCAGACGGCCGCGGCCTGGCGGCTGCTTTGGCTCTGGGCGCGTGCGGCGTGCAGATGGGCACCCGCTTTCTGGTGGCAAAGGAGTGCCGCGTTTCTTCCGAATACAAGAAAAAAGTGCTGGAAGCCAAAGATATTTCCACCATCGTCACGGGCAGGCGGCTGGGGCACCCCGTGCGCGCCATCAAAACGGCGTACACCGCCCGCTATGCCAAGGCGGAGGCAGACGAAAACTTTTCCGCCGAGGCGCTGGAAGAGTTGGGCGTGGGCAGCCTGCGCCGCGCGGTGGAGGCGGGCGATGCAGAGGAGGGCTGCTTCCTCGCCGGGCAGATCGCCGGCATGGTCAGCCGCGAAGAAACGGCCGCCGAGATCGTGCAGGACGTCGTGCGCGGCGCCGAAGAGGTGCTGGAAAAACTCGGCAAACTGCGGTAACGGGGGCGGGCCATGCAGCGTAAAATGCTCTATATGCGCAAAACGCCCTTATCCAGCGGCGCCATTTTGTACCTGCTGGCGGCGGGATTCGTGTTCTTTCCCACGCAGTGGCTGGGCGACCTGTTCACGCAAAACGAGCAGTTGGCGGGATTTTTGGGGCTGGGCATCCTGCGCATCGTCATGGCGGGCGTCATGCTCGCGCTCGCCTTTCATATGGGGATACGCGGCACGCTCTTTCCGCGGCGGGGCGATCTTTTCGCGCTCGTTCTGGCGCTGCCCGCGCTGGCGGTGGCGGTCAACAACCTGCCCGTCGTCGGTATGGCGGAGGGCGCCGTGCAGGTAAGCGGCTCCGCCGGCATGATCGCCGCGTTCGCGCTCCAATGCGTCGGCGTGGGATTGTTTGAAGAAGTTGCCTTCCGCGGCGTCATTTTTCCCTTCGCGCTCGGCAAAACGGGCACGGGCACAAAGGGGCGCTTTCAGGCGGTGATACTCTCTTCCGCCGCGTTCGGGCTGTTGCACCTGGTCAACCTGCTCGGCGGTTTTTCCGCCGGCGTATTTTTGCAGGTGGGGTATTCCTTTCTCATCGGCGCCATGCTCGCCATCTGTATGTTCCGCGGCGCGGGAGTCGTTTGCTGCTCTCTCGTGCACGCCGTGTTCAATTTCTGCGGCAACGTCGCTTTCGAATTGGGCAACGCAACTTTTTCCACTGTGTGGACGTGGCCGGAAATTCTGCTCACCGCCGCCGTCGGCGTTGCCGCCGCGGTGTACTTTGTGTTTCTGCTCATGAAAAGCCCCGCCGACCGCGCCGATGCGTTTGCGGTGTACCCGCCGGCAGAACAGCCGCAGGTGCAGGAACCGCAGGCAACAGAACGTTCCGCAGAACAGGAACAGCCGCAGGCAGAAGAGCCTCCGGCACAGGAACAGCCGCCGAAATCCAAATAAAATACCGCAATCTGCGCGGCGTTCGGCAAAAATAATAAAAGCGCGGCGCGCCCGTTGTGGGCGCGCCGCCGTTTTGTTTTTAATTTTTATAGTCCGTTCTGCCGAGCAGGTAGTCGGGAGAAACGCGGAAAATCTCTGCCAACTGTAACAAAAATTCAAGCGCGGGCAAATTTTTGCGCTTTATCCAAACGTGGATGGAATTTCTCGAAAAAGTCGCTTTCGGGTGATTGGTAACGTCCGAAAATCTCATGTTGTTTTCGCGGATCAACAGCAAAAGCCTTTCATGGAACGAGGCGGGGTTTTCCGCCGGTTCAAAAGCGGGTTCGTCGGACATTCCCAAAACATAGGCAAACGATCTGCCTGCATGGTCGGCAATTTTTACGAGCGTTTTCACTGTTGGCAAAATTCCGTAATTTACAGCCGCGGAAACAATATTTCGGCTTATTCCGCAGCGGTCGGCAAATTCTGCGTTGCCGCATTCTTCGTCGGCAACCAGTTCCTTTATTCTTTTTTGAAAAACAGGGGAAACATTCACGCTGTCTTCGGGCAATTTTGACATAATTTAATAAACCAGTTTACAGAATTTGCTTTATTTTTAAAAAAGTGCTATATTTTAATTACAATATGTTCACTAAAATTTGTTTGTTATCAAGTATAAGATAACTTATTTTTTCTTTGGCGTTGTTAACTAAATAGTTATAGTGAATAATTTATTAAAAAATATTCGTTGAGAGGGAGGTAAATATAGAAGTTAACAACTAAAATTTCCAATAAAAGAGTTTTAAGATAAAAATGAGAAGTTTATGAAAAGAGAAGATTTGGTGCAGAAAACAGATATTTCAGCGTGTCTGAACAGTTTGAGCATTCATGAAGTGAGAAATCTCGCCCGTGCGGTCGGCATTGCAAGGCCCGCCACCTTCAAAAAGGGAGAATTGATCGAAAAGATAATAAGCGAAATTACGGCGGGAAAAATCAAAGCCGAAGACGTTTTTAACCAAAACCCCGGCGAATAAGCCAAAAAGAGCCGCGAAAAATTCGCGGCTCTTTCCGTTTAATCATATTTTGGCACGGAAATCTTTTGTATGTGGGGCAGCTCTTTGCGCGGCGGCGATTCGTGAGGTTTTTGGGCGGCGCTGTATCACCCGCCAAAAAAAATAAAAAAAAAATTATAAAATCCTCCAACAATTTGCCGCGGGCGGCTGTTGTATAGGTGTAAAGGGAAGGCAAAACGGCCATCCTATCCATTAAAAACGGCGGGGCGCGGCTCCGCATATAAGGAGGATTTTCTATGAAAAAGATCATCACAGTATTGGCTCTGCTGCTCTGCCTGGCGCTCTCCGCCGGCGTGGCGGCGTGCTCAGATGCAGGCAGCGGCGCGGGCGGCGGCAACTCGTCCGGCGGCAAGTTCGACGAACTGAATACGACCGAATCGGTGTACGGGTTCAGCGCGGCGTCGGCGGGGATGCTCATCTCCTCGATGAACGGCGGCTCCGCCGCGGCGTTGGCATCTGCCCAAGGCTACGCTCTGCCCCTTTCGGCGCAGGCAGCGCAAACGGAACCGGGTGCGGAAAATACCGCAAACGAACAGACGGGCGCGGGTGAAAACACCGAAAACGGCCAGACGGGTACGGGCGAAAACGGCGGCCAGACGGGCGCGGCGGGCGATACGCAGCAGATCGAAGCCGAACTGGACGCGTACATGGCGCTGGTCGAAAGCCTGCTCAGCGACGGCGGTTTCCGGGTGCAGGAGGGCGCATCCGACCGAGGCTACGAAACGAAAATGGTGGTATCTTACCGCGATCTGAACGGCAAAGCCCTGCAATACGAACTGCACTACAACAGCATCGCGCGCCCGGACAATGACGACGACGATGACGACGATTTCGACGACCGCTTTGAAAACGAATCGGAAGAGGAGTACGGCATCGAGGGCGTCATGGTCATCGACGGCGCCGACTACGCCATCCGCGGCGAGCGCGAAACGGAATCGGAAGGCAGCGAAACGGAGAGCGAAACCTCCTTCCGCGTCACCCTCAGCGATGCAAGTTATATGCTCGTGGAACAGAGTTACGAGAGCGAGCGGAACGAAACCGAGCAGGAATACAGTTATTCGGTGTTCGAAAACGGTAAACTTACCGAGCGCAGTTCGTTCGAATACGAAGAGGAAAAGGGCGAAACCGAGTTAAAAATGACTTCCCGCAAAGGCGGCGAAAGCAGTGTTTTCTATTTCGAGCGCGAAACGGTGCGCGGCGAAGAGGTCATCCGCATCCGCGTGGGCAGCGGCGGCGCGGCGCAGAGTTATTACGTGCGCGTGCAGACGGATGCCGACGGCAACAAGAACTACGTTTACGAGCAAATCGGCCGCTGACCGCAAAGAAATAAAGGTACGAAAAAGAGGGGCACGTGCCCCTCTTTTTTTGTACAAAACGATATGTTTTGCCGCCTGTATTGTGCTTTTTCCGCCCGCGTTGCCGGTGCGCCGCGTTTCTGTCCGCCGCAATGCGCCGTATCGCCGCCGCATTGACGGCGGCATCGGGGCAGCGGTTTGCATTGCCGCGCGGCGGTTTCTTTGCCGCGTTGTGTTTCTGTCCTACGCGTTATGTTCATATCGCCCGTCGGGCGGCGTTTATTGCTGTTCCTTTTCCGCCTCGCGCGCCTTGATGATCTTATCCGCCTCGGGCGCGGGTACTTCTTCGTAGCGGGCAAGTTCGGCGGTAAATTTGCCGCGCCCCTGAGTCATGCTGCGCAAGTCGGTCGCGTACTTCTGTATTTCCGCCTGCGGCGCCTCCGCGTTGACTACCTGCATCCCTTCGAGCATATCGATGCCGAGGATCCTGCCGCGGCGCTTGTTCATGTCGCCCATGATGTCGCCGAGGTACGCCTCGGGGATGGCGATGCGCAGTTTCATGATGGGTTCCAAAAGCACGGGCCTGGCGTTTTTCAAACCCTCTTTAAAGGCGAGCGCCGCCGCCAGTTTGAACGCCATTTCCGAGGAGTCTACGTCGTGGTAACTGCCGTCGTAGAGCACGGCGCGCAGCCCCGTTACGGGGTAGCCCGCCAGCACCCCGTGCGGCAGGCACTCGATCAGCCCCTTTTCCACGGCGGGGATGTACTGTTTGGGCACCGAGCCGCCCACCACCTCTTCGGCGAACTCGAACTCGCCGTCGAATGGTTCAAAGCGTATTTTGCAGTGCCCGTACTGGCCGTGCCCGCCCGATTGTTTTTTGTGCTTGCCTTCCGCCTCCACCGTCTTGCGGATGGTTTCGCGGTAGGCGATCTTGGGCGTTTTCAGCAGCGCCGAAACGTTGAATTTCGCTTTCAGTTTTTTGTTGATGACGTCGAGGTGCGTTTCGCCCTGGCCGGAAATGAGCGTTTCGCCCGTTTCGCGGTTCTTCGTCACGGCAAAGGAATAATCTTCTTCCGCCAGCCTGTTCAGGCCCTGGAAAATTTTGTCCTCATCGCCCTTCTTTTCGGCGTAGATGGCCATGGAGAGCACGGGGCGGGGGAAGTGGATGGGGTCAAACTTCACTTTGGCGTTTTCGTCGCACAGCGTGTCGCCGGTGTTGGTGGCGGCCAGTTTGCTCACGGCGCCGATGTCGCCCGCCGTCAGTTCGGATACCGGCTCCTGCTTTTTGCCGCGCAGCAAATAGATCTGGCTGATGCGCTCCTGCTTTTCGGTGGTGGCGTTGTACACCGTGCTGCCCGTTTTCAGCGAGCCGCGGAACACCTTCATGACGTTGAGTTTGCCCACAAAGGGGTCGACCACCGTTTTGAACACCTGCGCGGCGAACGGGCCGCTCTCCTCGCACGTCACGCTCACCAACTCGTTTTTGTCGGGCGAAGAGGCGAGCATCTCGGTGTGCTCTTCGGCGCTGGGCATATATTTCACGATCTCGTCCATCAGGTTGATGATGCCCTTGTTCTGCAGTGCCGAGCCCGCCATCACGGGGATGGTGTTCACGTTGTAGATGCCCTTACGGATGCCGTGAATGATCTCGTCTTTGGTCAGTTCGCCCGCCTCGAAATACTTGTCGAGCAGCGCCTCGTCGTTTTCGGCGGCCGTTTCGGTCAGGCTCGCCTGCATTTCGGCGAGCGTGCCTTTCAGCTCTTCGGGGATGGGCACGGGCTGTTTTTTCGCCTCGTCGGCAAAGTGGTAGCACGTCTCTTTGAGCGCGTTCACATAGCCTACCATCTTGTTGCCTTCCATCAGCGGGATCTGTATGGGCGCGATCTTGCCGGGGTATTTCTCTTTCAGCGCGGCCACGGTGCCCTTATAGTCGGCGTTCTCTTTGTCCATGCCGTTGATGAAGATGACCATGGGGATCTTGTTTTTCAGGCACTTGTCGATCGCCTTTTCGGCGCCCACGCTCACCGCGCCCGTGGCGCCCGTTACGATCAGTGCGCCGCCCGCGGCGCGCAGCGCCTCGTTCTCTTCCCCCTCAAAATCGTAAAACCCGGGCACGTCGAGCAGGTTGAGTTTTACGCCTTCCCACATCGCGTATGCGGCGGAAAGCGAGATCGACATTTTCCGCGCGATCTCCTGCTCGTCGCTGTCGGTCACGGTGTTGCCTTCGGTCACTTTTCCCAAACGGTCGGTCGCCTTTCCGTTGAAAAGGATGGCCTCGCAGACGGAGGTCTTGCCTTCGCCGCTGTGCCCGATCACTGCAATATTCCGGATGTCTTCGCCTCTGATGCTCATAATTTGTACTCCCTTATCGGCGGGCGGAAATTTAAGCGCAAATGCCCGCTTCTCTACTATTATAATACAAAACCGCCGTGTTTTCAATAGTATTTGAAAAATTTTTGCAGAAAATTAAAAAAACGTTCGATTCCGCTTGCGGCGGCGTGCGGCGGGGTGTATAATATTTCAGAAAAAACCGCCGCAAAAAGGAGGTCGCAGAGGTGAAAATACTCGCCGTCGGCAACAGTTTTTCCGACGATACCATGGAATACGTTTACCGGATCGCCCGAAGCGCGGGCGAGGGGGAACTTTCTCTCGGCAACCTGTACATCGGCGGCTGCTCGCTGGAAACGCACGCCGCCAATGCGCGCGCAAACGCCGCCGCGTACGAATACCGCACCGACGACGCGGGCGAATGGCGCACGCAGCCGCAGTTCCGCCTCGGCGATGCCCTCTCCGCGCAGGAGTGGGACGTAATCAGTTTGCAGCAGGCCAGCCCTTTGAGCGGGCAGCCGCAGTCGTACGAGCCGTTTTTGAGCGATCTCATCGTCTATGTACGGGCGCGCGCGCCGCAGGCAAAGCTCGTTTGGAACATGACGTGGGCGTACCAGGCCGACTTCGTTTCCGAAACGTTCGCACCCTACGGCTATAACCAGCAGCGTATGTACGAAAACATCCTCGCCGCGGTAAAAGAGAAAGTTCTGCCGCATGCGGAGTTTTCCGCCGCGGTGCCCTGCGGAACGGCGGTGCAGAACGCCCGCACCTCTTTTTTGGGCGACGCGCTCACGCGCGACGGTTTTCACCTTTCTTACGGCGTGGGGCGGTACATCGCCGGGCTCACGTTCGCCAAAACCGTGCTCGGCGTTTCGCCCGAGCGCGTTTCGTTCGTGCCCGCGGGCGTAGGCGAGGCGGAGCGCGCCGTGGCCGTTGAGTCCGCAAAAAACGCCTGCGTGCAGCCCTATGCCGTCACGCCGAGCGTTTACGGGGAGCGGCCGTGACGGGGCAGTACGTGCGCGAGATCGCGCTGCTCGGCGAAGAAAGTTTTCAAAAACTGCGCGCGGCGCACGTGGCGGTGTTCGGCATCGGCGGCGTCGGCTCGTACGCCGCGGAGGCGCTCGCCCGCGCGGGCGTGGGCAAACTCACGTTGGTGGACGGCGATGCCGTGGCGGAGAGCAACCTCAACCGCCAGCTCATCGCCCTGCATTCCACGCTGGGCAAAAACAAGGCGGAAGTGATGGCGGCGCGCGTCCGCGACATCGATCCCGCCTGCGAAGTTTTGGCAATGCCCCTCTTTTACGGGGCAGAAACGGCGCCGCGGTTCGATTTTTCGCGGTACGATTACGTGGCGGACTGCATCGACAGCGTTCCCGAAAAAGTGCGGCTGATTTCCGCCGCGCGCGCGGCGGGGGTGCCTGTGGTATCCTGCATGGGCGCGGGCAACCGTCTGCAGGCCGATTTTCGGGTAGACGTCATCGAAAAAACAAGCGGCTGCCCGCTGGCGCGCATCGTGCGGCGCGAACTGAAAAAGGCGGGCATCGCGGGCGTAAAGGCGGTGTATGCGCCGTCGGCGCCGCTCGCTCCCGCACGGGAGCAGGCCGTGCGCGGCGAAAAATTCGTGGGCAGCGTATCCTTCATGCCCTCGGCGGCGGGTTTGTTGCTCGCCGGCGAGATCGTGCGCGACCTCACCGGTTCGGTTTAAAAAGGAAAAACGGGCTGTGCGGGCCCGTTTTTCGCAGAACAGGAAAACGCGCCCTTCCGCCGTTGCGGCGGGGCGCCAAAGAGAGCATGAGCGCGTAAAAGTAAAAACGCGCAATAAAAAACCGGCGGGAAAGGCAAACCTTTCCCGCCGATTTTTTGTGCCGCCGCATAAAAATGCTGGGCGGCTGATTTCAACCGCCCGTTTATACCGGCGGCGTGAATTTCACGTTGCGCCGCTCTATTTCCACCAGCCCTTCCTCGTGCATACGCCGAAGTTCGCGCACCATGGCGCTGCGGTCTACGCACACGTAGTCGGCAAGGCTCGTCTGCGAAAAGGGCAGGGTAAAATAGGCGCTGCGGTTTTTGGCCGCCTGCATGGAAAAATAGGCGAGCAGTTTTTCGCGGATGGTGCGGCGGCTGAGTATTTCCAAATGCTCGGAGAGCGCCTGCGTCTTTTCGCTCATCAGCTTTACAAGGTTGGCCACCACCGTGCTGTGGTGCGTGCAGGCGTTGGGGCAGCGCTTTACGATGTGTTCGTAGTCTATGTACAGCACGCTGCAATCCTCGTCGGCGAGCAGGTACAGGCTGGCGTCCGCCCGGGCAAAGCCGAGCGCGTCGCCGAACACGCCCCCTTCGCGCAGTTGTTCGAAAATCGTCCGCCCGCCGTTCGCGTCTATTTTGATCAGGCTTATTTTCCCGCTCTGCACCACGCCCACGCGCCCCTGCGGCATGGGCACTTCTTCGCCCTTGCGGTAGGGCTTTACGGTCGCTTTGAAACACGTCATCATCGCGGCGTATTCCTGCTGCGAAACGCCGTCAAACAGCGAGGTAACAACGGGATTCGTCTTTTCCATACATCCTCCGTGTTGCATTTGCAACATTCTTTATAGATATAATACGACAGAACTTCCCCAAAAGTCAACCGTTGCAAAACAAAAAAGAAAATTTTTGCAGGCGAATGCACGAACCGGCCGGAAAGTGCGGCGGTCACGCCGGTTGCCCGCCGCACGGCTTCAACGCAGAGAATTATCTTTCCGACGATTGGTTCCGCAGGGTGGAAAACGCCGCCAAAGCCTGCCGCGAACTTTCGCTGGCCATGTGGATCAACGACGGCTTCGATTATCCGCCCGGCGACGTCGCCGGCCGCGTCCGTAAGGCGGCGCCGCATCTGAAACAGCGGCATATCCGCCTGGAAGGAGACCGCCCCGTCGTCGTGGAGGCAGACTGGGGGCTTTCCCGCCTTCGAAGAACCGCTTTCCACGCAACTGTTCATACGGTTTGTGTACGAAGAATACAAAAAGCGGCTGGGCAAATATTTCGGCGACACGATCATGGGGTTCTTTTCCGATTCGGATAACCGCCGCGTCAACGTGCTGGTGTTTTACGACGAAAACAGCCCCATGCGCGATTATTTCCCGTGGTCGTCCGATTTTGAAGAGACGTTCCGCGCCGCTTACGGCTACGATATCATGCCGTACATGCCCGCCGTTCTGCGGCGGGAAGACGTGCCGCAGGCTGCCGATTACTGGGAGCACGCGGGCAGGCTGATGCAGGGTTGGTTCGCGGCGCACCACGCCTGGCTGCGCGAGAACGGGCTGGAGTACACCGGGCACACCAGCGACAGTTCTCCCTACCTCACGCAGGAAACGCAGCGCAGTTCCTGCTTTACCGAGGGGCGCTTTTCCGACCTCGAGCGCCATTTCGATTACCCCGGCACCGACCAGGAAATGTACTCGCTCGACAGTGCAAAACCCACCAAATTCGTCAATTTTTATACGCCGAGCGTCATCTGGGGCGAGCGCGAGTATATGCCTAAAATGACAAATTTTTACGACGTATCCAACGATCTCCGCGCCAAACAGGCGGCGGCCACCGCCTTCCAGTACGGCAAAAAGGGCGTCATGTGCGAGATGTTTGCGGCATCCAATTACGGGGTAGAGCCGGCAACCCTCCGGCAGATCGCCGCGTACCAGATCATGCAGGGCGTCACTTTCGTCGTGCCGCACGCCTGGCATTACCGCTTTACGGGCGAAACCAAATATTTCGCCCCGCCCGATTTTTCCGATGCCGGCATGCTCGATTACGCCACGAAACAACTCAACGACGAACTTGCCGCCCGCACCTGCCTCATGGCGCGCGGCAAACCCGTCTATCCCGTCGCGCTCATCGATCCCACCGAATACGCGTGGCGCGGCAAATGGCAGCCCCGTATACGACATTTTTGAACATCCTTCCTCGCTCGATACCTGCGAAAAACTCATGTCTGCCGTTTTATACTGCGAAACGGGCACGGCAAAACCCGACTTTTCCTATCGGCGGGGCGAACGGAAAGAGCGGGTATTCGGCGATGTATACGCACACACGTGGAACGGCCGCGGCGTGCGGCTGGGCAGTCTTACCCTTTTCCCCGCCGTGCCCGGCTGTTACCAGCGCGAATCCTGGGGGCTTGGCTGGCAGTCGATGCCCGTCAGCGCGTCGGTACAGGGTGCAGGCACGTCTTTTCTGCGCTTTCAAACGTCGTCGGGCGGCGCGTGGCGCAGCCATCCCGCCGTCAACAAGCACGAGGCGTATCTGTCCACAAAGCTTTTCGAGGGCGAAAACATTCCCGAAGTCCGCACCGAGTGCGCGCAGAACGGCAATCTTCTGCTCGCGGTGCGTTCGGTCGAACATATCGCAAACGCCGTCGGCACTGTTTCCGACGAATGGGTGGTGCCGCGCTTTACGGGCAGAATGCGCACCGTAGAGTCGGCGTGCGGCAGGTGGTATGTTTTCGATTACGGCCAGGCGGCGGTCGCGGTGCTGCCGCTGGCGTGCATCGCGGCGGACGGGGAATGCAGGCGTTCCGTTCCCGCCGAGATCGTGCGCGAAGGGGAGTCGTGCGCCGTGTCCGTGGCATTGCACCGCGGAGAAAACGCGCTCCTGTTCCGCAGGCGGCTGGAAAGCGCGTGGCTGGTGGCGGCTTTTGAAAACGCGGGCTGGGAGCAAACGCTGTCCGCCGCCGCGGTGTGCGACGAAACGCCGCCCGAATATTGCATCCCGCGCGAAGACTGTATGAACAGGCGGCGCATCCGGGCAGAAGTGGGCGGAGTGACCGTACAACCGGAGATGGATCCGTACCGCCGCGCATAGCGCGGCCAGAAATTCGCCGCCGGATGCGCTGCGCCGTTTCCGCACAGCCCGCACGGCTCACGCCCGCGACTTTAGCTGCGGGCAGACGGCGCGCAGTGCAGAGATTCTGTCGCGTATACCCGCCGGCCGCTGGGGCACGTCCGACGATCTGAAAGGCGCGGCGGTGTTTTTTGCGAGCGCCGCGTCCGATTATGTGAACGGATTCACGCTCGCGGTAGACGGCGGCTGGCTGGCAAGGTAGCCCCCCGCTTGCAGGAAAGTGCGTTAAAAAATATTGCAGGACCCGCCGTTCGCCCGTATCGGAAAACGTTCGGCGGGCTGATAAGGAGAAAACATGAAAGACAATAAAGTTTTGCTGGAACTGGCACGCAAAACCATTTCGGCGGTCTCGTCGGTGGATGCCGAATTTGTGGAAACGGCGCCCATCGGCATCGTCGATTTTGAGAAATGGGAATGGACGCAGGGCGTGGGGCTGTTCGCGCTCTGGCAGTATTATAAACTGAGCGGCGACGTTTCCGTGCGGAAAAAAATCCAAAAATGGTATTCCGACCGCCTGCGCGAAGGCCTGCCGGAAAAGAACGTGAACACGATGTGCCCGCTGCTCACGATGCTGTTTTTGTACGAAGAAACGGGCGGCGAAGAATTCCTGCCCGTCCTGCACGAATGGGCGGAGTACGCGATGCACTCCCTTCCGCGCACGTGCGAAGGCGGCATCCAGCACTCCTGTACGGGCAGTCCCAATCCGGGGCAGATCTGGGACGATACGCTGTATATGACCGTGCTCTTTCTGGCAAAGTACGGCGTGCTGTTCGGCCGGGACGACTGTCTCGAAGAGAGCGTCTACCAGTTCTTCGTCCACATCAAATACCTCACGCACCGCCGCAGCGGGCTTTGGTACCACGGCTGGTCTTTCGGGCGCGGCGATCACTTTGCGGGCGCGCTGTGGGCGCGCGGCAATTCCTGGATCACGGCAGGCATCCCCGCATTTTTCGAGATCGCCCGCCCGCAGCGGGCGGCGCGCCGCTTCATCGCCGAGGCATACGTCCGCCAGGCGGAATCGCTGCGCTCTCTGCAAGATGCCTCCGGCCTCTGGCACACGCTTTTAGACGATCCGTCGTCCTATCTCGAATCGTCCGCAAGCGCCAATTTCGCCTACGGGTTCTTAAAGGGGATCCGCATGGGGCTGCTGCCCGCCCCGTTCGCCGCAAGTGCGGAAAAGGCCGTGCAGGCGCTCATTTCCTGCATCGGGCCGGACGGCATCGTGCAGAACTGTTCTTACGGCACGGGCATGGGCAGCACCTTGCAGGCATACAGAGAGATTCCCGTCTGTCCCATGCCTTACGGTCAAACGCTCACCGCGCTGGCGCTGATGGAGTACATAAAGTTCTCGCAAACGGCCCCCGTCTGATCGCATCGGCCTCCGGCAAAACAGAATAAAAGCAAAACACGTCCTCCCCGCGCTGTCGCGGGGAGGACGTATCGGTTTCTTGAACGGCTTTCGTATACGGCAGGGTTCCGGCGGCCGTCAGAACATGAACAGCAGCGTGCCGATAACGGCGAGCGCGGCGCGAAGTATTGCCCGCGGCGTCGCCTTTTCGCCGAACAAAAGTCCCGTCACAACGGAAAACAGCACGCAGCCGCCCGTAATGATGGGGTATTGCACGCTCGCGTCCACATACTGCGCGCAAAACATCACGATCAGCTGCGCGCCGCCGTTCACGGCGGCATACCCGGCCACGCTCGCCCATGAAAGAACGTTTTCCCTTTTTGCCGCCGCGCCGCACCGCGGGCCTTGTCCGTCGCCGCGCGTTTCGCCTTCGTCCCGCGCCGCGGCAGAATCGCCGTTCTGTTCTTCCGCGGCACAGCTTTCCGCGGCCTGCGCACCCGCCCTGGCGGATCGCGCCCCTCTGTTTTTGCTCCGCCCGTAAGCGGCGAGCGGTATAAGCAGCAAAACGCTTGCGGCGGCGGTGATCGCGCTGAAAAGAATCAAAAAATCCAAAGTAGGCACGGCGAGCGGACTGCTTTGGTGCCATTTTGTAAAAATCCCGAAAGAACCGTTGAGCACAAAAATGCCGGCGCAGCAAAGCGCGCCCGTCAGCCCCGGTTTGCCCGTATCGCGCACGGCAAGCAGCAGCGCCGCCAACAGTACCGCGAGTCCGGCGCCTTTCATCCAGGTCATGGCCTCGCCCGTGCAAACGCCGTATAACACGGGCAGCAGCATACCGCCGGGCATGGAAAACAGCGTATACAGCGAAAGGCTCACGTATCCGAGCGATTTGATTCCCGCCGCGTTCATGCCGATCATGGCGGCGGCATACAGTGCCGCCACCCCCAGCGAAAAAGGGGAAAAAGCGATGCGCAGACCGTTCGCGCACAGCAAAACAACGAACAATACGGCCGCCGCGCCGCCGCTGAACGCGATCGAAGCGGCCAACCCCGTTCCGCGCACTTTCTGAAAGTATTTCAAAAATACGAACTGCACCGAGTACAGCAGCGTTGCGCCGAGCAGGAACAGATAATATTGCATGATCAGTAACTCCCGGTCTCCCCGTAAATTTTTCCTGTGCGGTCATGCGGGAGGGCAGAACGCCGTGCAGCCGTCGGTTTTAGCCGCGCCCCCTGCGCGCGGCCGCATCCCGCGCACCTGCGCGGAATCCTTTCCCGCTCCGCATAGCAATCAGTATAGCACATTTTTGCTGTTTTGCATATGGAATTTTTATCCGTATATATAGATAAATTATCGTTTTTACTTGCCAAAAATAAAATTTATGCTATACTGTAAGGGAAGGCTTTGCCATAAAGAGGATGCGGCAATACCGCCGTGTTGCAAAAACGATGAACGGCGAGGCGCACAAGGGCTGCCGTCGAAAACGGGTTCTTATTATTTTCTTACAGTATAATTAAGAAAAAGGCTGCGCCGTAAAGTCCGCCTTTGGCACAATGCAGCCGGGGCGGCAAATTGTTCGCGCGCAGCCGTTGCGCCGCGCGGAAGGAGGAAATATGCGCGGATACAACAACCTTTCCGTATGCCAATATTTTTCCGAAGATCGTGCGGGCGGACTGCGGCTGCTGCATTTTGTATACGAGCCGAAACCGTTCGACTGCACCGAATTTGAAACGACAGACTGTTATTTTCTGTACCTCGTAGCCGAAGGCGGCGGCGTGCTGAAAACGGAGCAGGGGCAGTTCGACCTTTCCAAAGGCGATTTTTTCTTTCTGTTTCCGGGCAAGCCGTATTATTTTGCAGGGCAGGGCTGGAAGCTGGTCTGGCTGTCTTTCCGCGGGGCAGATGTCGAGCGGCTGTACGCCGGTTTCGGCATATCTTACCGCAGCTGTGTGCGGCGCGGCTACACGCCCCTGGTGCGCGAATGGCTGCGCGAATTCAACCGCTCGCGCGCCAACCGCAGTGCCGCGTTGGTGGCGGAGGCGCTGCTGCTGAAAACGCTCAGCTATTTCAGCAGTTCCTCCGAACACGGAGAAGAGAACGATTCCCGCCGCACGCTGTCAGAGCTCCTCGCCCGTTGGCTGGATGAAAATTTTACCGATTGCGGCATAACGCTGGCAAAACTGAGCGAAATGTTTCATTTTCACCCCAATTACCTCTCGTATACCTTCAAAGAATATATGCATACGGGCATTTTCGCATATCTGCGCCAAAAGCGGCTGCACAAGGCCTGCGAACTGCTCGCCGGTACCGATATGCTGGTCAAGGACGTGGCGCTTTCCGTCGGGTTTGAAGACGCTCTCTATTTCGAACGCTGTTTCCGCAAATACATAGGCCTCACGCCCACGGCATACAGGGAAGGGGAAAACCGCCGCAAACCTTCCGGCTGGGACGAGTTTTCCAAAAAATTTTATCATTGAATGCGCCCGTGCGCAGTCAATGCCGTCGGCCGCTGTCCTTTGCCCGCGGCCGCCTTTTGCAACAGCGCGTCCGGCAGGCTGGCCGGCCTCCCGCCTGACGTCCGGCTGCGGAGCGCGGTATGCTGGCGGAGCGCGATATAATGAAGTTTATACATAAAAGATCCTTTGCAATTACTGTTTTCATTATAGCAAAGAGATGCGGCATTGTTAAGGGGTTTCGGTACTCCGATGTTATAAAACAACAAATTATTGTTATAATACGACAAGACTTTTGCCTTTTTGTGTGGTAAGATAAATTATATAAAAAATAACGGCAGGCGTAACAAACGCCGCCGGAATCGGAGAAGAAAGAAAATGCAGGTAAAATTGCAGGTCGTATCCCCGAATTACAAAATATCGCCGTCGGACGGGAACATCCCCGTTCTGCGCGAGGCGAGCGCGCTTTCGGGCGAAAAATTCGCCTTTCAGATCGTGATGCTCGCCGAAAAAGGCTTCTGCTCGCACACGCTTTCCGCAGAAGGGGTGGAGTGCGGCGTCCGCCTCCGCCGCGAAATTTATGTCGACGGCAACGCATCGGGCGGTACGTTCGAATGCGACGATTATTACCTCAAAGCGGCCCGCCTGCCCGACATTCTGTGCCCCATCGGGCGCGAAGGCGTGTTCGCCTCCCCGGGCCGAAATTCGCTCGTATGGGCAGAATTTTCCGGCCTGCCCGCCGGGCAGTACCGCCCGCAGATCATTCTGCGCAGCGAGGCCGGCGAAGTCGTCGCCCAAACGGAGTTTTCGCTCACCGTGTACGCGGGCGCGCTCGATAAAAGCGATCTGCTCGTCACGCACTGGTTCCATTACGACTGCATGGCCGACGTCTGCGGCGAAGAGCCGTTCACCGAAGAATACTGCCGCGCCCTGTCGCCGTGGATAGAAAACTACGTTTCGCACGGCAACAACGTCATTTTAACGCCGCTGTTCACGCCCTGCCTGGATACCGAGGTGGGCGGCAAACGCCGCGTCGCGCAGTTGATCGAGGTATCCCGCAAAAACGGAAAATACAGTTTCAGTTTCGAAAAACTGAATACGTTCATCGATTTTATGCTCGCGCGCGGCATCGAATACTTTGAAATGTCGCACCTGTTCACGCAGTGGGGCGCGCAGTATTGCCCCAACATCGTGGTCACGGAAAACGGCGCCGCCAAAGAAGAATTCGGCTGGGCGGTCTCTTCGCAGGATGCGTCTTACCGCGCGTTCCTTTCCGAACTGCTGCCGCAACTCACCGCCTTTCTCGAAGAAAAGGGCGTGGCGCGGCGCTGCCTCTTCCACATCTCCGACGAACCGTGGGATGCCACCATAGAGACGTATAAGAGCCACAAGGCTTTCCTCGATCGGTTTCTGAAAAATTATACCGTCATCGACGCTCTCAGCAGTTTCGAATATGCCGACATCGTCGATACCCCCGTCGTGGCGGTCAACCATGTAAATCCTTTCCTGGAAGCGGGGCGCAGAGTGTGGGTGTACTATTGCTGCGGCCAAACGGCGTCGTATGTGACCAACGCGCTGATCGATATGCCCTCTCTGCGCACGCGCATCCTCGGTTTCCAGCTGTTTCTCAACGGTGCGGCGGGATTTTTGCAGTGGGGCTACAATTTCTACAACACTCCGCTTTCCAAAGATAAGATCAATCCGTATGTCGACCAGGCGGGCGGCGGCGCCTTTCCCGCGGGCGATCCCTTCATCGTATACCCGGGCGCAGACGGGCCGGTCGATTCGCTGCGCAGCGAGTTGTTTTTCCAGGCCATGCAGGATTACCGCATCTGCCTCACCGCGGCGCGCCGCTGCGGCGCGGAGCGCGTGCGCGATCTCATCCGCTCCTGCGGCTGGGAAGGCTACGAAGTCTATCCCCACAGCGAAGAGCAATTCGAAAAACTGCGTTCGCTGCTTCTGGAAATGGCGTCCGAATGACCGGCGCGCCCTCTTTTGCCGTTTTGAATCCTTTTCCGCGCGCCGGGCAGAGGGTGCTGCCGCGCAGCCCATGCGCGTATCTCGCTGCGGCCGGACACTATGCAGGTGACGTAAACAAGCAAAAAGGCGCTTTCACGGCGCCTTTTTTGTTTTTTCGCCGATTCCCGCCGCAAACGGTTGACGCGGCGCCGGCGAAGATGTATAATAATTACTACCAATTAAGTAGTAATTAAGCGCGGCGCCGGGTACGGTGCAGGTGCGCACAGAGGAGAAAAAAGCAATGCGTCTGTCATCCAAATCGCAGTACGGGCTGAAGGCCTGTTACATTCTCGCGCAGCGTTATCCGGGCGGATGCGTCAGCGCGTCGTCGCTGGAAAAAGACATCGCCGTTTCCGGCAAGTATATCGAAAAGATCATGCGCCTTCTGGCAAAGCACGGCATCGTCGCGGCGGAGCGGGGCGTTACGGGCGGGTACAAACTCACGCGCCCGCCGCGCGAGATCACAGTGGGAGATATCGCGCGCGCCCTGGAAGACAACATGGAGTTTGCCGACTGCATCACGTCCTCCTGCGAAAAGTGCGCCGCGGGCGAGGTATGGCGTAAACTGTACGCGGGCATCAACGAGGTTCTCGATTCGATGACGCTGCAATCCATGCTCGACGACCACTGCGAAGTGCGCGTATGCCGCCCCAATTCCGAAGAGCGGCGGGTCGCGTATTGAGGGGAGCGGGCATGAAAGAAATCTATCTCGACCACGCCGCCACCACCCCGGTCGACGGCCGGGTGCTGGAAAAGATGCTGCCCTATTTCGGCGAACGGTTCGGCAACCCGCATTCGCCGCACGCATTCGGCCGCCGCGCGGCCGCCGCCATAGACGCCGCGCGCGACGAAATCGCCTCGCTTTTGGGGGCACGTTCATCGGAAATTTATTTCACGTCGGGCGGCACCGAGGCGGATAACTGGGCGGTGCGGGGCAGCGTGCGCGCGTCGGGCAAAAAGCATTTCGTTGTCGGCGCAACGGAGCACCACGCCGTGCTGGAAGCGGCCGAACTTCTCAAAGGGGAGGGCTGCGAACTTTCGCTCGCCCCGGTCGACGAATACGGCGCGGCCGACCTTGCCGCTTTGCAGGGCCTGCTGCACAAAGACACGGCGCTCGTCGCCGTCATGGCGGCGAACAACGAGGTGGGCACCGTGCAGCCGCTCAAAGAGATCGCCGCGGCGGCGCACGGGTGCGGCGCATTGTTTTTCACCGATGCCGTGCAGGCGGCGGGTGCGCTCGAACTCAACGTCAACGAAATCGGCTGCGATTTGCTCTCTCTGTCCTCGCACAAATTTTACGGGCCGAAGGGTGCGGGCGCGCTGTATGTCCGTGCGGGCACGCCGCTGGCAAAACTCATTGCGGGCGGGCAGCAGGAGCGCGGCCTGCGCGGCGGCACGCTCAACGTTCCGGCGATCGTGGGCATGGCGGAGGCGTTCCGCCTCGCCTGCAAAGAGCGGCAGGAGCGCACTTCGCACATCCGTGCCGCGCGCGACGCGTTCGTGCAGGAAATTCTGCAAACAATTCCGGGCGTCCGTTACAACGGCCATCCGCAGCAGCGCCTGCCGGGCAACGCGCATTTTACGTTTGAAGGCGTTGCCGGCGATGCGCTGTTGGCGGCGCTCGATTTAGCGGGCGTCGCGGCGTCGGGCGGGGCGGCGTGTTCGTCCGGCTCACCCGAACCCAGCCACGTGTTGCTCGCCATGGGCAGAACGGAGCAAGAGGCGCGCGCAGGCGTGCGTTTCACCTTCGGCAAAAACACTTCGGAAGAAGAAGCCCTGCGCGCCGCGCAAATCGTCCGCAACTGCGTCCTCCGCCTTCGCTCGCGGTAAGTTCTGCCGTCTGTCAGGTGTTCTTTCTTCGCCCCCCGGAAAATCACGGAATTTTTGCGAACTCTTTTCACGAATTTTCGTGAACTGAAAATAATTATTTGCGCAAGCAAAACCGCGCTTTTGCCAAGGCATCCCCCAAATAGCCGAAAACATTCGGCATAACGCTTCGGCTTATGGGAAGAGGGTGAATTTTTGCCCGTTCTATAAAGGTGAGCCCTTAAAAAGGGCAAAAAGAGGGAGAAAACGACGTTAGTCGCAACGCGCCGTGCGGCGGTGTCTCCCTAAAATCTCGGCATTTCGCAGGCGTAATCGGAGACGATTGCGGTGCACTCGTTTTCGCCATTGCAAGCAAGTGAAAGCCTCGTGCACCTTCAGCTCGCCGAGAAATGCGAGAACAAAAATAAGGAGTTTTCCATGCGTAAATCCGACCGCGAAGTTACCGATATATCCGAAAAACTGGCAGTGCTGCTGCGCTGCCGATATTTCACGCTCGCCATGCAAACGGGCGGCGCGCCCTACCTCGTGCCCCTCAACTTCGGGGCGGAACTGCGCGGCGGCGATCTGTTTCTATACTTTCACTGCGCCAAAGAGGGCACCAAACTCGATCTTCTCCGCGGCAATCCCGAAGTCGGCTTTTCTGCGGCGAATTTGCTGCGCGTGTTCAACAAGGGCACGGCGCCCTGCGGCTATACTTCCGATTACGAGAGCATCTGCGGCACGGGCATTGCGCGCGTTCTGGAAAAAGAAGAGGAGCGCGAGCACGCCCTGCGCGTCCTCATGGCGCACTACACGGGCGAAACCTTTGCCGAAACGCCCTTCGATGCGCGCGCCCTCTCGTTCACCGCGGCGGCGGAGATCCGCGTGCGCGAATGGACTTGCAAGCGCCTCGTGCGCAATTAAACGGCGAACCCCGTCTGCGCGGAGCTTTTTCTGCGACGTCCGTAAAATAGCGCTCGCGGCACGGTTTTGTACAATAAATAATCACTCGCGCGTCCGCAAACCGCGTTTTGCGGAAAGCGCCCCCAATTAGCCGCATTCTTACGGCTCATGCCGAAAGAGTGAATGCGGCGCATTAAAATTTTGAGAGCCTTTTAAAGTATGCGCCGCAGAGAGAAAACTGGCGGCCAGCGGCATAGCCGCGCGCCCGCGGGTTTTCTCTGAATATCAAGCAAATATCCGCATCTCTTTTGCGGAGATTTGCGCGAAGAGAGTAAAATAGTGCGCATGGATCGCCCGTCTTTTCCGCATACTGTAACCGAGGAGAAGGGGCGTATGGCAAAGGGAAGAACTCTCAAAAGCATTTGCGCGGCGCTTGCGGCCGCGCTTTTTTGTTTGGCGGCGGCGGGGTTTGCCCCGTCGCGCCTGCCGCGCGGCTGCACCGTGGGCGGGGTAGACGTATCCGGCAAAACGCCGGCCGAGGCCGCGGCTCTGGTCAACGATTCGCTCGCGCGCGAACTCGAAGAAAAATCGCTCACCGTGTACGCGGGCGAAAACACCTATGTTTTCCGCGCGCCCGAGCTGTATTTCGTCACCGACCTGCGCCGTGTGCTGTTTGCGGCATTGCGCGGCGGGGGCGGCGAGTACCCGCTGCAAAAGCGGCTGTGCCTTCTGAACGAAGAGCGCGCGGTGCGCGGCATCTGCGCCGACCTCTACCGCCGCAGCGAAAACGTGCGCACGCTGTTCGATCCGCAGTCGGATACGCCCCTGCAATTTACCCAAGAGGTGAGCGGCCGCTGCGTCAACGGCGCCAAACTGCGCGCGGATATCCGCGAAACGCTGGCCGCGGGCGGCGGCACGGTCGTCGCCGAAGTACACACCTCCCGCCCGCCCGTCACGCGTGCGAGGGCGGAGGCGGACGCCTCCCTCCTCGCGCGGTTCACCACCTATTTCAACGCGGCGGCGGCAAACCGTTCGCACAACATCGCCGTGGCGGCGCAAAAGATCGGCTGCGCGCTGGCGGCGGGGGAAGTGTTCTCGTTCAACGCCGCGGCGGGCAGGCGCACGGAGGAAAACGGCTATCTTCCCGCGCCCGTCATCTCGGGCGGCGAATTTACCGAGGGCGTGGGCGGCGGCGTGTGCCAGGTCAGCACCACCGTCTACAATGCCGCGCTTCTGGCGGGAATGCAGATCGTCGAATACCACCCGCACAGCTTGGCGGTCGGCTACGTCGCGCCGTCGTTCGACGCCATGGTCAGCGGCAGCGGCTGCGACCTGCGCTTCCGCAACGTAACGGGCGCGCGGGCATACCTCGTGTGCCGCGTGCACGGCAACGCTCTCACGGTATCAGTGTACGGCCGCTCCACGGGCGTTGAATACGAGCGCGAGAGCGTGCTCGTGCAGTACGTCGATCCCCCCGAACCGGAGATCCGCGAAAGTGCGGAGATTGCCGAAGAGCGCGAACTCCGCGTCCCCAAACAGGGCATCCGCAGCGAGGGGTACCTCATCGTGCGCCGCGGCGGCAAAACCGAGCGCAAGCGCCTGCGCAAGGATAGTTACGCCCCCGTGCGCGGCATCGTCGAGCGGCCCCTCGCCCCGTCCGAAAGCCCTTCCGCGCCGGACGGAAACGCCCTGTCATAAAAAACATTACAAAAAGAGTTGCGTCCGCGCCGAATATGTGATAAAATAAAGAATATCCCATGTTAAGTACGTGGAACATTGTCTCACCGAAGGAGAAAGAATGGTCAACATCGTCGAAGTCCGCACCCGCAGGCAGTTAAAAGCGTTTGCGCGGTTTTCCGAAAAATTTTACCGCGGCTGCCCGTATTATGTGCCGTCGCTGTATGCCGACGAGATCAGCATAATGGATCCGAAAAAGAATCCGTCGCTTGCCGACTGCGAGGTGCGCTGTTTTCTTGCCGAAAAAGACGGCCGCTATGTCGGCCGCGCCGCGGGCATCATTCAAAAAAAGCACAACGCGATCTCCGGCAAAAAGTATATCCGCTTTTCGCGGTTCGACTGCATCGACGATATCGAAGTTGCCCGCGCGCTGCTCGGCGCCGTCGAGGCGTTCGGCAAAGAGCGCGGCATGCAGTATATTCACGGCCCGTGGGGTTTCAACGATATGGACAGGGAAGGCCTGCTCACCTACGGGTTCGACCGCCGCGCCACCTATGCCACCAATTACAATTATCCTTATTACGAAAAACTGGTCAAAGAACTCGGCTTTGCAGACGAAAGCGAATGGGTGGAATACGATTTCGGCATTCCCGACGAGCTTGACGCCCGCATCGCGCGCGTGGCGGAATACACCCAGCGCAAACTGGGGCTTACCGAGCGCGCGGAATCCGTTCCGATGAAAAAACTCATCCCGCAATACGGCCGCAAGGCGCTCGCCATGGTCAACGAGGCATACGCCCCGCTTGATTGTTACGTTCCCGTCGAAGGCGCGCAGATGGACGACGTTCTCGACCAGTTCGCCACCATCATCAACCCCCGCTATTTTTCGTTGCTCACCGATAAGAACGACGAGGTCGTGGCCATGGGCGCGGTCATCCCGTCCATCTGCGACGTGCTTATCCGGAGCCGCGGCCACATGACGCTCCCGGCCATTTTCGGCCTGTTGCGCACCATCGCCCGGCCGAAAGAACTGGAAATGGCGCTCGTCGCCGTCCGGCCCGATTACCAGAAAAAGGGCGTCAACTCCATCATGATGGCGCGCATCATCCGCAACATCATCGAAGACGGCGTTCAAAAGATCGAGTCCAACCCCGAGCTCGTCAGCAATCTCGACGTGCAGGCACAATGGACGGTTCTGCAGCGCGAAATCGTAAAGCGCCGCAAATGTTTCATCAAAGAGATCGAATAAAACACAGCGGCCGCCGATCGGGGCGGCCGTTTTTATGGGGAACGTACTATGAAAAACATCACCTGCCGCGCCTGTACGGCGGCCGACGCCGCCACACTCGCCGCGCTCGGCGCGCAAACGTTCTGCGAAACGTTCGAACACTGCAACACGTCCGAAGATATGCGGCAGTATATTTCCGAAAATTTCACGCCCGCCGCGCTCGCGCGCGAACTTGCGATGCCGCAGAGCGAATTTTATCTCGCGGAAAGCGCGGGGCGCCCCGCCGCGTACATGAAATTAAATTTCGGCGCGGCGCAAACGGAGCCGCACTTTCCCGGCTGCGCCGAAGTGCAGCGGCTGTACGTTCTGGCGGAATATAAGCGCACGGGCATCGGCAAAGCGCTCATGGAAACGGCACTGCGCCGCGCGCGCGAAGAGGATTCCGCGGGCATATGGCTGGGCGTGTGGGAGCACAATTATCCCGCCCAGGCGTTTTACAAAACGTTCGGTTTTTCGCAGGTGAGCGCGCACACCTTCTTGCTCGGGCAAGACGTGCAGACCGACCTCATTTTTTACAAAAAACTGCCGTAAAAAGCGGCGTTTTGCTGCCCGCGCACACAGTTTTTTGCCGAAACAGCGAAATTTTGCCCGCCGCGCGCAAACGTTTGTCGTAAAAGCGGCCGCTTGCCGCCTGCCGCGCAAATTTTTAACGTAAAAGCCGCCTCGCGCAATATCACGCGAAGCGGCTTTCCGCCGCAAAAATGCAAGAACACGCACAAAATGCAAACGCAACCGCCGCCCCGCATTCGCGGGGCGGTTTTTGCGCCGCAAACGGGCGGCGGTCAGTCTGTGTTCCGCCCCGCCGCGGCAAAATGTTTCACGGCGCAAAGCCGTCTTTTAACTTTTTTGCTTTTCGACAAATTTATACTTGATAAATCGCGCGTTTTCTGCTACAATATTATGCAAATATACAATGCAGAAAAATTCCGCAAACGGAGAAAATACCATGCAAAGAACGCACATCCGGCAATTATACGCGCACGCGCAGGAGTTCGGCGGCAAAACCGTCACGGTGATGGGTTGGGCGCGCACGATCCGCGACAGCAAGGCCTTCGGCTTCATCGAACTCAACGACGGCAGTTGTTTCAAAAACTGCCAGATCGTTTTCGAGCGCGAAACGCTCGCCAATTACGACGAAATCGCCCGCCAGAACGTGGGCGCCAGCCTGGTCGTTTCGGGCACCGTGGTTCTCACGCCCGAAAACAGGCAGCCGTTCGAAATAAAGGCGGAAAAAATCGAGGTGATGGGTACTTCCACGCCCGATTATCCCTTGCAGAAAAAGCGCCACACCATGGAATTTCTGCGCGACATCGCCTATCTCCGCCCGCGCACGAACACGTTCAGCGCGGTGTTCCGCATCCGCAGCGAGGCGGCGTTCGCCATCCACCAGTTTTTCCACGAAAGGGGATTCGTGTACGTGCACACGCCCATCGTCACGGGCAGCGACTGCGAGGGCGCCGGCGCCATGTTCCAGGTCACCACGCTCGACCTCGACAAAATCAAGGGCGAAGTGGACTACAAAAAAGACTTTTTCGGCAAGCGTTCGTCGCTCACCGTGTCCGGCCAGCTGAACGCGGAAACGTACGCCATGGCGTTTTCCGACGTCTACACCTTCGGCCCCACCTTCCGCGCCGAGCGTTCCAACACCACGCGCCACGCGGCGGAGTTCTGGATGATCGAGCCGGAAATGTCGTTCTGCGACCTCGCGGGGGATATGGACGTTGCGGAGGCGATGGTCAAGGCGATCATTCGCCACGTCATGCAAACGTGCCCCGCGGAAATCGAATTTTTGAACAACTTTGTCGATAAGGGGCTGATCGACCGCCTCAACAACGTGGCGGAAAACGAGTTCGTCCGCCTCACTTACACCGAGGCGATCGCCATTTTGGAAAAGGTGAAGGATAAGTTCGAGTTCCCCGTGTACTGGGGGTGCGATTTGCAGAGCGAGCACGAGCGGTATCTCACCGAACAGGTGTACAAAAAGCCGGTGTTCCTCACCGACTACCCGAAGGAGATCAAGGCCTTCTACATGCGCCTCAACGACGATAAAAAGACGGTCGCGGCGGCAGATCTTCTGGTGCCGGGCATCGGGGAACTGATCGGCGGCTCGCAGAGGGAAGAGCGCGAAGACGTGTTGCGCGCGCGCATGGCGGAACTGGGCCTGCACGAAGAGGACTACTGGTGGTATCTGAACCTGCGCCGCTACGGCGGCACGGTGCATTCGGGCTTCGGGCTCGGCTTCGAGCGTATGATCATGTATCTCACGGGCATCTCCAACATCCGCGACGTCATTCCCTTCCCGCGCACGGTGGGGAATTTGGAGTATTGAAAGTGTTCTCGAAAATCTCGGCGAGCTGAAGGTGCACGAGGCTTTCACTTGCTTGCAATGGCGAAAACGAGTGCACCGCAATCGTCTCCGATTACGCCTGCGATTTTCCGAGAGTTGAAGGAGACACCGCCGTTCAAATGCTGACGCATTTTCTGCGGCGTTTTCTCCCTCTTTGCGGCTTATATTAAGGGCTCCAAACAATTACATAAAGCCGCAAATTCACCCTCTTCCCGTAAGCCAAAGCGTTGGCAAATTGGGGTGCGCAAACGCAAAAGCGCGGTTTTGCTTGCGCGAGTAGATTATTTCAAAATAATTTACTGCGCGTCCGAAAATCACATTTTTCGGAAAGCGCCCCCAATTAGCCGCATTCTTACGGCTCATGCGGAAAGAGTGAATTTGCGCGATTAAAATTTTGAGAGCCCTTAAAATATCGCGCAAAGAGAGAAAACAGGCGGCCAGCGGCAAAGCCGCGCGCCCGCGGGTTTTCTCTCAAATCAAGCAAATATCCGCATCTTTTTTGCGGAGATTTGCGCGAAGGAGTAATTTTTTTATGAAAATTATCGTCGATGCCATGGGCGGCGACAACGCCCCCGCAGAAATCGTAAAGGGCGCCGTCATGGCGCTTTCCAAAGACAAAGATCTCTCCGTCGTGTTCACCGGCGACGAGGCGCAAATCGAAAACTGCCTCTCCGCGTACACTTACGATGAGGACCGCGTAGAGATCGTGCACACCACCGAAATCGTCACCAACGACGATGCGCCCACCGTAGCCATCCGGCAGAAAAAGGATTCCTCCCTCGTGGTGGCGCTCAATCTCCTCAAAGAGAACGATGCGGTGCAGGGGCTCGTCTGCGCCGGTTCCACGGGCGCGGTGCTCACGGGCGCGCTGCTGCGCGTCGGCCGCATCCGCGGCATTTCCCGTCCCGCCGTCTGCCCCATGCTCCCCACCGCCAAGGGCGGCAGGGTACTGCTCATCGACGCGGGCGCCAACGCCGAGTGCAAGCCGGTCAACCTCGCGCACTTCGCCATCATGGGCACGGCGTACGCCAAGGCAAACGGCGTCAAAAACCCGCGCGTCGGCCTCGTCACCAACGGCACCGAAGAGCACAAGGGCGATCCGCTCCACCAGGAGGCGCACGCCATCCTCAAAACATTGCCGGGCATCAACTTCGTCGGCAACGTCGAGGGGCGCGACATCATGAGCGGCGACATCGACGTCGCCGTGTGCGACGGTTTTTCCGGCAACATCGCCCTCAAAACGGTCGAGGGCACGGCGTCCGCCGTCATGAAGATCATCAAAAACAGCATCATGCAGTCGTTTTCCGCCAAACTCGGCTACGCGCTGTTCATGAAAAAGGCGTTCAAAAACATCAAAGAGAAGATGGATTACCACAAATACGGCGGCGCGGTGCTTTTGGGCATCGAAAAGGTCGTGGTCAAGTCGCACGGGTCGAGCAATGCCGATTCCATCTGCGCGTCCGTTTTGCAGGCGAAAGACGCCGCCGCGAACGGCCTGATCGCCGACATCAAAAAACTGCTCGAAGGCGTCGATTGGGAGGCGGCGGCCGCCGCGGGTACCGGTGCCGAACACTGACGTTTTTTCCGAAATCGAACAAAAAATCGGCTATACGTTCCGCGATAAGCGCCTTCTGGAAACGTGTTTCACGCACGCTTCCTATGCGGGCGAGCACGGCTGCGAGAGCAACGAGCGGCTGGAATTTTTGGGCGATGCCCTGCTCGGCTTTCTGGTCGCCGACGCGCTGTACCGCGCGGGCGGCGAGCGCGAAGGGGAGATGACGGCGCGGCGCATCCGCTGCGTTTCGGCAGCCCCGCTCGAATCGGCCGTGCGCGCCTTGGGTTTGGAAAAATACCTGCGCATCTCCGCGGGTATGCGCGGCGATCCGGGCAAAAAGGCGGTTTCCAGCCTGTTCGAGGCGATCGTGGCGGCCATTTATCTCGACGGCGGCATCGTCCCCGCGCAAAAATTCGTGGCGGCGTACCTGCCGCTGGCGCAGCAGGCGGAGCCGAACTATAAAGGGGAATTGCAAGAATACTTGCAGGGCAGGCACCTTCCGCGCGCCGCATACGAACTTGTGCGGCGGGAAGGGGAAGACGTGGCGCCCGTCTTTACCGTACAGGCGACGGCGGCGGGCAAAAGCGCCGTCGGCACGGGCAAAACGGTGCGCGCGGCAGAAAAATCGGCGGCAAAGCAGTTGCTGCAATGCCTTATAAAGGGAGAATAGGTTTTGAATTTCAAAAAAGTCGAACTCAACGGTTTCAAATCCTTTGCGGATAAAACCGAAATCAAATTCGATAACGGCGTCACCTGCATCGTCGGGCCGAACGGCTGCGGCAAGAGCAACGTGGCCGATTCCATCCGCTGGGTGTTCGGCGAACAGTCGGCCAAGACCATGCGCGGCTCCAATATGCAGGACGTCATTTTCGGCGGCACGCAGCAGCGTAAGAGCCAGTCGTTCTGCGAGGTCACGCTCACGTTCGATAACTCCACGCGTATGTTCGAGGATCTCGAATACGACGAAGTGGCGTTCACGCGCCGCCTGTTCCGCAGCGGCGAAAGCGAGTACGCCATCAACAAGCAGCCCTGCCGCATGAAAGACATCGTCGACCGCCTGCACGCCGTCGGCCTTGGCAAAGAGGGGTATTCCATCATCGGCCAGGGCAAAATCGAGCAAATCATGAACGCCAAACCCGAAGACCGCCGCGCCATTTTCGAAGAGGCGACGGGCATCATCATGTTCAAATCGCGCAAGCAGGATATCGAGCGGCGCCTCTCCAACTCCTACACCAACCTCAATATTTTCCTGCAGAGGATGGGCGAGGTCGAGCATATGCTCACCCCCCTCGCGCGCCAGGCAGAAAAGACGAAAAAATACAAAGAACTGTACGAGCAGCTCAAACACAACGAAATCAACCTCTACATATACAAGCACGACAACGCCGAATCGGCGCGCGCCGCCATCCGCATCCGCGCCGACAGCCTGCAAAGCGAGATCGCCGAAAACCGCGAGCGCGTGGAATCGCTGGAAGAAAAGTACGCTTCCGCCCGCCGCCGCATCGCGGAGATCGACCAGACGCTGCAATCTTTGAGCGACGAGATCCTCAAATACACCGTCGATTTAGAAAAAAAGGAGGGCGACGCCAAAGTCATCCGCGAGCGCATCTCCTTCTTCCTCGAACAGCAAAAAAACGAGGAACGCGTCTCCGAAGAGAGCGCCGCGCGCATCGCGGCCATCGCCGTCGAGGCGGAAAAAGCCGAGGCGAACGTCAAAGACCTGCTTTCCAAAATCGAGGGCGCGCAGAAAGAGAGCGCCCAACTCGCCGAAGAGGTCAAAGAACTCACGGGCAAACTGTCCGAATACGAGGCGCTCGAAGGCGAATCGCACAAAAGCGTCATCGACCGCCTGGAAAACCTCTCCGAGATCCGCCAGAACATCGGCACGCTTTCGGCCAAAAAAGAGGCGGTGCAGGAGCGCATAAACGAAATCGCCGCCGCGGCGGAAGAGATCCGCGCCAAACTCGCGGAGGATAAAAAGGCGCTCGCCGACTGCGTTTCCTGGCACGACGAGGTGGAAGAATACCTCTCGCGCGAAAAGGAGATCAAGGCGGCAAAAGAGGAAGAGATCGCCGCGCTGGTCACCGAGGCAGACGCCGTTTCCGAACAGATTTTCGACTGCGGCGCGCGCATTTCCGCCCTTTCCGACCGCGGGCGCTTCTACAACAGCGTCAAGAACGATTTCGAGGGCTATAAATTCTCCGTCAAAAAACTCATGGGCGACGCCCGCCGCGATCCGGAAATTTCCAAGCGCGTCAAGGGCGTCATTGCCGACATCGTCAAGACGGACGAAAAGTACGAAGTCGCCATCGAAACGGCGTTCGGCGGCGCCATGCAGAACATCGTCACCGCCACCAGCGACGATGCCCGCTGGCTCATCGAGTACTTAAAGCGCACCAAGGGCGGGCAGATCACCTTTTTGCCCGTCGCCTCCTTAAAGCCGCGCTACGAAACGGAGTACACCCGCCGCGCATTGAAAGAAAAGGGCGCCGTGGGGCTTGCCAACGACCTCGTCCGCTACGATAAATATTACGACAACGTCATCTACAATCTCATCGGCAACACGCTCATCGCCGACACCATCGCGAGCGCCACGGATATCGCCAAAAAGTATCCGCACGCTTTCCGCATCGTCACGCTCGACGGCGACGTCATCTCCACGAGCGGCTCGATGACGGGCGGCTCGCGGCGCGAGGGCGGCAGCAACTTCCTCGCCAACGAGCGCCGCATCGAAGAGACGCGCGCGAACATCGCCGCCGCCGAAAAGCAAAAGGCGGAACTCACCGCCAAGCGCGCCGCGCTCGAAGAAAAGAAAAACAAGGGCATGCAGGAACTGGAAATGCTGCGCGAAAGTTTTCAGGAGGCGCGCTCGCGCATCGCGGCGCTCGCTGAAAAAAAGCAATCGCTCACCGCCCGCTGCGAGCAGGAAGAAAAGGACCTGCAAGTGCAGGAAGATACCCTCGCCGTCCTCTACGAGCGCTTAAAGGGCATCGACAGCGACTTTTCCGCATCCGCCGAGGGCGAAGAACAGATCGCCCGGTTAAAGAGCGACGCCGAGGGCGAATCCGACCGCCGCAAAAGCGAGTACGATAAACTCAAATCCGAACTCGGCCAGCGCAATATGCGCCAGAACGTGCTGCAGGTGTACATCGCGCAGTGGAACGCCGGCGCCGAGGCGAGCCGCGGCGATGTTCTCCGCCTTTCCCGCGAAAAAGAGGAACTGGAAAGGCGCATCGCCGATGCCAACAGCAATATAAAAAACATCGCCGCCACCATTGTCGACCTCAAAGACATGGCGGAAAAAGCGGCGTTCACGCCCCGGCAGCGCGAAGAACTCTCCGCCCTGCGCGCGCGCCAGGCGGCGGGGCAGCAAGAAAAGCAAACGCTCAACGCCGAACTCGAAGGCGTGCTCGGCCAAACGCGCACCCTCAACGACCGCATCGAGCAGCTTTCCGAAGAGCGCCACAAACAGGAGATCGAACTCACCAAAATCGATTCCGACCTGGAAAATCTGCAGGCGCGCATCGACGAAGAGTACCAGGAAACGTACGAGAGCTGCCTGCAATACAAGAGCGACGAATTCGATCCCAAAGAGGGGCAAACGGCGGTCAACCGCTTAAAGCGGGAAATCGGCGCGCTCGGCGCCATCAACCACAACGCGCTCGAGGAGTACGAAACGCTCAACGCCCAGTACCAGGAAATGTGCACCCAGCGCGACGACGTGCAAAAGGGCATCGACGACACCACCGCCGCACTCGAAGAGCTAAAAGGCGAAATGCAAAAGCAGTTCGACGAAGGCTTCAACCAGATCAACGAAAACTTCAAAAAACTGTTCAAAGAACTGTTCGGCGGCGGCCGCGCGGAACTGCAAATGGATTATTCCGAGTGCGACGATCCGCTGTCTGCCGGCGTGGAGATCGTGGCGTGCCCGCCCGGCAAAAAACTCACCAAAATTTCGCTGCTTTCGGGCGGCGAGCGCGCGCTCACGGCGATCGCCATCCTGTTCGCCATCCTGATGCTGCGCCCCATGCCCTTCTGCGTGCTCGACGAAATCGAGGCGGCATTAGACGAGGCGAACGTCGATAAATTCGCGCAGTTCTTAAAGAAATTCGCCAAAGAAACGCAGTTTATCGTCATCACTCACCGCAAACCCACCATGGAAAAGGCAGACAGCCTCTTCGGCGTTACCATGGAAGAAAAGGGCGTTTCCAAAATCGTCTCCGTCAAACTGTCGGAGGTGGAGAGCAAACTCGGCGGGGATACCGTAGCCTAACTTTTTCACGAAAATTTGCGAAAAGAGTTCGCAAATTTTCCGTGATTTTGAGGGCTCTGCCCTCTGCGGCGCGCATTTTTAGGCGCTCTCCATTTATACGCGCGCCGCATTCACCCGCTCAGGTCGCAGGTTTGCGACAAATTGGGTGCGCTTAGGCAAAAACGTGGTTTTGCCACGCGCAGTAAATTATTTTAATGTTTTTACTCGCGCGAGTCATTATCTTGGGGTATGGGGCGATAGCCCCATATTAGCCGAATAAAATGTGCGCGCGGGCGGTAGGGTAAAGTTGCAAAGCATTTCCGCGCCCTTTATCAGCCTAAAAACGCAAAATCAAGCAAACAGCAAAAATTTTGTCAATCATACCTGCCAAAAACAAATATGGCAGATAACGATAAAATCGCGGTGAAACGGGAGTTATAATAAATTTGACGGGAAGCGGTCAGAACGCGGAGCGTTCGGAGCGGTTCACGGAAAATTTATTATATTCCATTATAACTCCCTCGGCAAAAAATTTTGTGAACTAAAATAATTTTTCGCGTTCGCGAAGATATAATAATTTTCTTGCGCAAGCAGAGCCGCGTCTCTGCGCCAGCGCACTCCATTTGCCGACACTTCGGCTTGCGGGAAGAGGGTGAATTTTTGCCCGTTCTATAATGGAGGGCATCTAAAAAAGGGCAAAAAGAGGGAGAAAACGCCGCACAGCCGCCTTTCCAGCGGCGCGCGGCGGTGTCTCCATCAAAATCACGAAAATTTGTTTTTGCCGCTAAAAAACAAATTTTGTGAACTAAAATAATTTATTGCGCGTCCGAAAACCACGCTTTTCG
Source organism: uncultured Clostridia bacterium (assembly GCA_944328905.1). GTDB lineage: Bacteria > Bacillota > Clostridia > Christensenellales > Borkfalkiaceae > Borkfalkia. The sequence continues at coordinate 9,031 of CALVHW010000001.1, read as the reverse complement.
GAAAGCGCCCTCAAATTGCCGAAAACATTCGGCTTATGCGGAAAGAGTGAATGCGCGCGATTATAATTTTGAGAGCGAAATAAAGTATCGCGCGCAGAGAGAAAACAGGCGGCCAAGCCCGCATAGCGGCGCGCCCGCGGGTTTTCTCTCAAATCAAGCAAATTCTTTCATCTCTTTTGAAAGAATTTGCGCGAAGGAAGTATGGAGGTTTTTATGGGCATTTTCGGCAAAATCATCGGCGCACTCAAAAAGACGAAAGATAACATTTCGTCGAAGCTTTCCGCGCTGTTTTCCAAAGACCTCGGCGACGATTTCTACGACGAACTCGAAGAGATCTTAATTTCCGCCGACATCTCCGTGCTCACGGCGGAAGACATCGTCGAGCAAATCCGCGCGGAGGCGAAAAAAGAAAAACTAAAAGACAAGCAGTACGTCATCGACCTTTTGAAAGACGTCATCGAAGATACCCTCTGCGAGGCGGAAGTTCCGGAAATCGAATACCCCGCCGTCATCATGCTCGTGGGCGTCAACGGCGTGGGCAAAACCACCACCATCGGCAAACTCGCAAACTATTTCGTGCGCGAAAAAAAGAGCGTCACTGTGGCGGCGGCAGATACATTCCGCGCGGCGGCGTCCGATCAGCTTTCGGTGTGGGCAGACCGCGCCAAAGTGCGCATCGTCAAGCACGAAGAGGGCAGCGATCCCTCCGCCGTCGTCTACGACGCGATCGCCTCGGCCAAAGCCAAAAAGACGGACGTGGTCATCGTCGATACGGCCGGCCGCCTGCACGTAAAGGCGAACCTCATGGAAGAACTCAAAAAGATGGACCGCGTGGTGCGGCGCGATTACCCCGAGGCGCATTTCTATAAATTTTTGGTGCTGGATGCCACCACGGGGCAGAACGCGCTTTCGCAGGCGCGCCTGTTCGACGAGGCTGTCGAACTCGACGGCATCGTTTTGACCAAACTCGACGGCACCGCCAAGGGCGGGTTCGTGGTGTCGCTGTGCGGCGAACTGAAAATCCCCGTCGTGTTCGTCGGCACGGGCGAAAAACTCGAAGACCTCGAACTTTTCGACGCCGAAGAGTTCACCGAAGGCATCATTTAACCTGCCTTTGCGGCATACAAATACAGGTAGCGTATGGTCTTTTTCCGCCTCACTTTTCTGTATATGCTCGGTTCGGTCGGCGGCTGGGTGATCGAACTGTTTTTCCGCCGCTTTTTCAGCATGAAAAAGTGGATCAACCCCGGCTTTCTCAACGGCCCGTATCTGCCCATGTACGGCGCGGGCACCGTGCTCTTGTACGGCGCCTGCTTTATCCCTCTGCCGCGCTGGGGGCTGGTGCTGTTGCTCACCGTGGCGCTCACCCTGCTCGAATACGTCACCGGCCTCATCTTCATCAAGGGCATGAAGATCAAACTGTGGGATTATTCGGGCCGCTGGGGCAACATCCGGGGCATCATCTGCCCGCTCTTTTCGCTACTGTGGGGCATCATCGCCGCGCTGTTCGTGTACCTGCTCTTCGAGCCTCTGCACACGGCGGCGGTGTGGGCGGCGGACAATATCTGGATGATCTTCGTCGTCGGCTCCTTTTACGGCATCTTTTTCGTCGACCTGTGCATCAGTTTCAACGTATCGCTCAAAATCCGCAAGGCCGCGGCGCAGCTCAAAGAGGCCGTGCATTACGAACAGCTCAAAGCTGCCCTCAATGAGCGGCGCGCGGCGAGCCGACAAAAACGGCGCTTCCTGTTCCCCTTCGCGGGCGCGTCCTTGGCGGACGCGGTGCGCGAGCTTCATGAAAGGAATATACAGCGTTTGCAGGCCGTGCGCGAAAAATTCGGCAAAGGCAGGCGCGGCCGCGGTTCAAATGAAAACGGTTCGGGCGAAAACGCCGGCGATAACGGCGATAAAAACGGCGGCGCGTTCGAAAAATGATTGCATCCTGTTTTTGAAAATAAACGCACATCGGTGTGCATGAAAAATAAACAACGTACACCCGAAAACAGTGCGCGGTTCAAAACAAAACGGCCGCGGCGGAAATGTTTCCGCCGCGGCCGCGCTTTCCTTATTGCATTTATTTGCCGAATACGCCCGCCTCGCACAGTTTTTCGTACACGGCTTTGGCCATAAAGTAAAACCCGAGGTCGGTGGGATGGCAGCGGTCTACGGTGCAGTGCGTGCGGTCTGCTTTTCCGAACAGTGTTTCGCCGTCTAAAAAGTACACCTTTTTATCGCCGTTTGCGCGCGCAAAATCATAAGTGTCCCGTATGACGGCGCGGCGCTCTTTCGCCTGCGGGTCGAAGTCAAAGTCCGGCTTGGTCATAAACAGAACGGGCGTATCCGGCTGTGCGGCGCGGAATGCTTCGTACAGCGGCCGGTGCGTCTTTTGCAGATACTCCGCATCGGGCGCGTTGTGGTCGTAGTCGCACACAAAGGCGCGGCAGGGGATCGCGGCGAGGTATTTTACGATCGCCGGTTCCGCCTTTCCGTTGCCGCTGAATCCGAGGTTGATGTAATCGGTGTTCGTCCACTGCGATATGTATGCGGGGTAGCAGTTATCGGGGCGCGAGGCGCAGCCGCCCTGCGTGATGGAAGAACCGTAGTACAGCACCGGCCCGCCCGGTCTGTACGGCCTGCCGGCCGCCACTCGGGCGCCCTCTTTCAGCCCGATCTGTACGCCCGTCACCTCGTTGTAGAGGGGGAAATACAGCGTATACTGCCGCATTTTTCCGCCTGCCAGCAGTACCGAACCGGCAAAGCCTTCTTTATTTGCCGCTTCCGGGCGGAACGCGCCGGCGAACACGGGGCGGTTTTCATCCGTTTCGTCGATCAGCACGAATCCCGCCGATGCGGAAAGGGGCATATGTGAGTACAGTTCCAAAATATTATAGCGCACCGTTATTTCAAAATAGTCGGAATCGGTGGCAAAACGCAGCCGCCCGCCCGAAGTATGCGTGCGCAGCCAAACAACGCCCTCGCTCGTCGTCGCCGCCACGTCTGCGGGCAGCCGCGCGAAACGCTGTTCGGCCGCGTCGTAATAAACGCCGTATAAATTGAAGGGCGCGCAGGGCAGGGCGTAGCGCGTCACATTGCCGTCCGCCTGCACGTTGCCGGGTGCAAAATTCTTATCGATCTTCCACATTTCCATACCGTCAAGTTTAGCACATATTTTGCCCGATTGCAAGCAAAAAAAGAACAAACGGCGCCGGATTTTGCATTTTCCGCAGCCTGTACGCCCGGCGGCAGAAAAACTTGCCTTCTTTTGCGCCAACCGTTTGACACGCCTTCGCAAAATGCGTTATAATGCTGAGGTAAGAGGCAAAACATGAAAGATCTCAAATATCTGCAACTGTTCGACGCCTACGGCGCGCTTTTAACGGAGCACCAAAAAGAGGTGTGCGAACTGTATTATATGTGCGATCTGTCGCTCACCGAAATCGCCGAGCAGAAGGGCACGTCCAAGCAGAGCGTATCCGAAATGCTCGCCAAGAGCCGCGCGCTTTTGGATGAGTACGAAGAAAAACTGCATATCGTACAGGCGGCGCAGCGAGCGGCGGCCGCGGCGGAAAAACTCTCCGCCTTTGCCGGAAAGCACCCCGAATATGCCGCCGAAATCGATGAAATATTATCTGTCCTGCAAATCGGCGAAGAGCCGCAATCCGAACAATAACCAATAAGGAGGAGCCGCATGGCACTGTTTTCCTCTCTGTCCGACAGACTGAATCACATCTTTTCCAAACTTACAAAGCACGGCCGTTTGACCGAACTGGAAATAAAGGGCGCGATGCGCGAGGTGCGCGTGGCGCTTCTGGAGGCGGACGTCAACATTTTCGTCGCCAAAAAATTCATTGCCGACGTTTCCGAAAAGGCGGTGGGGCAGGAGATCCTCAAAAGCCTCAACCCCGCCCAGCAGGTCATTAAAATCGTCAACGACGAACTCGTCGCGCTGATGGGTTCCACCAACGCCAAACTGGAAGTGGCCGACCGCCCGCCCACGATCATCATGATGTGCGGCCTGCAGGGCGCGGGCAAAACCACGCTGTGCGGCAAGCTGGCGCTCCTGCTCAAAAAACAGGGCAAAAAGCCGCTTTTGGTCGCGGGCGACATCTACCGCCCCGCCGCCATCAACCAGTTGCAGGTGGTGGGCGGCAAAGCGGGCGTGCCGGTGTTCGAAAAAGGCACGCAAAACCCCGTTAAAACGGCAAAACAGGCCGTCGAAGAGGCACGCTCGATGGGGTACGATACCGTCATCATCGATACCGCCGGCCGCCTGCACATCGACGACGCGCTCATGACGGAACTGGAAAACATCGTTTCGGAAGTACACCCGAACGAGATCCTGCTCACCGTCGACGCAATGACGGGGCAAGACGCCGTGAACGTGGCAGAAACCTTCAACAAGCGCCTCAACGTGACGGGCGTGATTTTGACCAAACTCGACGGCGATACCCGCGGCGGCGCCTGCCTTTCCATCAAGGCGGTCACGGGCAAGCCCATCAAGTTCATCGGCGTGGGCGAAAAACTCACCGATCTGGAGCCGTTCTATCCCGACCGCATGGCATCGCGCATTTTAGGCATGGGCGACGTTTTATCGCTCATCGAAAAGGCGCAGGAAGCCGTCACCGAAGAACAGGCGAAAAAGATGGAAAAGAAACTGCGCGAGGCGTCGTTCACGCTCGAAGACTACCTCGAACAGTTCGAATCCCTCAAAAAGATGGGCGGCATCTCGCAGGTGATGGGAATGATGCCGGGCATGAGCAAGCTGAAAATAAAGGAGAGCGATTTCGACGAAAAGAAGGTCGAGCGGCTCAAAGCGATGATTCTTTCCATGACGAAAAAGGAGCGCGAACGCCCGGAAATCATCAACTCGTCGCGCAAAAAGCGCATCGCGGCGGGCAGCGGCACCACCGTGCAGGAGATCAATCAACTTTTAAAGCAGTTCGAACAGACGAAAACCATGATGAAGCAATTCAAAAGCGGCAAACGCCTGCCGTTTATGCGGTAAGCGCGCACTGCTGCGAGGGGGGGGATTATGGAGTGGAAACAGGTGCAAACCGATGAAGATATACGGGAATTGCAGGATGCGTACAGTTGGTTTCACGATGCATGTATTGTTTCCGCGCAGTATGTGAGCGGCACGCATGTCGCAGAGGACGGCGCGATGTGGTTCGGTCCCGGCGGGCAGCGCCTGTTGGTGCTCTTTCACAGCCAATGGGAGCCGTATTACCTCGAACTGTATTTCGAGGGCGTGCGCCGTTTTCGGCTGATCGGATTGCAGGACAATTACCTGAACGAGATCTTTGAGGCATTCATCAAATTTTTCGACGGAATTTTGCCGTGCGAGCATTTTGCTCATCCCCGCGTGATCGTGTGGTCGAACAGCGAGTTCGATCCGAAATCCGTCGGCGAAGGTTTGGAAGAGCCTGCCGAATCATACATTATCGCAAGTTCTCTCAAATGGCGCATTGCAGACGGCCCGAACGGAAGCGTTCTTCCCCGCGAAACAGAAGAAGAGTAAAATTTTCCGCCTGTCAGGTAAAAATGCTTGACAGGCGTTTTTTATAGGAGTATAATGGCAATGCTGCGGCAAAAGGCCGCGCAAAACAAAGCAAAAAATATTTTTCTGTAAAGGAGCAATACAATGGCAGTTAAAATGAGACTTACGAGAATGGGCGACAAAAAGAGCCCCTTCTATCGTATCGTTGTGGTGGATTCGAGAAAGGCGCGCGATGGCGAGTACATCGAAAAGGTCGGGCATTATAATCCCACTTCCCAGCCCGAAGAGATCGTGATCGACGCGGACAAGGCGAAAGACTGGCTTTCCAAGGGCGTGCAGCCTACCGAAACGGTAAAAACGCTGCTCATCCGCCAGGGCATCATCGAAAAGCCCGCCAAACTTTCCGCCCCCAGAACGAAAGTGCGCAAAAAGAAGTAATCGCGGCGGGGGAACGGATCTATGCTGGAACTTGTAAAATACGTTGTGGAACAGTTTGCCGAGCATAAAGACGAAATCGAATACCGCGTCGAAGAAAAAGACCGCGGCACCGACATTATCGTGCTTTTGGAAGAGTCTGATATGGGCAAAGTGATCGGCAAGCAGGGCAAGATCGCCAAGGCGCTCCGCACGCTCGTGCGCTGCGCGTCCGCCAAAGAGGGCAAAAAATACAACATCGAAATCAAAGAAAAAGGCAAAGCGGAATAACGCCGCGCCCCGGAGGGAAAATGCAGGTTTTCCCTCTTTTTTCTATGGAGAATATATGCGCGAAAAACTGGTCATCGGCGAAGTGCTCAAACCCCAGGGCATCCGCGGCGAACTGAAAATAAAGCCGCTGTTAGACGACGCGGCTTACATCAAAAATTTCCGCACCGTGTTTTTGGGCGGAAAAGAATACCGCGTTTTGTCCGCGCGCGCGGGCGGCGGTTTTGCCTATCTCACGCTCGCCGGCGTGGCGGATCGGAACGCGGCCGAACTTCTGCGCGGAAAAGAGGTCGAAGCCCTGCGCGAAGAGGCGCCCGCGCCCGAAGAGGGCAGGTACTACATCGTCGATCTCGTCGGCTGCGAAGTGGTCACGGAAACGGGGGCACGTTTGGGCGAAATTGCCGACGTTCTGCCCGCGCACACGGATATTTTCGTGTTGGCGGGTAAAGAAAAAGAGTATATGTTCCCCGCCGCCGAGGGCGTGATCGCCGCGGTAGACGTGGAAAACAAAAAGATCACGGTCAACGAAAAACGCTTTTACGAGGTGGCGGCCGAGCAATAAAACGTCCGTGCAATAACGCAGGCAAAAAAGCCGCCGGAAAGGGTGGCCGCCCGCAAAAGCGCCGGCTCGAAAGGGGCGCCCCGAAAACAGCGAACCCGAAAGCGGCGCACCCGAACAGGGCGCGGCAAGGAGGAAAATCATGAAAATTTTAGAAAAACTGAACGGTAAAAATTCAAATCTGTTCGGAGCGGAGGCGGCGACCATCGCCTTTTTGGGAGACAGCGTCACCAACGGCTGTTTCGAACTGTATCTTACGAGCGAAACGTCGTTCGATACCGTGTTCGAGCGGCACAACGCCTATTCGGCGCGCCTCGTGCGTATGCTGAACTATCTGTACCCGCGCGCGCAGATCAACCTCGTCAACGCGGGCATCAGCGGCGACAACGCCCAAAACGGCGCCAAACGCCTCGCGCGCGACATTCTGCCGTACCATCCCGACCTCACCGTCGTGTGCTACGGCCTGAACGACTGCATGGCGGGGCCGGAACCGGAAAAGCGCGCGGCGTACGTATCCGCCCTGCGCGAAATTTTTACAAAACTCAAAGAGAGCGGCAGCGAAGTCATTTTCATGACGCCCAATTCCATGTGCGAGTATGTAGACTGCAACATTCCGCACGCCGCGCTGAAAGCGCCCGCCGAGAGCGTGGCAGCCGTTTCCAAAGAGGGCAGGCTGGCGGCGTATCTGCAAGAGGCAAAGGCGGCGGCGCAAGAATGCGGAGTGAAAGTGTGCGACTGCTTCGCGCGTTGGCAAAAACTGCGCGCGGCGGACGTAGACACCACGGCACTACTCAGCAACCACATCAACCATCCCACCCGCGAAATGCACGACCTGTTCGCAATTTCGCTGCTGGAAACTATTTTTGAAGAATGAAGATCGACATTTTAACGCTCTTCCCCGAAATGTTCGCGCCCCTTTCGGCGAGCATTTTAGGCAGGGCGCAAAAAGAAAACAAAATACAGATCAACGTCGTAAACATCCGCGATTATTCGGAAGATAAGCACAAAAAGTGCGACGATTACCCCTTCGGCGGCGGCGCGGGCATGGTCATGACGCCCCAGCCCATCGGCTCGGCGATCGCCGTGCTCGACCCCGAACATAAAGCGCGGCGCATCTATCTTTCGCCCAAAGGGGAAACGCTGCGCCAGCAAAAGGTGTTTTCGCTGTTGGAGTACGACCATATCGTGCTGCTGTGCGGGCACTACGAGGGGGTGGACCAGCGCGTTATCGACCTTTTTATCGACGAGGAGATCAGCATCGGCGACTACGTGCTCACGGGCGGGGAACTGCCAGCCATGGTGCTGGTCGATTGTTTAGCGCGGTATGTAGACGGGGTGATCAACACTTCGTCGCTGGTGCAGGAAAGTTTTTCGGAAAACGCGTTGGAGTACCCGCAGTACACCCGCCCGGTCGAATACGGCGGCCTTGCGGTGCCGGAAGTTCTGCGCAGCGGCAACCATGCCGAAATCGATAAATGGCGCCGCCAGCAGTCAGAAAAACTCACCCGCGAAAAACGGCCGGATCTGCTGGACGGGCAGAAGTAATAGTTTTGAGTCCGCAAAGGCTCGTTGAATTAAAATATTTGCGCGGCTGAAATGGCTGTACGCAATGTTATGCAAATTTTGGCTGATAAAGGGCGCGAAATTGCTTTTGCGGTTCTTGCCCCGCCCACTGTGCGCAGAGTTAAAAGCCAATATGGGGCGATTGCCCCATACCCCAAGACGGAAAGCCGTACGGTAAATTGTTTTAAAATAATCTGTTTGCGCGTTTGAGAACCGCGTTTCTCAAAAAGCGCCCACAATTTGCCGCATACTTACGGCTTATGGGAAGAGGGTGAATTTTTGCCCATTCTATAAAGATGAGCCCTTAAAAGGGGCAAAAAGAGGGAGAAAACGCCGCAGAAAACGCTGAAAGCGTTTGAACGGCGGTGTCGCCCTAAAAAATCGGACGAAATGTTTTCGGCAGCCCGAAAAGATTTCGCCGAGTATATTTTTTACTTGTGCGTGGCAAAACCACGCTTTTGCCAAAGCGCCCCCAATTTGCGCGATAAGCGCCTCTGGCGGAAAAGGTGAATGCCGCGTTTTCTATAATGGAGAGCACCTAAACAAACAGGGCATCCCGAAAAAGATTTGCGAAGCAAAGATTTTTTGGGAAGAGGAGCAACAAGCGTATAAAAGCAAGCGGCGAAAAGCCGCGCGCGAAAATTACCTTGTTGCGACGAGTGGCAGAGGAAAAACCGAACGCAGAGCCGCCCCTTTTTCAAAGCGGCGGC